>JAJYVT010000074.1 GCA_021791845.1 Actinomycetes bacterium | reverse complement strand
TCGCGGAGTGGGTGAACTTCTCTGGGCACCCAGCGAACCGCCTCATCGACCTGCGGCGCTTCCGTTTGCTCGCCCGTAGCTCAGGGCTCGGTCAGATGATCGCGGGCGTCCTCATGGAGCCGTACCGAATCGGCGGCGTCTGGCCGACCTCGTGGGCCTTCGTCGCCGACATGCTCTACGAGGGACTCGAGCGGGGCGGCTACCGCGATGTCGACGACGCTATCCAACAAATCCGAGAGAGGTCCTGACGAAGTGACGCGCCCCCTACCGCTCAGCCAAGGGGTCCCAGTATCCCCCGCGACCTCGCACGTAAGGTGCCGTTCACGGTCGCTCAGAGGACTCGCCCGCTGGGTCAGCCCTCGGGAACCGATGCGACGTCGCGCCATCCACGGCACCGCCCACTCGCAGCGTGCCCTCCGATGTCCGGGGCACACTCCTCGCGCCAGGTAGACGCAGGTGGGCGCAGATGGGCGCAATTGGGCGCGAACGCCCAGCTCGTGGGATCGCGATGTCCATCCATCGCCTGCGACAGACATCTCCTAGATGCCATCGACGAGATGGACCTCCCTGGCAACGGCGTCGCACACCTGAGTCCCTCTGGTGGCCGAACGGGGCCAACGTGACGACGAGCCACGCTCGCCCTCGCTGGGCGGTGCATTCGTCCCGGCGGAGACGCCCGGGTTGACTCCAATCCGGCAGGCTCCGCGCCTGGAACCCGTCGAGATACGCTGCGCAACAGAGCGGAGGCGAGGGAGACCCGATGCACTGTGCCAGCTGCGGAGCCGACAATCCGCCGTCGGCCAAGTTCTGCGACCGGTGCGGCACCGCGCTGGTACGGACCTGCGCCTCCTGCGGCACCGTGGCCCGCACCTCCGCCCGCTTCTGCGCTGAGTGCGGAACCGCCCTTGACACCGCGGCCGACCCGGCGGAGCGGCCCAGCGTTCCTCCGACGGCTCCGGTGGGTGCTCTGAGCGCCAACACCGAGCGGCGGATGGTGTCTGTGCTGTTCGTCGACCTCGTGGGCTTCACGACGCTGTCCCAGTCCAGAGATCCCGAGGACGTTCGCGAGCTGCTGTCGCGCTACTTCGAGACCTGCAATGCCCTCATCGAACGTTATGGCGGTACGGTCGAGAAGTTCATCGGCGACGCCGTCATGGCGGTCTGGGGTGCTCCAGTCGCACAAGAAGACGACGCTGAGCGGGCAGTTCGAAGTGCGCTCGACCTCGTCGACGCGATCGCCACGCTCGGTGCCGAGATCGGAGCGCCGGACCTTGCGGCACGTGCGGGAGTGCTCACCGGAGCAGCCGCTGTCACTGTCGGTGCAAAGGGCCAAGGCATGATCGCCGGCGATCTCGTGAACACCGCCTCGCGCGTCCAGTCGGTTGCCGAGCCAGGCTCGGTGCTCGTGGGTGAGACGACGCGCCGGGCGACCGACGCAGCGATCACCTACGTGGACGCCGGGAAGCATCAGCTCAAGGGCAAGACCGACCCGGTCCATCTCTTCCGAGCGGTCCGGGTCGTGGCAGGTGTCGGCGGCCTCATGAAGTCGGAGGGACTCGAACCGCCCTTCGTAGGCCGCGACCGCGAGCTGAAGGTCGTGAAGGAGCTCTTCCACGCTTCGACTGACGCTCGACGGGGACAGCTCGTCCAGGTCACCGGTATAGCCGGCATCGGAAAGTCGCGCCTCGTCTGGGAGTTCTTCAAGTACATGGACGGGCTGCAGTCGACGTACCGGTGGCATCGCGGCCGCTGCCTCGCCTACGGCGATGGCGTCACCTATTGGGCACTCGCAGAGATGGTCAGGGGACGCGCCGGCATCCTCGAGGGCGAGGACCGCGCGTCGGCCGCGGCGAAGCTCCACGCCACGGTGGAGCGGTACATCGGCGATCCCGAGGACCGCCGCTTCGTCGAGCCCCGGCTTGCGCAGCTGATCGGCACCGAGGACCGCTCGTCCTCCGGCCGCGACACGCTCTTCAGCGCGTGGCGTCTCTTCTTCGAGCACCTTGCCCGGGACGTCCCCGTCGTCATGGTCTTCGAGGACCTGCAGTGGGCGGACACGTCACTGCTCGAGTTCATCGGGTACCTACTGGAGCGCTCGAAGCGCCAGCCGCTGTTCGTGATGGGCCTGGCGCGGCCGGACCACTCGGGAGTAGGCCTCGGCGCCGCCCAGCGCAACGCCACCTTCCTCCATCTGGAGCCGCTTGCACCGGCCGAGATGCGCGAGCTGCTCGCAGGCTTCGTCCCCGGCCTCCCGGACGACCTCGCAGCACGGATCCTCGACCGCGCCGAGGGCGTACCGCTCTACGCGGTCGAGACCGTCCGGATGCTCCTCGACCGGGGGTTCCTCGTGCGTGAAGGCGCAGCGTACCGGCCCACGGGCTCGATCGGCTCCCTCGAGGTCCCAGAGACGCTGCACGCGCTCATCGCCGCGCGCCTCGACGGCCTCTCCGAAGGAGAGCGGCGGCTGGTGCAGGTGGCCTCCGTGCTCGGCAAGAGCTTCACCAAGCGCGCGCTTGCAGCGATCTCCGGCTCGGACGACGGTCCGCTCGACGACGAGCTCGGGCATCTCGTGACCAGGGAGGTGCTCACCGTCCACAGCGATCCCCGCTCCGCCGAGCGCGGCCAGTACGGCTTCGTCCAGGACCTCATGCGCACCGTCGCCTACGAGACCCTTTCCCGCCACGACCGCCGGCGCCTCCACCTCCAGGCCGCCGCGCATCTCGAGGAGGGACGTGGAGACGAGGACGAGCTCGCCGAGGTTGTCGCCGCGCACCTCCTCGACGCGTGGCGGCTCGACGAGTCGGCCGAGGACGGTCCCGCCGTGCGCGACAGAGCGAAGACGATGCTGGTCAGGGCGGGGAGCCGAGCGGCATCACTCGGCGCGCCCGCCGAGGCCGAGGGCTACTTCGACGAGGCCGCGTCGCTCAGCAGCTCCCCGCTCGAGCACGCGGAGCTGACGGAGCGCGCCGGCCAGATGGCGGAGCTCGGAGGCCGACTCGAAGACGCTTCCGCCGCGTTCGAGCGCGCCATCGCCGCTTTCCTCGAGATCGGCCAGGAGCGGGACGCAGCCCGCTGCGAGGCGCGGCTCGCTGGCATCGAGTACGACCGTGGACGCCTCGATGACGCCATCAGGCGGATGACGGCCGTGCGCGACGCGATGGCCGGATGGTCCCCCGACGCCAACCTGGCGACCGTGGACGCGCAGCTCGGTCGCTTTCTTGCGCTTGCGAACCGCGAGAGGGAGGCCGTCCCCGTCCTCGAGGAGGCGCTCGAGCTCGCCGAGCACCTCGGGCTCCGGCAGGTGTTCGCCGAGGCGCTCAACAGCCGAGGCATCACGCTGATCTACCGAGGGCGGGTCGACGAGGCCATCACCGTGCTCCGGCGCTCGCTCGAGGTGGCACTCGAAGAGGACCTCGGCGCGGCTGCGCTACGTGCGTACAACAACTTGTGCTTGGCCCTCTTGACCGTCGACAGGTTCGTCGAGGCGCTCGAGTTCACCTCCGAGTCGATCGAGCTGGCGCGACGCATGGGCGCCCGGAGGTTGGAGATGCGGGTTGCAAGCGGGATGGTCGCTCTCCAATCGTACCTCGGTCGCTGGGACGAGGCGATGACGACCGACGCGCTGTTCGCGCCGGGCCCGACAGACGACGAGTCGCCGTTGGACCAGGAGCTCGGGCACCACCGGCTCGCGGTCGTCTCCGTGCTCCTCCAACGGGGTGAGACCGCCGAGGCCCGGCGCCGCGTCGAGTCGACACCCGAGAAGGAGCACGCGCAGCAGCAGGAGGCCGCGGCGCTCCACCTCCTTTGCCGCGGGGAGCTGCTCTTCGCTGAGCGCCACCTCCGGGAAGCGCTCGAGACCGCCGCGCGCGTCGTCGAGATGCGCCGGGAGCTCACCCTCACGTATCCGATAGTGAAACGCGCGCTCGTCCTGGCGATCGAATCGGCGCTCGCGCTCGAGGACGCCGCGGCGGCAGAGGGGCTGCTGCGCAACGTCGAGGAGGCCATGCCCGGCCAGGTGACTCCGTGGCTCCGTGCCCACGCCACCCGTCTGGCCGCGCGCCTCGCGTACCTGAGTGGGAGCTCCGACCTCGGCCCGGCGTACGAGGCGGCCGAGGACGGCTTCCGACGGCTCGAGGCGAGGTTCGACCTCGGCGTGACCCTGCTCGACCATGCCGAATGGCTGGTCGCGACCGGCGCGGTCGAGAACGCCGACCAGTGTCTCACCGACGCCGCGGCGATCTTCGAGGACCTTCGCGCCGGTCCTTGGGCGGAGCGAGTCCGGGTGGCGCGGCGATCCCTGCCCTCGCCCACCATCCCCCGAGCCGCAGCGACAAGTCTCGCTCCGTGACCGGGGGTGTCGCCCCCGCTTGCGGAGCCGGCCGTCAGCGCGTGCCGAAGTGCACGTCCATGCCGAGCAGGTCGCGCACCTGGGCTCCTAACCTGGCCGTCCCCGCAGCACGAGGAGGGCAACGTCGTCATGGCGTGCGCTGAAGGGCGTCCGCCGTTCGAGGCTCGCCGCGAGATTGGCGATCACATCCTCGGCATCACTGCCCTCTCGTGCTGCCGCGCCGACGATCGTCAGGAGCTCGGCGTCGTCGAGGGCGTTCGGCGGCGGTAGGTCGGTCACGCCGTCGGTGTAGAGGACGATCGTGTCCCCGCGGTCGATCTCGATCGTCTCCTCCTCGAAGGACGGGTCCTCGATCACCCCGACGAGCGGACCGAGCCGACCCGTCGGAACAGCAGTACCACCCGCTCGCACGACGATCGGAGGCGGATGACCACCATTGGCGATGGTCAGGGTGGCACCGTCCGGCCGGCACTCGAGCTCGCCGTAGACAAGGGTGCAGAAGGTCGCGGGCTCCGTACGCCTGACCGCGTCGTTGACGTGAGCGAGCACTTCCGCCGGGCGGTCGCCCCGCCAGGCGTTGGCACGGACGCTATGACGCATGAGCGAGGTCAGCGCCGCCGCGTGCGGCCCCTTGCCGCACACATCGCCGATGACAACGCCGAAGCGGCTTTGGTCGATCTCGAAGGCGTCGTAGAAGTCGCCCCCCACCTCGTTGCCCTCGCCTGCCGCCCGGTAGGTGACGGCGCGCCCGATCCCGGGGATGTCCGGGAGCCGGACCGGCAGCAGACTTCGCTGCAACGTCTGGACGATGGCCTTCTGCTGCTCCATCAGTCGGTGGTTCTCGAGCGACGAGGCGACCCGCCCGGCGACCGCTTCGGCGAGGGTGAGGTCGTCCCGGTCGTAGCGCCGGCCGGGGCCCGAGAGGACGAACTGCATGGCTCCGACAACGCGGTCCCACTTGATCAGCGGTACCGTGATCACCGAGTGGAGCCGGAGCGCTCGCACGACGTCGAGCGCGTCTTCAGGGAGCTCGACCTGGGCGAGCACTTCTTCGTTGATCTCAGCCAGAAGCTCGGGCTGACGAGTGCGGACGACGGAGGGGACACCCCTCGGTGCGGCGGGATCGTAGGGGAACCGCTCCTGCAGCTCACGCGCGTACTCGACCATTGCGGGGTCGACGTGGGCGACTTCGACCTCTGGAACCAGATCGTGCGGCTCGAAGAACACATGGATCGAGCACCAGTCGCCGAGACGAGGGACCGCAGCCCTCGTCACCGCTCGCATCACATCCCTTCGGCTGACAGTGGTCGCCAGGACACGGTTGACCTCGTTCAGGAACTCGAGCCGTTCACGCAGGAAACGCTCCGCGTGGACACGCTCGGTGGCGGCGGACGCCGACACCTCGAGACGGCGCCCGGCATCCTCCAACCGGCGGATCTCGGCGACGTCACGGGATACGACGGTGCCCCCGACGACGGACCCATCACCTGCGACGAGGGGACTGATCGTGCTCATCCAGTGGGTGTCGGATCGACGAATCCCCGGGTGCTCGTAGTGGCGCGTCTCACCCCCCAGCGCAGCACTGAAATGCTCCTCGAGTACCGCTCCCTCTTCGGCAGACATGACGTCACTCGGTCTGCGACCAAGCAGCTCCTCGCGAGTCCATCCCAGACGCGAGAACGCCGCACCACCGACGAGCACGTATCGGAGCTGCTCGTCGAAGACGAAGACGGTCACATCGGGCAGCCGGTCGAGCAGCGAACGGTACAGAGCGGCCTCGGTGAACGCACGGATTGCCACGGCTGGCGCGCCAGCGAGCGGTACCGCCCCGACGCCCTCCGAGTCGCTCATGACCAAGGCCACCTCGCGCGCATCCCCGACGAGTGCAGGGGCACACTATCGGACCAGCGGTCGACGTGCCCCTGAGTTGCACTCCACGTTGCGGTCTGGGGGGCAAGGGCCCCGCCCGGGTGCACCACGCGCGAGGCGAGCCCCGCCGCGACGATCGGGCTCAAGGAGAGCTCATCACGCCACAGCGCTCGTCGGAGACGGACGGGTCGTCACGCGAGCGAGCCCGCAAGTGGCGAACGATCAGCTGGAAGGACTCAACGAAGCTCACCTCGCAATACGTCAGGTCGCTCGTGTGGCAGAAGGTCTTGACGAGAACCTGCGCACGCCGAAGATTCGGCCGCGGCATCGACGGAAAGAGATGATGCTCGATCTGGTAGTTGAGACCGCCGAGCACGAAGGTGGCCAGGGCGCCACCGGTGACATTGCGGGACGTGAGGACCTGGCGGTCGGCGAACCCCAGCGTTGTTCCGGCCGAGAGGAGGGGCATCCCCTTGTGGTTGGGCGCGAAGCTCACTCCGAGGTAGACCGAGAAGACTGCCTGTTGGACGACGACGAATGCGACCGCCTTGACCGGGCTGAGCACCACTGCTACGAGCGTGAGGAACGCGACGCCATGGGCCAAGACCACCAGCCCCTCGCCGATCGCTCGGCGGTCGCGTCGACCGACGAAGTCGCGCATTGCGCCCACGTGCAGACCCACGCTTCGTAGCGCCAAGAGGGGAAAGAACAGCGGTGCCCTCCACCGAGCGAGGAGGCGGAGGAGCCCCTTCCGCTCGTGCGCAGGGGCGCTCCCGAACACGCCGAAGACGTCGGATCCGACGTCGGGGTCACGGTCCAGCTCGTTCGGGTGGGAGTGGTGCGCATTGTGCTTGGGGACCCACCACCCGAAGCTCAGACCGATCAGCGCGTTCCCGACCACGAGCCCGACCAGCCGATTGGCGGACCGTGACGCAAAGATCTGCTGGTGGCCAGCGTCGTGCCCGATGAAGCCCAGCTGGGCGAAGACCACTCCCAGGAAGACGGCGACGCCGAGGACTGCCCACGAGTTGCCAACGACAACGAACGCAGCCCACCCACCTGCCAACATCGCGACGGTCAGGCTGATCTTGACGACGTAATAGTTGCGCCTGCGATCGAGCAGCCCAGCCGCACGCACCTGCAGGGCGAGCTCGCGGAACGCGACCATCGAGCCGTTCGCGGCGACGTCACTCACAGCGCTCTCGTCCCTGGAGGGCGAATCACACCAACGTCAGATCAGCTGTGGGATCGAGCCGTCGCAAGCCTCCTGGCTCCGACGTCACGATCCGCTGGCGTGCCCGGCGCGCGCAGATGACGACGTGTGCGTCGACGACGTCGCTCGTCTCGCTCGCAGCCAACACTCGCCCGACACTGGTGGCGTCCACCCGGTCGAGGGGGACGACGTCCGTGGTGGGTTGGCGGATGAGACGGGCAAGGAGAGCCTGGCCCTCTTGCTGCCGGATCGCTTGGGCAAGCGCTGCAGCGGGAACCGTGATCCGAGAGCCGGTCTCCCGGGCGCGGGCAAGAAGCACGAGGACCGTACGGTCCTGGCGGTCGAGTGCGATCAGACCCCCGGCATCGAAGGTGAGACCAGCCATCAGGCTGCGGGCACTCTCTTGCGCCGGCCGCCGACGCCAAGCGCCTCGTCCGCCCAGCGACGCTCTGTCGCCGAGAGGCTTCCACCCGTTGCACGCAGTGCGTCGGCGAGCATCGCTCCCCAGCCCGCCACGTCGTCGAGGGCAAGGCCAACCGCGTGCTGGACGAATCCCGACACGCTCGACGCGGACCCCGACTCGACCAACGACCGGACTCGGTCCAACTGCTCTTCGTCGAGCGTGACGGTGACTTTCCGAGTCGCCATACCAGCGACCATACCATCCGGGCCGGTCGGCGGCGCGCCGCCGGGACGCGTCGGCTCCCCGCGCGCTAGCCGATACAGAACTCGTTGCCCTCGGGATCGTGCATGACGGCGAAGTAAATTGGATCTTCAGGATCGTCGTGTCGGGTCCTGTGCTCCACGCTCGCCCCCAAGCGGGTGAGCTCGGCCACCTTCGCCTCCACCAGATCGACTCGGCGGTCCATTGGCAGCGACCGGTCTCGCCCGGTCGGATACAGGTCGAGGTGAAGGCGGTTCTTCCCTGCTTTGCCCTCGGGGACTTCCTGGAACCAGATCGGCGGGCGCAGGCCGTCCGGGTCGAACAGCCGGTCGACGAACGCTGCCTGCCCCTCCAGCCGGGCGTGGTAGTGAGCGTCCCACGTGGTCTCCGGTTCGGCCGGCGGCGACCGCACGTAGCCGAGTGCTTCTCCCCAGAAGCGCGCCAGGACGGCGGGGTCGTTCGCGTCGATGGTCAGCTGCCAGAACACCATGCAGGACTCCTTTCAACTGTCGGCAACGCAGCGTAGTGACACACCATCGCCGGAGACCGTCGTGGTGCAACGGGCGGACGGTGAGGCCGAGGTCTCCGCTGATCTCCCACCGCGTAACGACGAGCACGACCCGGCAGGCTCTGCGCGGGGCACGGCCGGGAGGACGCCCGCTCCTCGCCGGGGCCCTGACCGCCGCCGCTTCGTGCTGAGCTTCGTGCGGGGCATGTCGTCCCGGCCCGAGCACCACCGCATGCCGATCTCGCACGCGCAGTTGGCCTCCACACCGAGGCGGTCGAAGAGCTCCGCCACATCGGCGCCGCGCACGAGCTGTGCATCGCCGCCTCCGACCAGCCCACCCTGCTCCTCCATCGGGACCTCGCCCGTGCACGGAGTTCACGCCCCCGCCAAACGTCACAGGCCCCATCGACAACGTGATCGCATCGTGGGTACGCTTTGCGATGGGATAGGGACAGGCCGGTAGCGCGAGAGTGCTCCGCGACTGAGAGGGGTACGGATGGGCGCAGGTGATTCCGCGACTGCAGTCGCGCAGCGCGCAGAAGCGCGAGCCCTCGCACTTCGGAAGAAGGCAGAGGCTGCCGAACAACGAGCGGCGCGATTCCGTGCAGGTGCGGCCGGAGAACGGGTCTTGGACGAGGCGGCGCAAGGGCTTGTCGACTGCGGCTGGCTCCCGTTGGCGGACCGCTGCTCGCCGACCGGGGGAAACATGGACGAGCTGTTCGTCGGACCGGCCGGTGTGGCGGTGCTCGATGCCAAGAATTGGTCCTGGCCAGTGAGCGTGCGCAATGGTCAGATGCGCACTGGCAAGTACCGGCAGACAGCGAGTCTTCGACGTGTCCTCGAACAAGTTGCTGCAGTCGAAGAGGTTCTCGATCGAGCCGGGCTGGACGACGTTCCGGTGCAAGGCTTCATCGTGTTCATCGGAGAGCCCTCGAGGTCCTTCCCACCCGAGGAGGTTGAAGGCGTCTGGGTGCTCGGGATCGACTTCGTGCGGTCGGGCTTCTCCGCGCAGCGGGACACCCTTCCGAAGACCGTCGTCGCCCAGGCACAGGCGGTGATCGAGGCTGCATTTCCCCCAGCTGAGTGACCTTGCAGACCGGCCGTGGTCCCCGGCCGTCATGGCACAGCCACGACCGCCGGGCCCCGCTCGCACCTTGCCCGCCGGAGCCCCGATCGGTGATCGCGGCGCTGGGAAAGGCGGCCAATGTGTGCAGGGCCCTCGGCCTGCGCGCCTCGCCTGTCTCGTAGGAGCGTCACCAGACGGGAACAACGATGGTGTCGCCGTGAGCAGCAGTGAGGGCGGCCGCCTCGCCGCCTCGCCGCCTATTCGCTGCGCAGGGGCTGGTCGCCCGACCCGTCCCCGTCCCCGTCCCCGTCCCCGTCCACGTCCACGACAGGAGGCAGGTCGGCGATCTCTGCCTTCGTGAGACGGACCCGAACGCCATCCCCGTCAACGCCGATCACGGCAGAGATCGGGATGGAGACCTCCTTCTTGCCCCAAAGGTGGCCTTCATCCAGGAGAACATGGGTCACCTGGTGGTCACTCGGATCGATGACGAGCCCACGGACATGCCCGATCGCACCGTCCGACGCATGGACATGTTGCCCGCGTTCCACTTCGACTTCGCCTGGTGGGACCTTGTCGTAGGTGACCCCCTGCTGAGACCCGGCCGTGCCCATGCCGCCCATGCCCATGCCGATGCCGCCCATGCCCAGGCCGCCCATGCCCAGGCCGCCCATGCCCATGCCCAGGCCGCCCATGCCCATGCCCAGGCCGCCCATGCCCAGGCCGCCGAGCATCCCCATGCCCCCCAGACCGAAGAAGGGCAACATCAACATCTGACCCTGCCCGTAGCCCCACTGCCCCCCGGGCGGTTGAACGAATTTGGTCTCTTCGGCAGCTTCGAGGGAGGCGAACTGCTCGAGCGTGCAGTGCAGGCGCAGGTCTCGTTCCGTTGCCGACTCGACGAGGTCGACCGGAACGAGTCGATCGACATCCTGGCCATGTCGCTCCCCTACGACGACGTGGGTGATCGCGCGCTTGACGGGATCGACGACGACACGCAAGAGCTCGCCACACGGGCCTTGTTCACAGTAGACCTGGGCACCGATCGCGTACTCCGCTGCTTCGCTCATGTCCGAGCTCCTTCCGAGGGCAGGCACACGAAGCGGTCTGGCGTCGTGACCACCTGCCTGCGGCCATTCTCGCATCCGAGCCCCGCCGCGTGTCCGCGAGAAGGAAGGAGCCAGGCGAGCGGGCCTACATCCCCGATCGTTCAGACCCTACGAACGCCTCCAGCAGTTCGCGCTCTTCGCCGTCCGCGAGCCCAGCGGCGCGAGGTTGCGGTTGCATCCGTCCGCGCTCCCATACCAGCGTGTCCGCCAACGTCTGCTCCAATGACCGGAACACCAGCCCTGCCGCCGTTGCCCTCGTTCCAGTGTGGGCACCGTGCCCGGCGAGCTCCGGGTCACCCGTCCACAGTGGCAGAGAGCGGGGACCCGCCCACGGTTGCACATCGTGGGCGCGCAGCCAGTCGGGCGAGGCGACAACCGTCTGGCCGGTGTGGCCCGCCACCGAGCGCGCCGCCTCGAGGTGGTCCGCCAGGGGCACGGCCGGGCCGACCGCGTTGTAGATCCCGCAGACACCGTCGCATGCCGCGGCCAGCAACCACTTCGCGAGGTCCCGCACGTCGATGACCTGAGCCCACTCGCCTGGGGCGTCCGGGACCAGTACCCGGCCCTCGGGAGCCGCCGGATGCGCGAACCGGTACGGCCAGTACCCCGTTCGGTCCGACACGTCTCCAGGCCCGGCAATCAGGCCTGGCCGGGCGATGAGGCTGCGATCGAGGCCGAAGGCGGAGAGGACATGATGCTCGCAGGCGACCTTGGCTTCGCCGTAGTGCTCGAGCGACGGCATGACGTCTCCCTCGAGAGCTCCGAGAAGGGGAGCGTCCTCATCCAGTCCGAGCTCCGTGTGCTCGGCGTACACACTGATCGAGGAGACGAAGGCGTACAGCGTGGTCCGTTCGACGAGCGCGGCAGCTGCCTCCCGCACCTGCCCCGGTTGTCGGGCGACGTCGAAGGTGACATCCCAACGTTCACCGGCCAGTGCCTCGTACGCCCCCGGAGTGCTTCGGTCGGCAGGGAGGAAGGCCGCGCCAGTCGCCGGTTGCCCGGAGTGCCCGCGGGCGAGGCACACGACCTCGTGGCCAGCGCGCAACGCCTCGGTTGCCAGCTGCCCGCTCAGCCAGCCCGTTCCGCTGAGTACCAGCACCCTCACGTCAGGTCCGCTCCTTGCGCCGGAGCGTCCCCGGGGATGCTCCGGCCGTTTGCTTCCCGGATCGGAAGCCGTACTGGCGGCGGTCGGCGTCGCTGCCGTCGAGCCATTCGAGCACTGCGCCCCGTGAGAACCGCCACTGGTCGCCGAAACGGCGACCGGGCAGGTCGCCGGCGACCACGCGATCCATCACTGCCCCCTCGCTCACCTTGAGCAGCGTCGCGAGCTCCTGCAACGTGAGGACGTCGTCCGCTCCACCGTCCGCTCCACCGTCCGCTCCGGAGGTGGCTCCGGAGGTGGCTCCGGCGCCATCGGAGCGATCCGTCCAGCGCAAGACGCCGAGGCCCGCCCCCGGTCCGGCGTCAAGCGACGCCGCGAGCACGGCGGCGACGTAGTCCTGTTTGGTGCGCCCCACCCGTCGAGCAGCGGCTTCCACCCGCCTGGCCTGTGCGACGGGAAGGCGCACGAAGAGCGCCCTGCGTTCCTCAGCCGTCACGTTGAGGAAAGCTAGCTGACAGCTAGCTCAGCTAGCAACCCCGTATCGCGCCGGGAGCCGGGTGGGAGGTGCCGGCGACCTCCGTCCGGATCGATCCCAGGTACACGGCCGTCGGCACGCGGGTGAGACCGAGCGACTCGTAGAGCGCTCGGGCCGGTGCGTGGAAGGGATCGCCGCCCGTGGCGATCTGGACGACGTCCACACCCCCGGCGCGGAGGTGGTGGATTGCGTGCTCGCACAGGCGGCGCCCGATGTGCCGACGCCCATGGAGGGGCGACACCGCGAGCAGTGAGATCTCACCGTGGTGCGGCCGGTCGTCGAACCTCCAGGAGACCAGGCCGGCGATGGCCCCGTCGGCGGGGTGAGCGACAGCGGCATGCCGGCCCGACTCCGGGACGTGGAGCGTCGGGAGGACGTCTCGGTAGTCCTGTTCCCAGTGGCCGTGTTGATGATCGAAGACCTGCGCTCCGAGGAGCGGTCGTACGTAGTCCTCGAAGAGCGGGGCGAAGGTCGCCACGAGAAGATCGAGCGTGGCGGGATAGTCGTCGACCTCGAGCGGTCGGATGTGCATGGCAGGGCCTTTCGAGTGAGAGAAGAGGCGGCGCGGATCAGGACCGGACGTCACGGGACGTCCCTGCTCGCCGTCGGCGAGCGGTCTCTCAGCGGGTCCGCGACGCGGCGTGGCACTGCACGGCCCTGATGTTCGCGCGCGAGCGTGCCGGCGGCAACCATGTGGATGACCGTGCGCGGCGTGCAGCCGGCGCCCGGGCGGGCACGCGACGTCTACGGGTGGCGGCTCTGCTCGTGGGCGGCGTGGCTGGCCGGCTCCAGCTGGAAGGTGGCGTGCTCGACGTCGAAGTGGTGCCCGAGGCAGCTCTGCAGGGCGTCGAGGATCTGGGGGGCGTGGCCGGAGGCGAAGCAGTGGTCCTCCACCACCACGTGGGCGCTCAGCGTGGGCAGACCGGAGGTGACGGTCCAGGCATGCAGGTCGTGGACGCCGACAACGTGGTCCACGCCGGCGAGGTGGGCACGGACCTCCTCGAGCGAGATCTCATCCGGCGTGGCCTGGAGCAGGATGCGGCCACCCTGGGCGAGCAGCGCCCGGGCGGCAAGGATCATGAGGGCGGCCACGAGGAGGGACGCCACCGCGTCTGCCCGGTTCCAGCCGGTCAGGACGATGACGAGCCCGGCGGCGGCCGTGCCGAGGAAGGCGTAGAGGTCGGTGACCACGTGGGCGAAGGCCCCCTGGACGTTGAGGGATCGTCGGTTCGCCCGGGCCAGCGTGATGGTGGCGACCACGTTCACCGCCGCCCCGACGAGGGCGACCACGAGCACCACCATGCCGTCGACGGGCGGCGGGGAGATCAGGCGCCGGACCGCCTCGATGGTGATCACGACGGCGACAACCACGAGAAGCACGCCGTTGGCGGTCGCCGAGAGGATCTCGGCCCGCTTCAGCCCGAAGGTCCAGGTGCCCGTTGCCGGCCGCGCCGCCAGGCGGGCCGCCCACACCGCTGCGGCCAGGGCGCCCACGTCCGTGAGCATGTGGCCGGCGTCGGCGAACAGCGCCAGGGAGCCGCTGACGATGGCGGCGACGACTTCGCCCACCATGAAGGCCGCGATGAGGCCGAGCGCCACCATCAGGTAGCGGACGTCGGTGTCCGGCCCAAGCGCCGCGGGCTCGTCCCCGCGGTGCCGAGCGGCCCGGCCACCGCTCAACGCTCGACCACCCCCTCGTGCACCACGTGCTCCTTGGAGACGTCGAGGAGCAGGCGCACGTGGGCGTCGTCGAGCCGGTAGTAGATCATCCGGCCGTCCCTGCGGTTCCGCACGATCCCGGCGGTTCGCAGGAGGCGCATGGCCTGGGACACGGTCGTCTCGGAGACCTCGGCGGCGGCGGCGATGTCACAGACGCACAGCTCCCCCGCCTCGAGCAGGACGTAGAGGATGCGAACCCGCTTGGGGTCGCCGAGCAGCCGGAAGCACGCGGCAAGCTCGTCGGCCTCCTCGGCGCTGATCAGACGCTCTCGGGCTGCCGACACCCGGCCGGCGTCCACGTTGCGCACGGCGCAGCCGTCGAGACCGAGCACCTCGGCGTCGTCTGCGATCGACATCTTCATAGCTATGAAGATACCTTGCCGGGCGCGCCGTGGAGACGGCGGCACGCTCCTGCTCTCGACCATCGACGACGGCCGCCGGCCTTGCCGGGTGGAGTCGAGAGGACCTTCGCCTCTACGTGGTGGCCGCCTACGTGCCGGCTAATGGAAGCAGGTGCGAACCGGGGACCCGTCGTGGGCTCATCCGTCCCGGTGGCACGCTTCGCCATGGAGGTGCGACATGAAGTCCCTGCGACGTGCGGTCGTGACCGCAACCGGCATCCTCGCCAGCCTGCTGGTCCTCTCCGTCTCCGGCCTGACGGCGGGAGCGAGCGCGACCGGTGGCGACGGCCATGGCGGCACCGTCGGAGCCAACGGGCCGGTGCGCACGGCGGCGGTCGTGACACCCGTCTCCCCGTACGTCACCCGGATCCACGGCGTCGACGCCATCGCCACCTCGATCGCCATCTCGCAGGCGGAGTTCCCGACCATCGGCTCCGCCTCGGCGGTGGTCCTCGCCCAGAACGACTTCTTCTCCGACGCCCTGGCCGGTGGGCCGCTCGCGGCGTACGTGCACGGACCACTGCTCCTCACCTGGGGCGCGTCGGTGCGCTCCACGTTGAGCACGAGGACCGAGGCGGAGATCCAGCGGGTGCTGCCGAGGGGTGACACCGTCTACGTGCTCGGGGGGGACCTTGCGATCAGCCCGGCCGTCGACGCCACGCTCCGCAGCCTCGGCTACCGCGTCGTCCGCGAGGCAGGAACCGACGAGTACGACACCGCCTACCTGATCGCCCTCGAGATGGGGAGCCCCAACGTGATCTTCGAGGCCACGGGGACCAACTTCTACGACGCGCTGTCGGCCGTGCCGGCCGCGATCGCCAGGCACGCCGCCATCTTGCTCACCAACGGCGCGACCCAGTCCGCACCGACCGCGAGCTACATCGCCTCCCACCCGGGCATCACCCGCTACGCCATCGGCGGACCGCTGGCGGCGTACGGCGCGGATCCTGGAGCGATCCCGGTCTACGGCGCCACCCTCTACGGGACCTCTGCCGCCGTCGCCTCCACGTTCTTCCCGTCCGCGTCCCTCGTCGGCGTCGCCACCTCGGCCGGCTTCGCCGACGCCGCGGCCGGTGGCGTCTACATGGCGACCAACGGTCGCACCGGGCCACTGCTCATCGTCAACCCCACCCTCCCGCTGCCGACCGAGTACTCGGCCTACCTGGCCAGCCTGCTCCCGACCACCACAGTGGTGGTGTTCGGCGGTCCGCTCGCCATCAGCGCCGACGTCGTGCAGGCCGTCCGGGGGGCACTCGGATAGGACGGCTGCGGCTGCTGCCACCAGTGCGGCAGCCGCCAGCGCCGTGGCTGCCGCGAGGGCCGCTCGTGCGCCTGCACCTGCAGCCCAGGGCCACGGCGGCGCCGTCGGGTACCGTCCCTGCATGGCACAGGACTCGCCCAGCCCGACACCGGCGGAGCACTTCTGGAACCACCAGGATCTCGAGGTGGCCGACCACACGCTGGACGTGCCCCTCGACCACGACGCGCCGGACGGCCCCTCGATCGAGCTGTTCGCCCGGGAGGTCCGGGC
>JAJYVT010000073.1 GCA_021791845.1 Actinomycetes bacterium | reverse complement strand
TGCAGCGTCGTCCTGCTCACCACCTCGTCGCTCAACAGGCTCATCACCCACGGCGCGACGGCGTCGAAGGCCTGGCGGTCGGCGACGAAGCGGGCGCCCTCGCCCTCGCCGTGCCGCTCGAGCTCCGCCACGGTCTCGTCGCGCGAGCGGGTCATCACGACGGCGCCGCCGCCCTCGGTGGCCGTGGCGGTCACGGCGTGCGCGTTCTCGTAGCGCAGCCCGTGGCGGGCCAGCGCCGCGCCGAGCTCGGCATGGGCGCTGGACGCCACGAACAAGGGATGCCACGCGCTGAACACGTCGTGCGTGAAACCCGGCAGCGTCAGCTCGGCCGTCCGGATCGCACCGCCGAGCACCTCGGCTTGCTCCAGGACGACCACGCCGACGCCTGCCTGTGCGAGGAGCGCACCGCACACCAGCGCGTTGATCCCGCTCCCCACGACGGCCACGTCGGTAGCGTCCGGGTCGGCGCCGGTCGGGACGGCGGCGCGCAGGGTCACGGCCGCCGAGACTATCAGCAAGGCTTGCGCAGGGTGAGAAAGTCTGATCAAATATCCCCGACACGGCAGCGAGGACTCGATGGGTCGGAGAGGGGACAACGGCGTGGCCCGTGAATTGCGCATCGGAATGATGCAGCTCACCATGGAGCCGCTCGAGGACATACTCTCCCACGCGGCGCATCTGGACCGGGGAGGCTTCGACACCATCTGGCTGGCCGAGGCCTACCCCTGGTGGCGGCTGCACTCGATGGAGGCCCGGTCGTCGACGGCGCTGTCCGCGCTGATCGGGCGGGAGACGTCTCGACTGGCGGTGGGCTGGGGGATCATCTCCCCGTACACGCGCCACCCGATCCAAGTGGCGATGGAAGCCCGACTCAGCCAGGAGGCACTCGGCCCCGACCGCCTGTTGATCGGGTTCGGCGCGTCCAAGATCTTCATGCGCGAGGCGGGTATCGGGACCCGCGGCCCGGCAAAGCCGCTGCAGACGGTGCGCGAGAGCGTCGAGATCGTGCGGGCCGTGCTCGGGGGAGAGGAGCTCGACTACCACGGCGCCGTCTTCGACGCCACGGTCCCGGCCATCCGGTCCGACGCCGCCTGCCCCCGCGAGGTGTCGCCCATCTACATCGCGGGGACCGGCCCCCGGCTCCAGCGGACCGCGGGCGAGCTCGCCGACGGCCTCCTCACGCCGAGCATCACCACGCCCGAGTTCGTGCGGCGTTCCCGTCGCAACCTGGCCGAGGGGGCGGCCCTGTCAGGCAGGGACGCCGACGCCATCGACCTCGGCTGCACGATCGTGGCTTCGATCGACGAGGACCGGGAGAAGGGTCGGGAAGGTGCTCGGGAGATCGCCGGCATGTACCTGGCGAACAAGGTCGAGAACATCCAGGCCTCCGCCGACGAGCTGTTGGAGTCAGCCGGGCTCGACCGCGAGGAGATCCGACCCATCGCCGAGGCGATGCGGCAGGGCGGGCGGCTGGCCGCCGCGGCAGCGGTGACGGACTCGATCCTGGACCGGACGAAGCCGATCGCCGGTACGCCGAGCGACTGCATCGCCGCCATCGAGGAGTACGCCGACGCCGGCTGCACCCACATCATGTTGGAGCTCTGGGGCGCGCACCGAGAGGCACAGCTCGACCTCTTCGCCTCGCAGGTCCTGCCGCACTTCGGTCGATGACGACCAGCACCGACATCCTCGGGGACGACCGAGCGCAAGTGATCGCGGCGTGCGTCAACGAGCGCCGCCTGGTCGACACGGCGCGTGCCCTGGTCGACACGCCCAGCCCGACCGGCAGCGAGGAGGCCGTGGCGCACGAGGTTCGGGCCCGGTGCGAGGCACTCGGGCTCACGACCGTGCTCCAAGAGGTCGAGCCGGGACGGCCGAACGTCCTGGGCACGCTCCGCGGCCTGGGCGGTGGGCGCACGTTGATGTTCAACGGGCACATGGACACCTCGTACTCCGGCGCGGAGCCCCATCTGCGGGACCGGCCCGGGTTCCAGCCCTCCGCCTACGAGCGCGACGGGCGGCTGTGGGGCCTGGGGATCGCCAACATGAAGGGCGCCATCGCCTGCTATCTGGAGGCGGTCGCCGCGCTCCGGGACGCCGGCGCCCGCCTGCGGGGCTCGGTCGTGGTGGCGGCCGTGGTCGGCGAGATCGAAAAGACGCAGTGGGGCACCGAGTACACCGGAGCCGAGTACCGCGGCTACTCCGCCGGGAGCCACTACCTGGCGTCGCACGGCGGGGGCGCCATCGACCTGTGCGTCCTGGGCGAACCGACGGAGAACCGGGTGGTCACCGGCCACTACGGCACGGTGTGGGCCCGGATCTCCTGCAACGGGCCGTTCGTCCACACCGCCTTTTCCCGGGCGCTGCGCAAGGACAACTCCATCCTGCGCATGGCCGGCGCGTTGGGCACGATCGAGCGCTGGATCGACGCCTTCGAGGAGGAGAGCGCCTACGGTGGCCAGCCGGGCGTCGTCAACCTCGGCGCCGTGCGCGGGGGCGATCCCTGGCGGGCGAGCCGGACCCCCCAGCGCACCGACCTGTTCCTGGACGTGCGGGTGCCGCCGACGATGACGCTGCAGCACGCGTGCCATCGCGTCGAGTCGCTGGTGGCCGAGCTTCGAGCGGCCGCACCCGACGCCGGCTTCGATCTCGAGGTCTTCGTGACCAGCCCGGGGGCCGAGATCGAAGCGGACCACGACCTCGTGCGCGCCATCGAGGTGTCGCACGCCGACGTCTTCCGTGAGCCGCCTGCACACGACACCGTGCGGTGGTCGTCGGACGCGTCGATCCTCACTCGCTACGGCATCGAATCGCTGAATTACGGCGCGTCGAGCGGGCTTCCGCACCCGGACGGGGAGAACCTGGCGATCGAGGACCTCGTCTCGACGGCGAAGGTGTATGCACTCACTGCGGCACGGATATGCGAGGTGGAGCAATGAAGCTTGTGACCTTCAAGGCGCCGGACGGCACCGACCATCCTGGGGTTCTCGACGGTGACGAGGTGGTGACGATCGACGGCGTCGGGACCATGCGCGAGCTGTTCGCACAGGGACCCGGGCTCGAGGCGGCACGTCAAGCCTCGGGCGCCCGGTACGCCCTGGCCGACGTCAAACTGCTGCCGCCAATCATCCCCAAGAAGCTGATCCACACCTCGGGCAACTTCCGCGAGCATGAGCAGGAGTCCAAGACGGTCAACTGGTCGCACGCCATCGCGCCGTGGATCGTGTTCTTCCAGAACGTCGATGCCATCATCGGCCAGGACGACGACATCGTCTATCCCGAGCACCTCACCAAGGAGCTCGACCACGAGCTGGAGCTCGCCGTGGTGATCGGGCGCGACGGCGCCTTCTTGGACGACAAGGAGGCCGAGAGCTACATCGGCGGCTTCCTCATCTTCAACGACATCACCGCCCGCGACATCCAGCGCCGGGAGATGAAGTCGGGCGTGTTCTCGTTCTGCAAGTCGATCCAGACCTTCTGCCCGCTCGGCCCGTGGATCGTCACCCCGGACGAGGTGGGAGACCCCCACACCCTGGACATGCGGCTCTTCGTGAACGGAGACCTGCGCCAGCAGTCCCACTCGGGGAACATGTCGGTCACCATCCCCGAGCTCATCGCCCACCACTCGCCGCTCGGCTACAGCGCCGGCGACGTGCTCACGACGGGGACCGTCTCGGGTGTCGCCGGGTTCAAGAGCGACGCGGAGAAGTGGTACCTGCGCCCCGGGGACGTCGTCGAGTGCACCATCGACCGCGTCGGCACGCTTCGCAACCAGGTGGTGTCCTGGGAGAAGGCCCACGGGTCACCGCCGCCGCCGTTCCGCGAGTGGTGAGGGGATCCCGATGACGTGGCCGGTCGACGAGGCGCGCCTCGCCCGGGTGCGCCAGCTGATGGCCGAGGACGACTTGGACGCGCTGGTCGTGCGGTCGCCGGACAACATCGTCTACCTCACGAACTACTGGTGCATGAAGGGGTACGACTTCGTCGTCTTCCCGCGCGAGGGCGTGCCGACCATCGTGGTGGTGGCCCCGCAGTACGAGGATGCCGCGAGGACCGGATGGACCGAGGACATCCGGACCTTCCCCCACTACGACATCGACGACCCGCGGTCGCCGGCTGATCGCGCCCTGTCGCTCACGCTGTCCGTCGTGGCCGAGCGCGACCTGGGACGCCGCATCGGGATCGAGATGTCCCAGAACGCCCAGGCGGCGGACCGCATGGTCGGCGAGCCCACGGTGTACACCAAGGGCTACTTCGAGGCGTTCGACGGGGTGGCGCGTGAGGTGGTCGACGCCACCGGGCTGCTCGTGCGGGCCCGCGCCCACAAGACGGCCCAGGAGGTCGAGCGCATGCGGCTGGCGCAGGAGCTGGCCACGCTCGGCCTCGAGCACATCGGGTCGCGGATCCACCCCGGCATGCTCGAGAGCCAGGTGGGCGCGATGTTCGAGGGGTTCGTCCACGAGACCGGCATCGGCTACCAGGGCAAGGTCGAGATGGCACGGGCCTTCACGCTGGTCTGGTCAGGCCCGGGGATCAAGACGTTCACCGCCACCGGGCACCGTCCGGTCGTCGCCGACCAGCCCACGCTCATGGAGATCTGGGTCTGCGCCGACGGTTACTGGACCGACCTCACGAAGAACTTCTGCCCCGGCACGCTCGAGGCGCGGTACGTGGACCTCCTGGACCTTCTCCTCGAGGCTCGCGACCAGGCGCTCGCCGTGTTCCGGCCGGGCACCGAGATCGCCGAGCTCGACCGGACCATCAGGAAGTGCATCGCCGAGGGCGGCTACTCGGGCCAGCCGGACCACGCCGTCGCCCACGGCGTGGGGGTGCGGGCGCACGAGCCGCCCTGGGCCCACCACGCCAGCCCCGGCACCCTGGAGGAGGGCATGGTGCTCGCCGTCGAGCCTGGTGCGTACTGGACAGGCGGCGGGGGCTTGCGGCTCGAGGACAATTACCTGGTGACGGCAACCGGTCACGACCGGCTCGGCACCTTCCGAGACGACTTCCGATGAGCGGTCGCACCCGGGTCTGCATCGTCGGCTGCGGCGCGGTCGGGAGCCTCTTCGCCGCGCACCTGGCGCAGCTGGAGGAGGTGGAGGTGTTCGCCTACGACCTGTCCCGTGACCATGTCGACGCCATCAACCGCGACGGCCTGCGGATCGTGGGCAGAGAGGAGCTCGTGGGGCGGGTGCAGGCCTCCGCCGACGCCGCCTCCTTGCCGCCGTGCGACTTCGGGATCGTGGCCACCAAGGGCTACGTGACCGAACCCGCCATCGCCGCGACCGCGCACTGCTTCCAGGACGGGTGGGTGGCCAGCGTCCAGAACGGTGTCGGGAACGAGGAGGTGCTGGCCGCCCACGTCCCCCGCGTCATCCTCGGCACGACGTTCCCGGCGGGCCATCTGGTCGAGCCCGGCGTCGTGGCCATGGACACCGGCGGTGAGACGTGGCTCGGGCCTTTCGGCGAGGACGCCTCGATGCTCCCGGCCGTCGAGCGCCTGGCCTCCCTGCTCACCCGCTCGGGCATGCCCACCAAGGCGTTGGCCGACGCCCGCGGTGCCCAGTGGAACAAGCTGATCTTCAACGCCGCGACCAACCCGCTGGGCGCGCTCACCGGCCTCAGCCACGGCCAGGTGTGCGAGAAGCCCGGGCTCCGCGCCCTGGTGAGCGCCCTCATCGCCGAGGACCTGGCGGTTGCGGCCGCGCTGGGGATCACGCTGGACGACGATCCCGAGGCGCTGGTCGACCACGCCGCCGAAGTGGCGTACGGGCACAAGGCGAGCATGCTGCAGGACGTGGTGGCGCGCCGGCGGACCGAGATCGACTCGCTGAACGGCGGGATCGCATCGCTCGGCCGGCGTTGCGGCGTCCAGACGCCCCTCAACGACGCCATCGTGGCGTTGGTCCAGGGCCTGGAGGCGTCGTATGGCTGAGCCGAAGGGGTGAGCCGAGTGGCTGGGCGAGGCTGGTTGCGCCGCCTCGCCGGGAGGCGGGCCGGCGCCAAGCGATGGATCGGCCGTCACAACCAGTTCGTCGGACGGGAGGTGCAGGGTGAGTCGGCAACCGAGTGAGGCCGAGGTCGAGCGGCGCTATCGGGCCATGCGGGCAGCGATGGGCGACGCGGGCCTCGACGCCTTGGTCGTGTGCGGCAGCGAGTACACGGGCTTTGGCGGTGGGGTGCGCTACATGTCGGGGTTCCGCATCGTCCACCGCTACTCCTACGTGGTCGTGCCGCTGGAGGGCGAGCCGATGGCCGTCTTCCCCAGCGAGGCCCGCTACGTCGGCGAGCACGGCGACGGCTTCGTCCACGAGCAGGTGTTCGCCGACCGCCCGGGAGAGTGGATGGCGAACCACCTCTCGGCCGCCGGTGCGAGGCGGGTCGGCGTGTACGGCCTGGACTACATCATGTGCGTGCGCGACTACCGCGCCCTGCACGCGTCGACACTGGAGATCATCGGGTTCGACGACGAGTTCGACCTGGTCCGAGCGGTGCGGAGCCAGGAGGAGCTGGCCATGGTGCGCGAGACCATGGCCATCAACGAGTCGGGGTTCTGGGCGGTGCAGTCCGTGTTCGGCCAGCCGGGCGTGACGCAGGCGGACCTCATGGCCGAGGCCGAGGCGACGTTCATGCGGGCCGGCTGCGGCCGCCAGACCATGGACATGGTGCTGTGGGGAAACCACGGCTCGGCGACGCCCGAGTTCCGGATCCCCGAGCACGGCACCCCGGTCGCCCCCGACGACCTGCTGCTGTACTCGCTCGAGGTCGCCGGCCCCTCGGGCTACTGGGTCGAGTTCACCCGCCCGCTCTCGAAGGGATCGCTCTCCGACGACACGAAGCTGCTCCTCGAGGCCTACGCCGAGTACAGCGAGTTGGTGCCCAAGGCACTCCGCGCCGGGGAGTCGGCGCACGACGCCCACCGAACCTGCTCCCAGCCGTTCCGGAGCCGCGGGCTGCAGCTCGGCCACGTGACCGGGCACTCCATCGGAATGACCATGATCGAGCACCCCCGCATCGGCGACGGTGTCGAGGTCGAGCTGCTCGAGGACATGATCATCTCGATGCATCCTCATGTGATCAGCCAGGACGGCAGCTCCTGCATGTACATGCAGGACACGTGGCGGATCGCGCAGGGGGAGGCGGAGCTGCTGTCGCTCGTCCCGATGAAGGTCTTCGACGGCACCGAGCGGCCCTGAGCCCACACGACCGGGGCGACCATGACCGAGCGCTACGACGCGGTGGTGATCGGCGCCGGCCACAACGGCCTCGTCGCGGCGGTGACGCTGGCGGAGGCGGGCTACCACGTGCTGGTGGTGGAGGCCGCATCAGAGGCGGGGGGTGCCCTCCGGAGCGCCGAGCTGACGCGGCCCGGCTACGTGCACGACGTCTTCGCGACCAACCTCAACCTGTTCCTCGGCTCCGCCTTCTACGCCTCGCGCCGCGGCGCGCTCGAGCGCCACGGGTTCGAGGTGGCGGCATCGACCCGGCCGTATGCGAGCGCCTTCCCGGACGGGACCGCGCTCGGCGTGACGACCGACCGCGACGAGACCCTGGCAGAGCTGGGCGCCGCCAGTCCGGGGGACGCGGCGGGCTGGCGCGAGCTCGATGCGCTCTTCGATCGGTTGTCACCGGTGCTCTTTCGCACCTACGCAGCCCGGGCGCCCTCGTGGGAGCTGGCGCGGGTGGGTCTGGGGGCGCTCCGGAGCGCGGGCCCGAGCGGGACGGTGGCGCTCGGGCGCCTGCTCCTCAGCTCGTGCCGGGAGCTCGTCGACGAGTACCTCGTCACGGACAAGGCGAAGGCGCTCATCGCCCCGTGGGGGCTCCACCTCGACTTCGGACCCGACGTCGCCGGTGGGGCGGTCTTCCCGTTCCTCGAGGCCTTCGCCGACCAGCGTGGCGGGATGGCGGTGGCCAAGGGCGGTGCACGCACCCTGGTGGACGCGCTCGTCGGCGTGCTCCGTGCGCATGGAGGGGAGCTGCGCACCGCCACCAGGGTGACCCGCGTCTCGGTGCGGGACGGCCGAGCCGTGGGGGTCGAGCTCGACACCGGGGAGCGGGTGACGGCCGCCCGGGCCGTTGTCGCCGGAGTGACGCCAACGTCGCTGGCGGGCGACCTGCTGGGCCCGGCCGACCTCCCCGGTCCGAGCCGGCGCGCCCTCACGACGTACCGGTACGGCCCCGGGACGATGATGCTCCACCTGTCGCTCTCCGCGCCCGTCCCGTGGGCGGCGGGGGAGCGGCTGGCATCGTTCGCCTACGTGCACCTGGCACCGTACGTGGACGACCTGGCTCGCGCCTATGCCGACGCCCTGGCGGGCCGCCTCCCCGCCGAGCCGCTGTTGGTCGTCGGCCAGACCTCGGCCGTCGATCCCACCCGGGTGCCCGACGGCGGCCACATGCTCTGGGTCCAGGTGCGGCCGCTGCCCGCCACGGCGCCGACGCGGCGCCGCGGCGGCTGGGACGACGCCGCTCCTCGCTACGCCGAGCGCGTGATGCGGAAGCTCGAGCGCTACGCGCCGGGGATCGGGGAGCTCGTCACCGGGATGGCCGTCCTGTCACCCGCAGACCTCGAGCGCCAGAACGCGAACCTCGTGGGCGGCGACAGCCTGTCGGGCAGCATGCACCTGCGGCAGAACTTCCTGTTGCGCCCCGCCTGGGGCATGTCGGGCTACCGGACGCCAGTGCGCGATCTGTGGATGATCGGTGCCTCGACCTGGCCCGGCGGGGGGCTCAACGCGGTCTCGGGGTACCAGGCGGCGCAGCGCATCCTGCGCCGGGGGCGGCGGCCACGGTGAGGGCGGCCACGGTGAGGGCGGCGGCCACGGTGAGGGCGCGGGCCACGCGCCGGTCGGCACCCCCTGCGCCGGGACCCCCGCTTTCCGGGGGGCGATGTGCGATCATTGATCAGATGAAGCTGTCGAGCCGAGGAGGTGCGCCTATGGCTTCGCAACACAACGGAGGCGGGGTGCGCACGCGCGGGCTGGCCGAGGACTGGGCCGTCCCGGACGGCGGCCGGGGGCTGCCCGCCCACCGGACGCTCGCCGAGAAAGCCTTCATCTCCCTGCACCAGGCGATCCTCACCGGCAAGCTTCGGCCCGGGGAGCGGATCCCCATCGAGGACCTGGCAAGCGCCCTGGAGATGAGCCCCATGCCGGTGCGGGAGGCGATCCGCCGGCTCGACGCGCTGGGCCTGGTGGAGAACGTGCCCCACAAGGGGGCCCGCATCACGGAGCTGTCGGTCACCGACCTCCGGGAGATCTACGAGGCACGCCTGTCCCTCGAGCCCCTGGCCATCGCCCGTGCCGCCCAGCTGTTCACCGAGGAGGACGCCGCCCGGGCGAAGGCGGTCCTGGCCGCGATGCGCTCCGAGCCGGTCGGGTCGGTGGAGCTGTGGCGGGCCCACAGCGAGCTGCACCTGACGCTGTACCGCGCCGCCCGCTCGGCGTGGATGCTGCGGCTCATCCAGCCGTTGTGGGAGTCGAGCGAGCGGTACCGGCTCGCCATGGCCACCAGCGCCGCCGCCTCCCGCAACGTCCGGAACCACGAGCTGCTCGTCCAGGCGTGCGTTCGCCACGATCCGGAACGGGCCGCCCACGAGCTCACCAACCACCTGATCACCACGGCGAACTCGCTGGCGGCGCAGCTCACAAGCGGCCCGCTCTTCGCATCGTCGACGGGCAGCGAGCTCGTCCCCCTCGCGTTGCAGCTCTCGAAGGCATGACGGCCGACGAGCCGAGCCCGCCCGGTGCGGGGGTGACCGGGCCGCCCCTGCGGCGCATCGTGGTGGTGGGGGCTGGAGCCATCGGCAGCCTCTACGCGGCCCACCTGGCGTCCCAGGCCGAGGTCTGGGTCCTCACCCGCCGGCCGGACCATGCCGATGCGCTCGGCGCCAAGGGCCTCTCGGTCCGCGGCAAGACGACGGTGGACGCCTCCGTCCACGCCACGAGCGACCCGGGCGAGCTGCCTCCGTTCGACGCCGCCATCGTGGCGACCAAGGCCAACGAGGTGGGTGCCGCGGCAGAGGCACTGCGCGGCCGTTCGGAGGGCGCGGTGGTGATGACGTGCCAGAACGGCCTGGGAGCCGACGAGATCATGGCCGACGCCGGCCCCTGGCCGCTCCTGAGCGCGGTCACGTTCATGAGCGGCACCAAGCACGACGACTGCAACGTCGAGTACGAGCTGGACGCACCGACGTGGCTGGGGCCGTCCTCCGTCCGCCCGGCGTCGCAGGCGATGGCCGCCCAGCTCGCGGAGGTGCTCCGCCGAGCGGGGCTGCGGGCGGAGGCGTTCGACGATGTCCGGCCGGCCCTGTGGTCCAAGCTGATCTTCAACGCCACCGTCAACGCCCTCAGCGCCCTCACCGGGCTGCCCCACGACCGGCACTTCCGCATGGAGGAGCAGCTCACCGACCTCGGCCACCTCGCCCGTGCGCTGGTGGAGGAGGGCAGGGCGGTGGCCGCGGCCGCCGGCGTCGAGCTGCACGAGGACCCGTGGGAGATGAACCTCGAGGCGGTGCGGCGGGGTGAGACGGCGCAGGGGAGCTATCGCCACCTGCCGTCGATGCTCGCCGACGTGCGTGCCGGGCGCCGGACCGAGGTCGACTTCATCACCGGCGCCTTGGTCCGGGAAGGCCGCGCGCACGGCGTGCCCGTGCCACTGCACCTGTGCTTGTGGCGTCTCGTGAAGGCGCTCGAGGCGAGCTATCTCGGCGATGCCTCGTGAGGCGGCCCCCGCCCGGGCGCGTCCGGCGAGACGGCGTGCCACGCTCGGCATGCAACGTTGACAATTGATCAAACCAGCGGCTAGGTTCGCCATCGCTCCGCGACGGCGTGCGCCACAAGGGGAACGCTCCGGGGCGAGGGAGCCGTGAGGCCATCGGAGGTGTGACTGGCGATGCTGCTCGAACAGGTGGAGTACGTGCGGCCCCAAAGCCTGGACGAGGCGTTGGAGATCCTTGCGAACGACGACGGGGCGGCGCCGCTGGCCGGCGGCCAGAGCCTGACCAACGTCTTGAAGAACCGGGTGGCATCGGTCGACGTGCTGGTGGACATCTCCCGGCTGGACGACCTCGCCGGCATTGCCCGGACCGCCGACGGCGGGCTGTCGATCGGGGCCTGCGTGACGTACGACGAGCTCGACCGCTCGGCCGACGTGCGCCAGACCCACTGGCTGCTCGGGGAGGTCGCGGCCCACATCGAGGACCAGCAGATCCGCAACAAGGGGACGATCGGGGGCAACTGCTGCCTCAGCGACCCCACCAACAACCTTCCGCCGCTCCTGGTTGCGCTGGACGCCGTCATGGAGCTGCGCTCACGCGCCGGGCAACGCAGCGTCGCCTCGGCCGACTTCTTCAAGGGGTACTTCGCCACCGCGCTCGAGCCGGGAGAGCTGCTGGTTTCCGTCACCGTCCCTCCGATGCCGGCAGGCTCGGGAGCGGGCTACACCTCCCTGGCCGTGGGAGCGGACGCCAAGGCGATGGTCCGGGCCGCGGCCCGCGTCACCCTGGACGGGGGGACGATCGCCGACTCCCGGCTGGTCCTCGCCCGAGTGGCTCACGTGCCGGTGCGCGACACCGACGCCGAGGCGCGGCTCAACGGGGGCGACGCCACCGAGGAGTCGGTGGCGGCGGCGTGTGCAGGCGTGGCCGACGGCATGCAGCCGATCGCCGACGTGCACGGAAGCAGCGAGTATCGCCGCCAGATGGCGAAGGTGATGGCCAGACGGGCGGTCTCCCAGGCCGTCGCCGCGGCCCGGGGCAGCCGGAACGGCTCGAAGGCAGGAGGGAACTGATGGGCGAACGCGGAACGTCGCATGCCGTCACCGTGGAGGTCAACGGCGAGAAGGTGAGCCGCATCGTCGCGGCGCGCCAGCTCCTCGTCCACTTCCTCCGGGACACGCTCGGCCTGACCGGCACCCATATCGGTTGCGACACGGGCAACTGCGGGGCCTGCTCGGTCATCGTGAACGGCAAGCTGGTCAAGAGCTGCATGATCCTGGCGCCCCAGGTGGACGGGGCCACGATCGAGACGGTGGAGGGCCTCGCCGACGGCGACTCCCTCAGCCCGCTCCAGGAGTCCTTCCACGAGCACCACGCCCTGCAGTGCGGGTACTGCACGCCGGGCATGCTCATGAGCGCCACGTACCTGTTGCGCCAGAACCCCGATCCGACGGACGAGGAGATCCGACGGGGGATCCGGGGGAACATCTGCCGCTGCACGGGCTACGTCAACATCGTGAAGGCGATCCGGGCCGCGTCCCGGGAACAGGCGTCCGGAGGCCGGCCGGTGCCGGCGGCTGCCGGCGAGGAGGTGTGAGGTGACGATCACCAGTACCCCGGTCACGGGAGAGGCCACCAAGACGTGGTCCGGCCGTTCGATGCCTCGCAAGGAGGACGGACGGCTGGTCCAGGGCCAAGGCTCGTTCGTGGACGACGGCGGCATGCACGGTCAGGGGTATGCGTGGTTCGTGCGCTCCCCCTACGCGCATGCGCGGATCGTCTCGATCGACTGCGAGCCGGCACTGGCCATGGAGGGCGTGTACGCGGTGCTCACCGGCGACGAGGCGAAGGCGATGTGCCAAGCGCCGTTCTTCGCCATCGCCCCGCCGCCCGGCTCGCTCATGCAGGAGTGGCCGCTCGCCGTCGACAAGGTGCGCTACCAGGGCGACGCCGTCGCGGTCGTCCTGGCCGACAGCCGGGAGACCGCCCGGGACGCCGCCGAGCGGGTGGTCGTCGAGTACGAGCCCCTCACGCCGGTCACCGACACCGTGGCGGCGGCGGACCCGGCCGCGCCCCTCCTGTACGACGAGGCGGGGACCAACGTCGCCTGGCATGGCCTGTTCGACTACGGCGACGTGGACTGGGCGCTCGAGAACGCCGACCACGTGGTGAAGCTGGACCGGCTGCACTTCCACCGCTTCACCTCGTCGCCCCTGGAGTGCAACGGGGCCGTCGTCGACTTCGACCGGGGGACGGGCGTGGTCAGCGTCCTTTCGAACTACCAGATGCCCATGTTCGCGGCGATGGTCGTCGGGCCGACCATCGGCGTCCCCATGAACAAGTTCAACTTCGTCAGCAAGGACATCGGCGGAGCCTTCGGCATCAAGATCGGCTTCTACCCCCAGATCGCCGCCCTGGCGCTGCTGTCCAAGAAGGCCGGACGACCCGCCAAGTGGACCGAGTTCCGGACCGAGCACATGCTCACCGCCGGCCACGGCAACGAGCGCACCTTCCTCGACGTCGAGGTGCCGGTGATGGCCGACGGCACGATCCTCGGCCTCAAGGTCCGGGCGTTCGACGACGCCGGCGCCTACCTGCACTACGAGCCGCTTGGAGCCGTGATCTGGTCCCAGGTCGTGCCGGGCTGCTACAAGCTGAAGCACGTCCGGGTCGACTACACCGAGGTCGTCACGAACAAGTGCCCGGTCGTGCCCAACCGTGGGTACTCCCGCATGCAGCACCTCTGGCTGGTCGAGCGCATCGTGGACGTGGTCGCGCACGAGCTGGGCCTCGACCCGGTGGAGGTGCGCAAGCGCAACTACGTCCAGCCCGAGGACTACCCGTACGAGACGCCCAACGGGTGCATCTACGACTCCGGCGACCTTCCCCGCTCCCTGGACATCGCGCTCGAACTGGCCCACGTCGCCGAGTGGCGCGAGCGCCAGCGCGAGCTCGGCACCGGGACGGGTCGACGGATCGGCATCGGGATCGGATCGACGCTCGACTCGGGCACCAACAACTTCGGACAGTCCCGGATCATCAACCCGGACCTCCCGTTCTCGGGGAACGGGGAAGCGGCCTTTGCCAAGCTGGACCTGTTCGGGGAGATCAACGTCAACCTCGGCACCACGCCCCAGGGGCAGGGGCACGAGACGACGGCCGCCCAGGTCGCGGCCGACATCCTCGGGGTGACCCCCGAGGATGTGACCGTCACGACCGGCTTCAACCAGGCCAACAACTCCTACGTCGGGTTCTCCGGCACCTACGCCAGCCAGTTCGCCGTGTCCGGCCTCGGCGCGGTGATGGGGGCGGCGCAAAAGCTGCGGCACCAGATCGTGAAGCTCGCTGCCTTCGCCCTGCAGGCCGAGGAGGACGAGATCGAGCTCGAAGGTGGCTCGGCCCGCGTCCGGGGCGACGAGGAGCGGGCCATCCCGTTCATCGGGCTCTCCAACATGGTCTACACGAACAACGCCGGCCTCCCCGCCAGCCTGCTGGACGAGTGCGATCTCAACGCCCGCTACGTCTACGTGCCGCCGTTCGAGGTCCCCGACACGGTGGCCAAGACGGGGAACCTGACCCTCACCTACGCCAGCCAGGTGCACGTGTGCGTCGTGGAGGTGGACGAGGAGACGGGCGAGGTGAAGGTGGTCGAGTACGCCGCCGTGGACGATTGCGGGAACCGGATCAACCCCCTCGTCGTGGAAGGGCAGGTCCACGGGGCGACGGGGCTCGGGATCGCCGCCTCGCTCTACGAGTCGCTGGACTACGACGAGTCGGGCCAGCTCCAAGAGCCGTCGTTCTACGAGTACCACGTCGGCACCGCCATGGACATCCCCGACGTGGCATGTGGGGACATCGAGTCCCCGAGCCCGTTCACGCCCAACGGCGCCAAGGGCATGGGCGAGGGCGGGGGAGCACCCCTCCACGCCGTCTGCGCCGCGCTGCAGGACGCGCTCGGTGCCGGCGCACCGGTCGTGTCGGAGAGCCACAACCACTGGGCGCGGGTGTACGAGCTGCTCCATCGGGACCCGGGCGCACCCCGGGGTGTCGAGGTCGTCACCCGAACGGCGGAGCCGGGCGCCGGCGTGGAGAGCCTCTGATGCTGCTCACCAACGAGTTCGTCGTCGCTGCCGACGTGGACACCGTGTGGACCCACCTCCTGGACATGGAGGGGGTGGCCGAGTGCGTCCCCGGTGCCAAGGTGGAAGAGGTGGTCCCGCCGAACACCTACCGGGGCAAGATCCGGCTCAAGATCGGCCCGATGACCGTCGAGTACCGCGGCGAGGCGACGCTGGTCCAGGTCGACCAGGACGCACACCAGGCCACGATCCAGATGAAGGCTCGGGAGGCCCGCGGGCAGGGATCGGCGCTGGCGACCGTGCGCAACAGCCTTGCGGCGGTCCCCGAGGGCACGCACGTCCGGGCGGAGACCGAGCTCGAGATCACGGGGCCGCAGGCGCAGTTCGGCAAGGGCGTGCTGGAGGACGTGGGCGGCCGCATCCTCGAGGAGTTCACGGCCCGCCTCGAGCGCCGGATCGCCGCAACCCAGCAGGGTCCGGGGGCGGCGTCGGCGTCCACGAACGGCGCCGCGTCGGCGGCCTCGGGCGGCACCCGGCCACCCGAGGACGACACCCTGGACCTCAACCGTGTGCTCGCGTCGTCCCTCCGGGACCGGGGGTTGAAGATCGGCGCCGGCGTGGCGGCCGTGCTCCTCGTGGTCGCGGTGATCTGGCGGTGGCGGCGCTGCCGCCGCTCGTAGCGGCCGGGCTCGCGACGCCCACGGCCCTTGACCCAGGGACCCGACCACTGTAGATTTGATCAGAGATACAATAACTGCTGAAGTTGGCGCCGCCTGGACCCAGTGCCAGCGGCGCACCGGATACGTGCCGTCGGGGGGATACCCACTCAATTCGCTCGCCGTCTTGAAGGCCGATGCCGAGCAGGCCGGCCATGAGGCGTCCCGGATCGATGCCCCGCTCCGTTGTCGAATCGAGCAAGCGCAGGTTGAAAGGGGGGTTCAGATGAAGCGTCTCGCAGGTGGGAGGTGGAGGGCGCTCGCCTCGGCCGTGGCGGCCGTGTCCGTGGGCTCGGCGCTGGTCGTGTCCGGCGCAGCCGGAAGCGCGTCGGCGGCGACCAAGCACGCGAGCCACCGGAAGAGCTCGACATCCAAGCAGTTCGTGGTGGGCTTCACCAACCCGACCGCGGCCGTGGAGGTCCTCGACACGATCGGCAAGGCGATCACAGCGCGGGGCAAGCGCCTGGGCGTGAAGGTCGTCGAGCTGGACGACCAGCTCACAGTGAGCAAGCAGGTCTCGGACATCAAGACCCTGGTCGGCGAGCACGTCAACGGCATCATCACCTTCCCCCTCAGCACAACAGCGGTGCTGCCGGCCGTTGCC
>JAJYVT010000072.1 GCA_021791845.1 Actinomycetes bacterium | reverse complement strand
CGGTGAGGGTGAAGCCGTCGTGGCAGGTGACGAAGTTCACGCTGGCATAGGTGCCGCGGCCGCTGCTCCCGTAGATGTCGCTCGATCCGGTGAGGCGCGACGCCAGCTCGGGGACCTGGCCGGGGTCCCCGCGCCAGAAGCGGCGCACGCAGTCGCGATAGGCGCCGTTCCACTCCGCCCACCCCTCGGGGAACCGCCCGAGGTGGTACCCGTCGGGACCCACGTCCCAGGGCTCGGCGATCAGCTTCACCCCCGACAGCACCGGGTCCTGTTGGACGATCTCCAAGAAGGCGCTGCGCCGCCCGTCCTCGTGGCCCCGCACGAGCGCCGGCGCGAGGTCGAGGCGGAAGCCGTCAACGTGCATCTCGCTGACCCAGTAGCGCAGGCTGTCCATGACGAGCGCCATGGCCCGGGGGTGCAGCGTGTTGAGGCTGTTGCCGGTCCCGGTGTAGTCCACGAGGTGTCGCCGGTCGGCCGGGTGGTGCCGGTAGTAGGCGGCGTTGTCGATGCCCCGCAGCGACAGCGTCGGTCCGAAGCGGTCGCCCTCGCCGGTGTGGTTGTAGACCACGTCCAAGAGGACCTCGATCCCGGCCCGGTGCAGGGCGCGCACCATCGACTTGAACTCGTGGACCTGCTGTCCCCGCCGACCGGTGGCGTAGCCGCCATGGGGGGCGAAAAAGGCAATCGAGCTGTAGCCCCAGTAGTTGGAGAGCCCGAGGGACACGAGCCGGCGGTCGTCGACGAACTGGTGGACGGGGAGGAGCTCCACCGCCGTCACCCCGAGGTCGACCAGGTGGTCGACCACCGGGTCGGAGGCGAGGCCGAGGTAGGTGCCGCGCAGGTGCTCGGGCACCGCCGGGTGCCGGACGGTCGTCCCCCGCACGTGGCACTCGTAGACGAGCGTGCGGTTCCACGGCGTGCGGGGCGGCCGGTCGTCGCCCCAGGTGAACGCCGGGTCGACCACCAGGCTCTTGGGCACCGCACCGGCCGAGTCGCGACCGTCGAAGGACAGGTCCCCGGCCGGGTCCCCGACGCGGTAGCCGAACACCTCGTCGCGCCAGCGGACCTTCCCGCTGACCGCCCGGGCGTAGGGGTCGATGAGCAGCTTGTGCCGGTTGAAGCGGTGGCCCTCCTCGGGCGCGTAGGGCCCGTCCACCCGGTAGCCGTAGAGGGTCCCGGGGCGGGCGTCGGGAAGGTACGCGTGCCACACCCGGTCCGTCGTCATCGGCATGGTGATGCGATGGGTGGGCGCGGCCGCCCCGGGCCGGTCGAACAGGCACAGCTCGACGCCGGTGGCGTGCTCGGACCACAGGGCGAAGTTCACGCCCTCGCCGTCCCAGGTCGCGCCGAGGGGGCGCGGGCTCCCGGGCCAGACGCGCATCAGCGCTGCTGGTCGGGCGCCAGGACCACGCAGCCGAGCGGCGGGACGGTGACGTTCAGCGTGCGCGGCCGGCCGTGGGACGGCACGGGCTGGGCGTGGACCCCGCCCTGGTTGCCCACGCCGCCGCCGCCGTACTCGAGGGCGTCGGAGTTGAGCAGCTCGCGCCAGAACCCGTCGACGGGCACTCCCATCAGCACATTGTGGCGCGGGACGGGCGTGAAGTTGCAGGCGACGAGGGCGACCCGCCCCTCGGACGACCGGCGCAGGAAGCTGAGCACGCTGATGTCGGCCTCCTCGTGCTGGACCCACTCGAAGCCGCCCGGCTCGGTGTCGAGCTCGTGGAGGGCGGGCTCGGAGCGGTAGAGCTCGTTCAGGTCCCGCACCCAGCGAAGGATCCCGGCATGACGGTCGTCCTCCAGCAGCTCCCAGTGGAGCCCCTCCTCGTGGCTCCACTCGCGCCAGTCGCCGAGCTCGGCCCCCATGAAGAGCAGCTTCTTGCCGGGCAGGCCGTACTGGTAGCCGTAGAGGAGGCGCAGGTTGGCCCGTTGCTGCCAGTCGTCGCCGGGCATCTTGGCCCGCAGCGACCCCTTGCCGTGCACGACCTCGTCGTGGGAGAGGGGGAGCACGAAGTTCTCGGTGAAGGCGTAGACGGCGCGGAACGTCAGCTCCCCGTGGTGGTACCGGCGGTAGACCGGGTCGAGGTCCATGTAGCGCAGGGTGTCGTGCATCCACCCCATGTCCCACTTGAAGCCGAACCCGAGGCCGCCGGTCTCCACCGGTCGGGACACGCCACCCCAGGCCGTGGACTCCTCGGCCACCGTCTGGACGTCCGGGTGGTCGGCGTAGGCGCCGGCGTTGAGCTGCCGCAGGAAGCCGATGGCGTCGAGGTCCTCCCGGCCGCCGTAGATGTTGGGCACCCACTCCCCTTCCTTGCGGGAGTAGTCGAGGTACAGCATGGAGGCCACCGCGTCGACCCGCAGCCCGTCGGCGTGGTACGTGCGCAGCCAGTGGTCGGCGGACGAGGCGAGGAAGCTCCGGACCTCGTGGCGCCCGTAGTTGAAGACCAGGCTGTTCCAGTCGGGGTGCACACCGCGCCGGGGATCGGCGTGCTCGAAGAGGTGGGTCCCGTCGAATGTGGCCAGGGCGAAGGCGTCCGAGGGGAAGTGCGAGGGCACCCAGTCCAGGATCACCCCGATGCCGGCCTGGTGCAGCGCGTCGATCATGGCCATGCAGTCCTGTGGCGTGCCGTAACGGGAGGTGGGGGCGAAGTAGCCGGTCGTCTGGTAGCCCCAGCTGCCGTAGAAGGGGTGCTCCATGATCGGCAGGAGCTCCACGTGGGTGAAGCCGCAGCGGTGCACGTGGTCGACCAGGCGGGGGGCGATCTCGGCGTAGGACAGCAGCTCACCCGGACGCCCGGGGTCGCGCCGCCAGCTCCCGAGGTGGACCTCGTAGATGCTGATGGGTGCCCGCAGCGACTGGCGGTCGCGACGCCCGGCCATCCACTCGCCGTCGCCCCAGGCGTAGGACAGGTCCCACACGATCGAGCCGGTCCGCGGAGGGAGCTCGGCGAAGGAGGCGAACGGGTCGGCCTTCTCCAGGACCGAGCCGTCGGACGCGGTGACGGCGAACTTGTAGACGTGCCCCGGCCGGGCCGCGTCCACGTGGCCCTCCCACACGCCCGAGACGCCCCGGGGCGACAGCCGGTCGGCGTCGGGCCGCCAGCCGTTCCAGTCGCCGACCACCGCCACCTCGCGGGCGCTCGGCGCCCACACGGCGAAGTCCGTTCCCTCGTCGGCTGGGTGGGCGCCCAGCTTCTCCCCCATGCGGCGGTGCGAGCCCTCGTTGAAGAGGTACAGGTCCTCGTCGGTGATCACCCGGGATCCTCCTGACGCCGGAGCGCGTCGACACGGCCGAAGGCGGCGGCAACGGCGTCGTCGGCGAAGACGTCCTCCAGCAAGCGGGCCGCCCGGTGGCGCCAGTTGCCCGCCCCCGCCCCCGTCCCCGGCCGGTTGTGGGGCCACCGCTCGAGCCAGAGGTCCTCCAGGTCCACGAGGACGAGCCGGGCCGGCCCGGCCGCCAGGTGGTCCAGGCAGCTGCGGAGGGCCCGCCTGGCGTCGCCCCCGAGCGAACGGCGCCAGGCGGAGAGCTCGGGACGCTCCCAGAACGTGGCGAAGCGAGGCAGATCGTGCGTGCCGATGCTGGCCATCGACAGCTCCGGGGGGTCCGGCAGCGGCATCCCGGGCGACACCTCGAACTGGAGCACCCAGGAGCGCAGCATCCGGTCGTGGGCCATCTCCCGGCGGACCTCGCCGGGGACGGTGCCGAGGTCCTCGCCCACGAGCGTCGTCCCGGCCCGCTGGGCCTCGAGGGCGGTGACGGCACGCAGCTCCCGCTCGGGGTAGCGGACGTAGACGCCGTCGGCGGCGTCCGCGCCCTGGGGGACCCAGTACAGCCGCCACAGCCCCATCACGTGGTCCAGCCGCAGGGCGCGGGCGTGCGGCAGGACGTGGCGCAGGACGGCGATCGGGTGGCGGTACTCCTGGCTCCGCAGCCGGTGCGGATGCAGCGGGCGGAACCCCCAGCGCTGCCCGTGGGCGAAGAAGGCGTCGGGCGGCGCGCCGCCCTCCACCCCGGCGACGAAGAGCTCGGGTTCCCACAGCGGGTCGAACCCCTCGGGGTGGGCGCCGACGGGCAGGTCGAGGAAGAGGTTGCCGCCGGCCGCCGCCAGCTGCTCGTGCGCGGCCCACTGGGCGTACAGGAAGGCACGGGAGGCCGGGCTCTCCGGCAGCACGTTGCCCGCCGCCCCGGCCGGCTCGACCCGCTCGCCGGCCCGGAAGCGGGCGTAGGCGACCATGTCCGGGCGGGAGCGGGCGAAGGCCCCGAGCGCTTCCCGGCGGGGCGAGGGCTTCTCGAACAGCGCCCGGCTCATGGGCTCGAGCACCCGGCGCACCAGCGCCATCGACGCCTCGTAGTCGACCAGGGCGCCCCGGCGCACCGACGCCAGCTCCGCCCGGAAGGCGTCGGACTCGAGCAGCGCCCGGGCTTCGGCCGCAACCTCCAGCTCGGGCAAGGCGGTGGGGTCGACGTAGAGCTCGTTCCATCCGAGCCGCGTGGCCGGCAGGTAGGGGCTGATCTCTCCCGGGCCGCCGGCGGGGCCGTCGAGCAGGGCGGGGTACAGCGGCAGCGTTCCCACCAGCTCCCCGCCGAGCTCGGTCACCCACTGGGAGAACCGACGCAGGTCGGTGTAGCTGCCCACCCCCCAGTCGGCGGCGGTGCGGGCGGCGTAGAGGGGCAGGAAGGCTCCCCAACCCCGGGCCGGAAGCGGGGCCCGCGGCGCCACCACCACGAGCGCCTGGGCGTCGATGCCGGGTCCTTCCACCCGCAGGCGGTGGTAGCCCGGCGCCAGGGCGTCGGTGGGGGTGCCGAGGCGCGCCTCGAACCGGTCCATGGGGTGCCCCTCGACGTTGACCGACCCGAGCGGGCGGTCGATGGCCGGCATCAGCCGGCTCCGGCGCTGGCGGCCGTCCTCGGTCTCCACCGTCAGCCAGCAGTCCCGCGGGTGCACCGTCCGGGGCAGGGCGACGGCCAGCTGCTGGGCGCCCACGGCCGGCAGAGCCACCACCGGCTCGACGGTCTCGACGTGGCGCCGGAGCCGCTCGGCCCGCGCCCCCCCCGCCGGGTCTGTCACCGGCGCCCCCAGCGCCTCGAGCACGGCGGCCACGGCGTCCGGCGTGGCCAGGCGCTCCTCTCCGGTCTGGGCCTCGTACGACGTCTGCACGCCGTAGAGGGCGGCGAGCTCCTCCAGGGGCCGTGTCACGGTGCGCTGTCCAGCACGTCGAGGATCCCCCGCGCCGGGATGTCGATCCAGTCCGGGCGGGCGTTGGCCTCGTAGCCGAGCTCGGACACGGCCTTCTCCAGGAGGAAGAAGTCGAGCAGGGCGGCCAGCTGGTCCCGGTCGGCCGGGAGCAGCCGGTCGACCCCCGGCACCTCCAGGTAGGCCCGGAGGAACCCGGCCGACACCCAGCGGTACCACTCGAAGAGCCAGGGCTCGAGCTCCCGGTGGCCCTGGGGACCGACCAGGTCCCGCTCGGCCCGCATGGCGACGGTGCGCGAGGCGTAGTGGAAGGAACGGACCATGCCTGCCAGGTCCATCGCCGCCGGGCGCTTCAGCCGACGTTGCCCGAGCGACCGGGCCGGCTCGCCCTCGAAGTCGATGATCACGATGTCCTTCCCGGTCCACAGCACCTGTCCCAGGTGGTAGTCGCCGTGCACCCGGATGCGCTGCGCGCCGGCACCCGCCGACGCGATCACCCGCAGCCGCTCGCTGATCTCGCGCTCCCGGCGCAATACCTCGGCCACGTCCGAGGACGGGGGGGCGTCGCGCACCTGGCGGAAGGTGGCCCGCACCAGGCTCCGGGCGCCGTGGTACAGCGAGAGCCGGTCGACCGGCATGAGGGGCTCGGGGGCCATGGCGGGGTCGTTGGGGTCCGAGGCCAGGGCCACGTGCAGCTCGCCGGTGCGCCTCCCGAGGAGCGCCGCCCACTCGACGAGGCTGTAGTAGCGGTCGGGCGGGACGTCGTCGGGCCCCAGTGTGACGAGCCCGGGGACCTCGACCGGCGACGGCACCCCGGCGCCGTGGGCGATCGCCTCCTCCAGGTCGTGGCCCAGGGCGTCGACCACGTAGCTCCAGCCGTCCCCCTCGTTCTGGACCAGCTCCTCCAGCGAGACGAGCGTGATCGGCCTGCTGGCCCGCTGGTCGGCGCGGTACTCGAGGCTCCCGCCGAAACGGGGCGAGTGGGGGAAGTGCGCCCGCTCGCCCAAGAAGCGCGGCAGCTCCACCCCGGGGTTCGTGCCCTCCTCCACCCGCCGGATGTACTTGAGGATGGCCCGGTCGCCCAGCATCACCGAGCTGTTGGACTGCTCGACCGACATGGGCGCCGGCTGGACGTCCGCCGGCACGTCCCGGAGGATGGACCGGTAGCTGGGCGCCGGGGCCCCCCAGGCGCGGCCGCCGCCCGAGGGGACCGAGCGCCGGTGGCCGATCATGGCGAAGACCGCCCGCGTCAGCTCGGGGTCCCACACCGCGTCGTAGAGCACGCCGTCCTCGTCCCCGACCGACAGGTCGCAGACGACCGCCTCCGGGCGCCACCGCCGCCACCCCTGGGCCCGCTCGCCGCCGGCGTAGCCGAGGGGCAGCAGGTACCGCTCGGACGGCCCCTGGTCCAGGTCCACCCGCACCAGCGCCAGCCGGGCGACGGGGTCCCCCCGGTCCCCCACCGGCAAGGTGTCGAGCACGCTGACCCCGGTGATGGTGCGGGTCTTGGACACGAACCACCGACGGCCGGCCACGTACTCGGGCAGCACCGCCTCCAGGCGCCAGGCGTCGGAGAAGATCTCGTCCCAGCGGCGGCGGGCGCGGAGCCGTGCCGGCGGCTTGCGCCGCTGTGTGGGGTCGAGCTCCAGGGAGAACCAGTAGAAGCCGTGCGGGCCCAGGGTGATGAAGTACGGCAGGTCGCCCACCGGCGGGAAGCGCATGTTGCCGAACAGCTCCACCGGCACCGCCCCGCACAGCTCGGAGAGGTCCAGCTCGGCGCACTGCACGAAGCGGGAGAGGTTGACCACCACCAGCAGCAGCTCGTCCTCGTAGCGTCGCAGGAAGGCCAGCACCTTGCGGTTGTCGGGCCGGAGGTGCTCGAGGGTGCCCCGGCTGAACGCCTTGTACCGCTGGCGCTGGTGGATCATCCGGCGCATGGACCACAGCAGGGAATTGGGGTTGGTCTCGGCCGCCTCCACGTTGACGGCGGCGGCGCTGTAGACGGGGTCGATCACGATGGGCAGGTAGAGCTGCTGGGGGTTCGCCCGGGAGAAGCCGGCGTTGCGGTCGGCGTTCCACTGCATGGGCGTGCGCACGGCGTCACGGTCGCCGAGATAGATGTTGTCCCCCATGCCGATCTCGTCGCCGTAGTAGACGATCGGGGTGCCGGGCAGGGAGAAGAGGAGGCCGTTCATCATCTCGATGAGCGCCCGGTCGTTGCCGAGGAGCGGCGCCAGCCGGCGCCGGATCCCGACGTTCACCCGGGCCCGGGGGTCCTCGGCGTAGGTGCGGTACATGTAGTCGCGCTCCTCGTCGGTGACCATCTCGAGGGTCAGCTCGTCGTGGTTGCGCAGGAACAGCGCCCACTGGCAGTCCTGGGGGGCGGGCGGCGTCTCGGCCAGGATGTCCACGATGGGGAACCGGTCCTCCTGCCGGGCCGCCATGAACATGCGGGGCATGAGGGGGAAGTGGAAGGCCATCTGGCACATGTCGCCCTTCCCCATGTAGGCGACGGCGTCCTCGGGCCACTGGTTGGCCTCGGCGAGCAGCATCCGGTCGGTGAAGCGCTCGTCGATGTGGGCGCGAAGCAGCCGGAGGAGCTCCATCGTCTCGGGGAGGTTCTCCGAGGAGGTGCCCTCGCGGGCGTAGAGGTACGGCACGGCGTCGAGGCGGAGGCCGTCGACCCCCATCTCCAGCCAGTAGTCGACCACGTCGAACATGGCCTGGCGGACGGCGGGGTTGTCGTAGTTGAGGCTGGGCTGGTGCGAGTAGAACCGGTGCCAGAAGTACTGCCCCGCCACCGGGTCGAACGCCCAGTTGGAGCTCTCGAAGTCCCGGAAGATGATGCGGGCGTCCTTGAACTTGTCGGGCGTGTCGCTCCAGACGTAGAAGTCCCGGGCCCCGCTGCCGGGGCGGGCTCGGCGGGCTCGCTGGAACCACGGGTGCATGTCGGAGGTGTGGGCGAGCACCAGCTCGGTGATCACCCGGAGGCCGCGCCGGTGCGCCTCGCGCAAGAAGGTGCGGAAGTCGCGCAGCGTCCCGTAGGAGGGGTGCACGTCGCGGTAGTCGGAGATGTCGTAGCCGTCGTCGCGCAGCGGGGAGGGGTAGAAGGGCAGGAGCCACAGGGCGGTCACCCCCAGCTCCCGGAGGTAGTCGAGCCGCTGGACCAGGCCGCGGAAGTCGCCCACCCCGTCGCCGTCGCTGTCGTGGAAGGCCCGCACGTGCAGCTCGTAGATCACGGCGTCCTGGTACCAGTGGGCCACCTCTCCCACCGCCGCCGAACGGGCCATCTGCATCGAGCGCTCGGTGCGCTCCTCGGCGATGCTCACGGCGTCCCGCCCTCGGGTGCGCCGCCCTCGGGTGCGCCGTCGGCGGGTGCGACGTCGCCGGGTGCGCCGTCGCCGGGTCGTACGACCGAGAGCACGTGCGCCGGCACGGTGGCGGGGTCCAGGATGACGAAGCTGTGCGAGCCGTCCCAGCGGAACCTGGCGTCGGTGAGCAGGTCGTGCACCTCCCACCCCCCGCCGGCGGGGTCGTGCCCGTCGGCCAGGGGGCCGAGGTCCACCCACCCGGATTGCCGGTAGCGCGGGTCCAGGTTCACGACCACGAGGACGACGTCGCTCCCCGAGCGTTTGGAGTAGGCGATCAGCTGGTCGTTGTCGGTGGCGTGGAACCGCAGGGTGTCGTCGCGCTGGAGGGCGGGGTGGCGGTGGCGGGTCTCGTTGAGCCGGGCCATGAGCCCGGCGAGGCTGTCGGCCTGGTCGAGGTCCCAGTGGCGCACGGCGTACTTCTCCGATCCCGCGTACTCCTCGGACCCGGGCGCCCGGGCGACGTGCTCCTGGAGCTCGAAGGCCGGCCCGTAGACGCCGTAGTTGGCGGCCAGCGTCGCCGCCAGCACGAGCCGGGAGACGAAGGCAGCGGTGCCGCCCGTCTGCAGCCGCTCGGTCAGGATGTCGGGCGTGTTGGGCCAGAAATTGGGACGGAAGTAGCTGGCCACGGCGCGCAGGTCGGCCATGTAGGTCTCGAGCTCCCACTTGGTGTTGCGCCAGGCGAAGTACGTGTACGACTGCGAGAAGCCGAGCTTCGCCAGCCGGTGCATGACGGACGGCCGGGTGAACGCCTCCGAGAGGAAGACGGCCTCGGGGTGGTCCTCCTTCACGGTGGCGATCAGCCACTCCCAGAAGGCGAAGGGCTTGGTGTGCGGGTTGTCCACCCGGAAGACGGTGACCCCGTGGCCGATCCAGAAGCGCACGACGTCCAAGAGCGCGCACCACAGCTCCCACCATGCCTCGGTCTCGAAGTCCAGGGGGTAGATGTCCTCGTAGCGCTTGGGCGGGTTCTCGGCGTAGCGGATGGTGCCGTCGGGGCGGTGGCGGAACCACTCGGGGTGCTCCCGGACCCACGGGTGGTCGGGCGAGCACTGGAAGGCCACGTCCAGCGCCACCGCGATCCCCCGCTCGGCCGCCGCGGCCACCAGCGCGTCGAAGTCCTCGAACGTGCCGAGGCCGGGGTCGATGGCGGTGTGCCCTCCAGCCTCCGACCCGATGGCCCACGGGCTCCCCGGGTCCTCGGGGCCGGCGATCGTGCTGCCGTCCAGTCCCTTGCGGCCCGTCCGCCCGATGGGGTGGATGGGCGGCAGGTACAGCACGTCGATCCCCAGGCGCTCGAGGTAGTCCAGGCGGCCGGCCACGTCGGCCAGGGTCCCGGGCCGGGCCGGCACGGGCGAGGCCGAGCGGGGGAACAGCTCGTACCAGGTGGAGAAGCGGGCTCGCTCCGGCTCGACCACCACCGTGTACGACGGCACGCTCGTGGTGTCGCCGTTCGGGGGGCGGTACCGGCGGGCCAGCTCGACCAGCGCCTCGCTCCGGACCAGCTCCCCCACGGTGCCGTGCGTGCCGGCTCCGTGGTCGGGGCCGGGGTTGGGACCGGCGTCGGGGTCCGGGACGACCGCCGGGGACTCCAACCCGTCGGCGGCCGCCAAGGACGCGGCGGCGGCGGCCAGCACACGCTGGTCGGCGTTCCGGGCCCGCGCCGCGGCGTGCGACAGGAGGTCCCTGCCGACCGGGAGCTCGGGCCGGAGCTGCTGGCCCGCCTCGGCCCACGCCAGGAGGTTCCGCCGCCACGTGGCGTACCGGTCGACGCCGGCCCGCACGCAGAAGCGGTAGCGCCCGAGCTGGTCCACCCGGAACGTGCCCCGCCAGCGGTCGTTGCCGACCGGCGTCATGGGGGCGGTCGACCAGCCGCTCTGACCCGGCCCCTGGTACCGAAGCTCGCAGGCCAGCAGGTCGTGGCCGTCGGCGAAGCAGTCCGCCTCCACCACCACCTCGTCCCCGACGGCCGCCTTGGCGGGGAACCGGCCGCCGTCGACCTGGGGGGTGACCCCCTCCACCACGGGTCGCCGGGGTGCCGCTGCCGGCTTGACCGGCTCGGTGGCGATCTCGCGCCCCTCGTCCGGCCCACTCGTCCCTCGTGCTCGCCCCTCGACCGGGGCGCGCGCTGTCGCCATTTGCTCGGTGGGCCTCCTCGGTCCGCTCCTACCCGCTGGTGCTCGCCTGGACACGTCGGCCCGGCATCCGTGGTCGATGCTACGTGGCCGACCCGACCCTGGCCCGCGCGACGATCGCCGCGGCGTCCACCCCGGAGCCGAGGGTGCCGAAGGCGCCGCCCCAGTCACGGTCGAGCCGGGAGGCGCAGAAGGCGTCGGCCACGGCCGGAGCCCCCCGGCGGACCAGGAGTGCGCCCTGGAGGCAGAGGGCCATGGACTCCACCAGCCGCCGGGCTCGGAGCTCCAGGTCGCCGGCGTCGCCGAGCTCGGCCCGCAGGCGCTCGACCGCCCGGTCGAGCCGGGCGTCGGCGCCGGCGGCCAGACCCAGCTCTGCCATGAAGGCGTCCACCGAGTCCGGTTGCGTCGCCATCGCCCGCAAGGCGTCCAGCGCGGCGACGTTCCCCGACCCCTCCCAGATGGAGTTGACCGGGGCCTCGCGGTAGAGACGGGGGAGCTGGGACTCCTCCACGTACCCGTTGCCGCCCAGGCACTCGAGCGCCTCGGCGGCGTGGACCGGTGCCCGCTTGCACAGCCAGTACTTGACCACCGGCAGGGCGAGGCGGCGGAAGGCGCGCTCGCCGGCGTCGCCCTCGGTCGCCCGGTCGGTGGCGGCCGCCAGCCGGAGCGCCACGGCCGTCGCCGCGTCCGACTCGACCAGCAGGTCGGCGAGCACGTTGCCCATGAGCGGCTGGTCCACCAACAGCGTGCCGAACGCCCGCCGGTGGGCGGCGTGGTGCACCGCCTGCACCGTGCCCCAGCGCATGATCGACGCGCTGGCGACCATGGAGTCGAGACGGGTCTGGTCGACCATCTCCATGATCGTGCGGACGCCCCTCCCCTCGTCCCCCACCAGCCAGCCGGTCGCGTCCTCGTACTCGATCTCGGCCGACGCGTTGGACCGGTTGCCGAGCTTGTCCTTCAGGCGCTGGAGCCGGATGGCGTTGCGCCGCCCGTCCGGGAGGATCCGGGGGACGAAGAAGCACGACAGGCCCCCGGGCGCCTGGGCCAAGGCCAGGAAGAGGTCGGACGTCGGTGCCGAGGTGAACCACTTGTGCCCCACCAACGACCACGTGCCGTCGCCGCGAGGCGAGGCGGTCGTGGTGTTGGCCCGCACGTCGGAGCCGCCCTGCTTCTCCGTCATCGACATCCCCGCGATGAGCCCCGGTTTGGTGTCGGGCACCCGGGGAGCGGGGTCGTACTCCCGGGCGCAGAGCAGCGGCTCGTAGCGGGCGGCCAGGTCCGGAGCGAACCGGAGGGCGGGGACCACGGCGTACGTCATGGAGATCGGGCACAGGTGCCCCATCTCGGCCTGGCCCCAGACGAAGAGCTTGGCGGCGCGTGCGACGTGCGGGCGCGGGCGCGGTGTGCGCCACGGCGCGGCGTGCAACCCGTCGGTCACCGCCCGGGCCATCAGCTCGTGCCAGTACGGGTGGAACTCCACCTCGTCGACCCGGTAGCCGTACCGGTCGTGCGTGCGCAGCACGGGGCCGCGCTCGTTCACGACGCGGGCCATCTCCTGCACCTCGGCCGAGCCGGCGAGCCGCCCGAGCCGGTGCAGGTCGTCGGCCGCCCATCCCGCCCCCTCCTCCGCCACCCCGTCGAGCAGCGCGGCGTCCTCGGCCACGTCGTAGCCGTGGAGCGGCGGCGCCTGGTTGGTGACCTCGTGGGTCCCCGGGAAGGTCGCGGCGTGCAACGCCTGCCGGCGCGCGCCCGGCCCGGTCATGCCGCACCCAGCGAGAGCACGAGCTTCCCGGTCGCCGACCGGGCGGCGAGGCGGTCGAGGGCCTCCTGGGCCGCCTCCAGCGGGAGCACGGAACCCGCGGTCACGGCGAGCCGCCCGTCCCGGAGGGCACCGAGCGCGCCGACCATCCCCCGGTGGAGCGCGTCCTGCGGCTCCGACAGCCCCCCGTACCCGAGCACGGAGAGGCCCTTGCGGTAGAGGACCTGGAGGGGCACCTCGCCGCGGGCATCGGCGCTGGTGCCGAAGAGCACGAGGCGGCCACGCGGCTCCAGCGCGTCGACGGCGGCACCGCTGAACCCGCCACCGAGCGGGTCGAACACCACGGTGGGACGCAGTTCGGCGACCGCCCCGGCGAGGCCGTCGGCCCGCTCGACCACCACCGCCCGCGTCGCGCCGCCGGCCTCGATCGCCGGCACCTTCTCGGCCCGCCCCGTCTGCCCCCACACCTCGGCACCCAACGACCGGACGAGCGAGACGACCATCGACCCGACGCCGCCGCTCGCCCCGAGCACGAGCACGCGGTCACCCGGCGTCACCCGGGCCACCTCGGTGACCGTGCGCCAGGCCGTCACGCCGGCCACCCCGACCGACGCCGCGGCGACGGGGTCCACACCCTCGGGCACGTCGACCAGCGCGTCCCGGGGCACGACCGCCGCCTCGGCCCACAGCCCGTCCCTGGCGGTGCCGAGGCCCTGACCGTGCATGACCACCCAGCGCCCGTCGACGCGGCCCACCCCCTCGACGCCCGCGGTGCGCGGCAGGGGGCCGTCTGGCGCCACCCGACCCAGCGTCACGTACCGGTCGACCGGGTTCACCCCGGCAAAGGCCATCTCGACCACCACGTCGTCCGCTCCCGGGGCCGAGAGCGGGACCGTGGCCACCTCGAGCGGCCTGCCGTGCTCCACCAGCCGAGCGGCCCGGACGGTCCGCGCTGCCACCATCGGCCCCCTTTCGGTGCCTGTTCGGTCGATGCCCTGCACTCTACGGTCGCCGGCCGGGCCGGCCGGGCCGGCCGGGCCGGCCTGGCAGCGGGCAGGCCCGGGCGCGGGGCGGGTTGCGGCGACCGGGGGGGCGGGGGGCGGGCGGGTCGTGGCCACCGGGGCGGGCGGGGGGCGGGTTGCGCGACCGGGGCGGGCGGGGCGGGTTGCGGCGCAAGCCGGCAGGGATCGGCGCGGATAGGCACCGCCGTGCTCGGGTACCGTGCACCCGTGGCCACACGCGACCCCGTGCCCGAGGCCGACCGGCTGGAGCAGGAGCTCCCGGCCGAACCGGGGCACCGGAGCGAGCCCCGACTCGCCCACCGACCCCGCGTCGACGCAGCCGACGCCGACGCCTTCGAACAAGGGCTCCCGCTCGCCGACGCCGCGACCGACCGCGGGATCGACGCCGAGCGCAGCGAGCCGCTCGAGGACGCCGAGGAGCCGACAGGACGTGGGTGAGCCCCGTGGGTCGCGACGGCCACGGCCCCGGTCGGCGGCGTGAGGGTTGTCGTCGTCGGGGCCACCGGCGCCGTCGGCGCGGCGGTGGTCGACGCTTTGCAGCGAGACCCCCACAAGCGGGTCGACGCCGTCGTGGGCATCGCCCACCGGCTGCCGACCAGTCCCCGGCCCGACGTGCAATGGCACGCGCTCGATCCCGCGACGGCCGACCTGACGCCACACCTGCGCGGCGTGGACGCCCTCGTCAACGTCGGACGTGCCCGGGCCGCGGCGCCGGCGCCGGGGGTGGCGCTCGACGACGCCGCCTTGGCCCGCCGGGTCCTCGAGACCGCGGTACGGGCCGATGTGCTCAACCTCGTGCAGCTCTCCTCGTTCCTCGCCTACGCTCCCGCCGGCCCGGGCGGCGCGGCCGTGGACGAGACCTGGCCGACCGACGGGCTACCGACCTCACCCGCCTCCCGTGCCGCCGCCGCCCTCGAGCGCTTCCTCGACGAGTTCGGCGCCGAGCACGAGGTGGCCCGCATCGTGCGCATCCGCTCGGGCCTGGTGCTGGGTCCGGGAGTCCGCCAGCAGGTGCTCGCCCGGACGGGTCTCGTCGCCGGCCTCCTGCGTCTCGCCGAGCACGTGCCCGTCGTGCCCGGCCTCGACGTCGGCGGAGTGCCGGTGGTCCACCACGACGACCTGGCCGCAGCGGTGGCCGAGGCGGTGACGAGGCCCGCCTTCGGCCCCTACAACGTCGCGCTCCAAGAGCCGCTGCGACTGGCCGACGTGGCGACCGCGCTCGGGGCCCGCCCCGTGCCCGTGCCGGCCGATCTCGTGCGCCGGGGCGCGTCGCTGGCGGACCGGCTCCTCGAGCACCTGCCCCGGGCGGCGCGCCGGTCCGCCTCGGGCTGGCTCGAGGTGCTCGCGCACGCGCCGGCCCTGGACGCCCGGAGGGCGCGGGACGACCTGCAGTGGATCCCCAGGCACCCGCTGGACGAGGCGCTCCGTTCGACGCTCGTTGGGCCCTGAGCCGCTGCTGCCGCCGGCCCGGTCAGCTTGCCTTCGCCGAGGCTCGCTTGTTGGCCTTCTGGATCGCCCGGACGAGTTGCTCCTTCGACATGCGGGACCGGCCGGCGATGTCGAGCCGCTTGGCCACGTCGTAGAGGTGGCCCTTGGACGCGTTGGCGTCCACGCCCCCGGCGCTCCGGTACTGGCGGCGCGACCCCGAGCCGCCCCGGGCGGACTGCGTGTCGGACGGGCCCTTGGCTCCCTTCTTCTCCCAGTGGTCCCCGACCTTCTCGAAGGAGCGCTTCAGCGCGCCGTACGCCGTCTGCATGGCACGCCGGCCCTCCCCGTACTCATCGGCCGCGCTGTCGTGCGCCTTGGCGAAGGTCCGCTGCGCCTTGGCCGGTGATCGCTGGATGGTGGAAGGGAGCTCCGACTTCTTCGGCTTCCCGCTGCGGGTCATCTTCGGCATGGGACACCTCCGGCACCGACCCGATGTCGGCCTCGACGCTCCGCCCCATCGATACCCCGGTGTCGTCCGCCGGCAACCTGCCGGACGACGGGGGCGGCGCCATCTCTTCGGCAGCCCAGCGTGGGGCGTGGCGACTCGCCCATGTCGCGCTCACCCAGCCTCGCAGCATCGAGCGGAGCGCGTGGGGATGCGAGACCGCCATCACGATGTGGCCGGCGACCACCACCACGACGAGGAGCGCGAGCACCTCGTGCACGAAGGTCGCGCCGGTCCGCCAGCCGACGGGGAAGGGCGCGAACCACTGCATGACGGCTCCCGTCGCCAGCATCACGACGATCGACCCGCCCACGAACACCGCGTTCAGCTTCTGTCCGGGATTGAACTTGTCCAGCTCGGTGCGGCGGGAGGCACCGAGCGAGCGCAGCCAGCGCACCTCGTCCGACGTCCAGCGGTTGAAGCGCCGCACGTCGCGGCGCATCCGCGCCCCCCACGGTCCGATCAGCGACACCACGATGGGCACGGGCAGGGCGACGCCGCACCAGACGTGGACCTGCTCGATCAACAGGTGACGGCCGACCACACGCTCGATCGACCCGAAGTAGAGCGGGAGGCCCGTCAGGATCAAGACGAGGAAGAGCACGGCGTTGGCCCAGTGGGCAGCGCGCTGGACCCGGTCGAAGCGGAGCAGCCGCAGCGGAACCTCCTCCCGACCGACGGTCATCAGGTGGCCGGTGGCGCCGGACGTCGTCGAGAGCGGGC
>JAJYVT010000071.1 GCA_021791845.1 Actinomycetes bacterium | reverse complement strand
CCGGACGCGTCAACGACTCCACAATGGATCGTGCCAGCCGGCTCGTCCGGCTGGCTGGTCGCGCAGTTCCTCAGCGCCATGCGGTCACGGCCCGTTCGACGCCCACGGATCCGTCAGAAGAGCCAGAAGAAGGCGTCGCCGATGCCGACCACGGCCGAGAGCGCCACGAGCTCGGCGACGTCCAGTGAGCGGGTGGCAGCCAGCACCGCGAGGGCGGCGATGGCACCGCCCCGCACGAGATCGGCGCCCAGCACGACCAGCCGCCGCGGCAGGCGGTCCACGAGGGCGCCGGCAAAGACGAGGAGCAGGGCGTTGGGCACGATGCGCGCCGCCTCGACGTACGCCAGGGTCGTCGGGTGGTCGCTGATCCGCAGCGCCTCCAGGGCGATGGCGATCGTGTAGATGCCGTCGCCGAGCACCGACACCGTCTGCCCGCTCCACAACAGGGCGTAGTCGCGATGGCGCAGCGCGCGCGGCACCAGGGGCATGGCGGCCCACGCTACCGGGGCGTCGCGGGCCCGCCTGCCGGAAGCCGGAGAGGGATCGACTGGGCGAAGTGGAAGAAGTCCTCGGGGTCGACCTTGCGCTTGATCCCGACCAGCCGCGGGAGGTTGGTCCCGTAGTAGGCGCGCGCCCAGTCGGCGAGCGTCGGGTCGATGTAGTTCTGGTAGGCGCCTGCGGTGAAGGGGGCGACCCCCCGGGCCGTCGCCGACAGCCACGCCTGGGCGCTGGACACGAGCGATGCCGGCGCGCCGGCGGACCACGAGCAGCTCCACTGCGCGCCGGCGATGGCGTCGCGGTGCACGAAGGCGGTGGCGCCCGGCCTCACCCGGTTGATCGCGCCCCCATAGGCGTCGAAGCTGATCCCGCCGCCGACGTCCGGGACGTCCCGGTCCAGGGCGACAACGGCGTCGGTGACCGCCGCGACGCCGGCTTCGGGCAGCGGGTGCACGACGTACGCCGACTTGGCTGCGTAGGCCGACCGGCTCAGGGTGCCGGCCGGGTTCTGGCTCGGCAGGTGGCAGGCGGCGACCGACATGCCCTGGCAACCCGCCTCCACCAGCATCGCCGGCAGGTACTGCTCCGGACCGGCGAATTCGTACACGGGTGTGCTGCCCACCGCGGCCCGCAGCGGCTCGAGCACCCCCGCCGCACCTCCGGCCGGCCCGCAGAAGACCCCCGTGACCTTGACCGTCAACGGTGTCGTCCCGCCCGCGGCCCCCGCCGACAGCAGCTGGCAGTTGGCCCACAGCTCGTCGGGCGTGCCGGGGAGCCACTGCAGCCAGGCGCTCAGGACGTCGCCCGCCGCCGCCCAGGGCCACACCAGGGTGAAGAGGGTGAGGGGCGGGATGGGGGCGACCTCGAAGGTGAAGGACGTGGCGATCCCGAAGTTCCCGCCGCCGCCGCCCCGGCTCGCCCAGAAGAGGTCCTCGTTGCGGGACCGGTCGCACGTGCGCAGGGCACCGTCGGCGGTGACGAGGTCGACGGACCGCATGCGGTCGCAGGTGAGACCGAACCGGCGGCCGAAGACCGAGACGCCGCCCCCCAGGGCAAGCCCGGCGACGCCGATCGTCGGGCACGAGCCGCCGGGGAGGAGCAGGCCTGTCTGGCCGAGCGCGGCGTAGAGGTCGATCATGCGCGCGCCCGCGCCCACCGTCGCCGTCCGGCGGTCTCCGGCCACCCGCACGCCCGCCATCCGCGACACGTCCACGACGAGGCCCGGGCACAGCGAGTACCCGCCGTAGGAGTGACCACCGGAACGGGCGGCCACCTGCACGCCGTGGCGACGCGCGAAGTCGACGCACCGCTGCACGTCCGCGGGCCCGGCGCAGTAGGCGATCGCAGCAGGGACGATGCCGTCGAACCGTTCGTTGTAGAGCTGCTTCGCCACCGGGTAGGCGGCGTCATCCGGGCGCACCAGAGCCCCGGCGAGCGAGGCCGCGAGCGCCGCCCAGGGCGGGCCGCGTCGGAGGGCGGCGGCGGCGGCCACGTCGTCCGCACCGGCGGCGGCGGCGGCCGCGGCGCCCAGCGTGCCGATGCCCATGGCGAGAAAGGCGCGTCGGCTGACAAGCCCGCCGTGCGCCGTGCCCGGGCCGGCCGCCTCGCGCTCTCCTTGCACTGCGTGCATCGTGCCACCATGGAGCGCCATGGAGGTCGCAGCGCACGTCGCCGCGCTCGAGGACGCTGGAGCCCGGCTGGTGGAGGCCGCCCGCGCCGCGGGGCCGGACGCGGCCGTCCCGACGTGTCCGGGCTGGCGGATGCGCGACCTGCTGGCGCACGTCGGCTTCGTGCACCGCTGGGCCACGGCCTACGTGCGGACAGCCCTGACGGAGATGGTCGCCGAGCCCGACGAGGCGGCGATCCTCCGGTCGGCCCCGCCCGACGAGGAGCGGGTGGCATGGGCAGCCGAGGGCCACGCGGCGCTGGTGCAGGCCCTGCGGGCGGCACCGCCGGACCTCGAGTGCTGGACCTTCCTCGCCGCGCCCTCGCCCCTCGCGATGTGGGCGCGCCGTCAGGCGCACGAGACCGCCGTGCACGCCGTTGACGCCGCGTTGGCCACGGGGCACCCCGGGGCGCCGTTCGACGCCGAGCTCGCCGCTGACGGCGTCGACGAGCTCCTCTTCTCCTTCTACGGTCGTCGTCGGCCTGGGCGCGTCCGCGGGCACGAGGGCGCCGTCGTCGGCCTGGAGGCGACCGACGCGCCGGCGGCCTGGACGCTGCGCGTCTCGGCGGACGCGCTCGTGGCGCGCTCCGGCCCGGGCCCCTGCGACGTGCACGTGCGCGGGGCGGCGCACGACCTCTACCTGCTCCTGTGGCGCCGCCGGTCCGCCGAGGGGCTCGAGGTCTCCGGGACAGCAGCGGCCCTCGATCAGCTTGCGTCGCGCCGTGGGGTGACGTGGCAGTGAGCACCCCCGGGCGGCGGCGGGGACGCGCTCAGCCGAGGCGGAGCGGTCCCCGCCCGCCCAGGCAGATGTCGAACGGCCGGTTCCCCACGGTGGCCCGGATCGGCGCCACGTCGTCGGGGCCCATGTCCCGCCACGCCGCGCCGGGTGAGCCCTTGTAGGGGCACGTCCCGTCCCAGCGCGCCAGCCGGGCCCGGACTCCCGGCACCTCCACGTCGCCACCCACCCAGATGGGGATCCGGGGTTGCTGGCGCGGCATGGCGGCCAGCCGCAGGCCGTCCACCCGGAAATGGCGCCCGGGTGGCTGCCTGCCCCTGGTAGACGAGGTAGTCCTCGAGCAGGACGGCGTCCCACCCGGCCCGCCTCTCCGAGGCGCTGGGGGTCTCCCAGCGAACCGTCTACCGCGACCTCGACGCCCTCGCCGCAGCGGGCATCCCCGTGTACGGGGTGACCGGGCCGGGCGGGGGCTACGCCCTGGTGGAGGGGTACCAGACCCGGCTGACCGGGCTCACCGGCCCCGAGGCCGACGCCCTCCTGCTCCTCGACCCGACCAACCTGCTGGCCGCCCTCGGCATGGAGGACCAGCTGGCCGCGGCGAGGCGCAAGCTCGTCGCCGCGCTGCCGCCCGGGCTCCGGGCGCGGGCCTCGTCGGCGAGCGGCTGGGTCCACGTCGACCTCGCCGGGTGGTTCGAGGAGCACGACCTCCCCCCCGCCTTGCCGGTCCTGGCGGGCGCCATCCTCGCCGGCCGGATGGTCCGGTTCGGCTACGGCGCGCCCCCCGACGGCACGCCGCGCCTGGTCCATCCGCTCGGCCTGGCGCTGAAGGGTCGCTCCTGGTACCTGGTGGCGACACGGGACGGTCGGCTCCTCACCTACGCCGTGCCGCGCGTGCACGCCCCGGTGGCCACGGAGGAGCCGGCCAAGCGCCCCGCCCACTTCGACCTGCCGGCCGTGTGGGCGGAGCTCGTCGCCGGGTTCGAGACGGCGCTGCCCACGTACGCGGTGCGGCTGCGGATCGCCCCCGCAGCGGCGCGCCGCCCCCGGCGCGCCGTCGACGCTCGGACGCGGCGGGAGACCGACTGGGAGCGCATCGCCGCCGGCGAGGACCCGGTGGAGCTGGAGGTGACCTTCGAGCACCTCGAGCACGCCCGCCAGGAGGTGCTCCAGCTGGGGCCCCAGGTGGAGGTGCTCGCACCCGAGGAGCTGCGCCACCGCATCGCGGCGGAGGCGCAGGCGCTCGTCGCCCGCTACGGCGCCGTCTGACCGCAGGCGGCGGCGCCCGCCGCGCCCGCGCCCGACCGCACCGGGACGTCGGTGCGCCGCTCGGCCAGGTACTCGGGCACGGCGGCGTCGGGCGCGCCAAGGGGCACGTCGACCACCTGGACGGCGGGGCGGTCGGCCGGCAGCGCCGCCACCAGGCGCCCGGCGGCGTCGGCTGCCGCCGACCCGCCGCAGAACCGCAGCCGTCCCTCCTGGCCGACGCAGTTCACGTACACGTGGGGAAGCCCGTTCTCGAGCGCCCGCACCCGCAGGAACAGCTGGTGGTCCTCGGCGTAGGGGTCCATGTTGGCCGACACGGTGACGAGGAGCTGCGCCCCGGCAACGGCCAAGGCCCGCGCCGGCTCGGGGAACTCGATGTCGTAGCAGTTGAGGATGCCGACGGCCACGCCGGCCAGGCGGACGACCGTGTACTCGTCACCGGCGACGAAGAAGCGCCGCTCCGCCCCGAAGAGGTGCACCTTGCGGTAGCGGCCCACGACGGTGCCCCGCTCGTCGACGCACAGCGCGGTGTTGGCCATCGCGCCCCCCTGGCGCTCGGCCACCCCCACCACCACGGCGGTCCCTTGGGCCGCGGCGCTCGCCAGCAACGGAGCCAGCGGACCGGGGTGGCCGTCGAGGTCCAGCGGGTCGAGCCCCTTCAGGGCGTAGGCGTGGACGAACAGCTCGGGGAAGACGGCCAGGTCGGCGTCCGGGTGCCGGACGAGGAGGTCGCAGGCCGTCGCCACGTTGGCGGCCACGTCGTGGGTCCGCGGCGCGAGCTGCGCGAGCAGCACCCGCGTCGACACCACTGCACCGGACGGGTCGTGGGCTTCCGTGCGGCGACGGTACCACTGCGCCCGAGCGGGCACGGCGGCCGGCGCGAGGATGGCGGCGTGGACGCCGTCCGGGTGGACCAGTGGCTGTGGGCCGTCCGTCTCTTCAAGACGCGCTCGGCGGCCACGGAGGCCTGCCGCGCCGGTCACGTCCGCGTCAACGGCGGCCCGGCCAAGGCGGCGAGCCCCGTCCGGACGGGCGACCGCGTGGCCGCCCGCGTCCACGGCCGCGAGCGCGAGCTCGAGGTGGTCCAGCTGGCGGCCAAGCGGCTGAGCCCGCCGCAGGCCGCGGCCAGCCTCGTCGACCACAGCCCGCCGCGGCCGCCACGCGCCGACGAGCCCTGGGGTCGCGACCCCGGCAGCGGCCGGCCGACCAAGCGCGACCGGCGCCAGCTCGACCGCTTCCGTCGCTGACCCGCGGCTCAGCGGGTGCCGGCGCCACCGAGCTGCGCCCGCAGGCCGGCCAGCCAGGCGTCGGCCCGCCGCCAGGCGTCGTCGGCCTCCCGCCGGCGCTGCGAGGCCAGGCGGCCGGCGGCCGGGTAGGAGCCGAGGAACTTCACGTCGGCCAGCTCCGCCCGGAGGTCCCGCAGGCAGTCGGCGACCACCTCGTCGGCCAGGTGCCCGGCCAGGTCGATGGCGAAGCAGTACTCGCCCAACCCCTGCTTGGTGGGCCGGGACTCGAGACGGGTGAGGTTGATGTTGCGGGCGGAGAACTGGCCGAGGATCCCGTGGAGGCTCCCGGGCCGGTCGGCGTCCTGGAAGCACACGATGCTGGTGCGGTCGTGCCCGGTCGGGTCGGGCACGCCGGTGCGGGCGACGGCCACGAACCGGGTCTGGTTGCCGCTGAAGTCCTCGACGTCCTCGGCCAGCACCCGGAGTCCGTAGAGGTCGGCCGCCAGCCGGGGCGCCAGCGCGGCCGTGCCGGGAACGGCGTCCCTGCCCACCTGGCGGGCGGCGTCGGCGGTCGAGGTGGCGGCGACCAGCTCGGCCCCGGGGAGCCGGTCGGCGACGAACCGCCGGCACTGGGCCAGGGCCACCGGGTACGACACGACCCGGCGCACGCCGGCCAGCTCGGTGCCCGGCGGGGCCATGAGGTGGAGGTGCACGTCGAGCACGACCTCGCGCTGGATGAGGAGGTCCACGTCGAAGATGAGCGCGTCCAGCGTGTCGCGGACCACCCCGTCGATGGCGTTCTCGATGGGGGCGAACCCCACGTCGGCCCGCGACGACCGCACCGCCTCCAGTACGTCGGCGATCGACGGGCACGGCTCGAGCGTGGCCGCGGCGTAGTCGCCCTGGGTCAGCAGGGCCTCCTCGGTGAAGGTGCCGAGCGGCCCCAGGAAGGCCACCGTGGGCTCAGGGCGCGTCACATCGGGCAGGATAGTGAGCCGCGATGGACGAACCCGAGCTGCGACACCTCCTGGCCGACGTGGCGAGCGGCGTCTGTCCTCCCGACGATGCGGTCCGCCGGCTCCGGCGGCTCCCCTTCGCCGACCTGGGCTTCGCCCGCGTCGACCACCACCGCGCCCTGCGCCAGGGGGTGCCCGAGGCCGTCTACGGCCCCGGCAAGTCGCCGGAGCACTGCGCGGCCATCGTGGCCGAGCTCCTCGGGGCCTCCAGCGGCCCGGTGGTGCTGACCCGGGCGGACGCCCAGCAGGTGGCGGCAGTGGCGTCGGTGGTGGCGGAGGCGGGCCACGAGCCGGGCTCGGTCACCCGCACCAGGGACCTGGCCACGGTCACGTGGCGGCCGGCGCCGGCCCGCCCGGCGCGGGTCCTCCTGCTCACGGCGGGGACGGCCGACCTCCCGGTGGCCGACGAGTGCCGGGCGGTGCTCGGCGCCCTCGGCTTCGCCCCCACCCTGCTCGCCGACTGCGGGGTGGCGGGCGTGCACCGCCTGCTGGCGTCGGCCGACGAGCTGGCCGAGGCGGACGCCGTGGTGGTGGTGGCCGGGATGGAGGGCGCGCTCGCCAGCCTGGTCGGCGGCATCACGCCGGCCCCCGTCGTGGCCGTGCCCACGAGCGTGGGCTACGGCGCCTCGCTCGAGGGCGTGACCGCCCTGCTCGCCATGCTGGCCTCGTGCGCGGCGGGGATCACCGTCGTCGGCATCGACAACGGCTTCGGGGCGGCGTGCGCCGTCGCCCGGCTGCTGCGGTGACGACGCTCGCCTGGTTCCACTGCTTCGCCGGGATCGCCGGCGACATGGCCCTGGGGAGCCTCGTGGACGCCGGCGCCGACGCCGACGAGGTGACCGCGCTCCTCCGCCGCCTGCCGGTGCGGGGATGGGACCTGCGCTTCGAACGGGTGCAGCGAGGAGGCCTCGCCGCCACCCGGGCGGTGGTCACCCTCGCCGGGGAGGAGGCGCCGGCCGTGGGCCGGACGAGCGCCGTCCTCGCCGCCGCCGTGGCCGAGGCCGGCCTGCCCGAGCGGGTCGAGCGCCGGGCGCAGGGCGCCATCCGGGCGCTGGCCGAGGTGGAGGGGCGCCTCCACGACGCCTTGCCCGAGGCCGTCCACCTGCACGAGGTCGGCGGCCACGACGCCCTGGTGGACATCGTGGGCACCGCCTGCGCGCTGGAGGTGCTCGGGGTGGACGAGGTGGCCACGTCGGCGGTGGCGCTGGGCACCGGCACGGTGCGCGCCGCCCACGGCCTGCTCCCGAACCCGGCGCCCGCCGTCCTGCGGCTGCTGGAGGGCTTCCCGACCTACGGACGGCCGGTGCCGCTGGAGCTGACCACGCCGACCGGGGCCGCCCTCCTCCGGACGCTGGCCACGGCCGGCGGGCCGATGCCTCCGATGACGGTGACGGCCTCCGGCTACGGCGCGGGACGGGCCGAGCTCGACGACCTCCCCAACTGCACCCAGGTGGTCGTCGGCACGGCGCTCCCGGCCCGCTCGGGGCCCGGGCAGCCGGTGACCGTGCTCGAGGCCACCGTCGACGACGTCACGGGCGAGCAGCTGGCGCACGCCGTGGGCGAGCTGCTGGCGGCGGGGGCCTTCGACGCCTGGACCAGCCCGGTGGTGATGAAGAAGGGGCGGCCGGGCCACACCCTGCACGTGCTGTGCGACCCCGCCCGCTCCGAGGCGCTCGGCGCCCTGGTGCGGCGGGTGACCGGGTCCTTCGGCGTCCGGGCGGTCGCCGCCGAGCGCTGGCCCGAGGCGCGCCGGACCGAGGTCGTGGCGGTCACAGGCGAGGAGATCCGGATGAAGGTCGGGACGCAGCGGGCGAAGCCCGAGCACGACGACGTCGCCCGGGCGGCGGCGGCCACCGGCCTCGGCCTGCACGAGGTGGCCTCCCGGGCGGAGGCGGCGTGGCGGGCGGCGCACCCGACGGGCCGTCGCGGCTGAGGCGCCCCCGCCGTCGGCCGTCAGGGCCGGGCGCCCACCGGCTCGACCGCGACCGGCAGCCGCTTCAGGCCGTTGGTGAAGTTGGTGCGGGTGCGCGCCGGCGCGCCGGCCAGCTCGAAGCGGGCGACCCGCTTGCACAGCTCGTCCAGGACGATCCGCACCTCGAGGCGGGCCAGATGGGCGCCGAGGCACATGTGCGGGCCGCCGCGGCCGAAGCTCAGGTGCGGGTTGGGCGTGCGACCGACGTCGAAGCGGTCCGGGTCGTCGAAGACGTCCTCGTCGCGGTTGCCCGAGACGTACCACAGCACCACCTTGTCGCCGGCGGCGACGCGCCGGCCCGCCAGCTCGGTGTCGCAGGCCGCGGTCCGGCGCATGAAGTGGGTGGGGCAGGACCACCGCAGCACCTCTTCGGTGGCCGAGTTCAAGAGGCCCGGGTCGCGCCGGAGGCGGTCCCACTCGCCGGGGTGCTCGCAGAAGGCCAGGATGCCCTGGGCCAGGGCGATGCGGGTGGTCTCGTTGCCGGCGATGACGAGGATGGAGAAGAAGTTGTCGAGGTCCACCTCGCTCAGCCGCTCGCCGTCGATCTCCGCCGCGACGACCGTGGAGATGAGGTCGTCGGCCGGCTGCCGCAGGCGCTCCGCCACCAGGGCCCGCCCCATCTCCCACAGCTGCTTGCCGTAGGGGCTGCGGAAGGGGTACCGCCGGTACTCGTCGGTGTCGTCCCGGCCCCACACCACGTCGGTGATCTCGGGATCGGTGTTGGCGATGAGCTTGTCGCCGAGCTCGATGAACCCGTCCAGGTCGTCCTGGGGCAGGCCCATGATCCGGGCCAGCACCCGGATGGGCACCTCGCGCGCCACGTGGCGGACGAAGTCGAGCTCGCCCCGCGGCACGGCCTCGTCGAGCGCGATGGCCGTGAGCGAGCGGACGAAGTGCTCGTAGACCGCCACCGCCCGCGGGGTGAAGCTCGGCCCGAGCACCTTGCGCAGCTTGGTGTGGGCCGGCGGGTCCATGTCGATGATGGTGCGCCGGGCCACCATGTCCTCGGGCGTCGGCTCCTCGAAGGAGACGCCTGTGGCCGAGGAGAACCGGGTGGTGTCGCGGCTGATCTCCACGATTGTGGCGTAGCGGTGGACCGACCAGAAGCCGTGGTTGGGCGGCTCCTCCTCGAACCACGCCACCGGTGCCTCGCGGCGCAGCCGGGCGAAGGCGTCGTAGGGCACCGCCCGCTCCCACGCGTCGAGGTCGGTGAGATCGACGGTGCTCTTCATGTCGCGGAAGTTTGGCAACGAACGACCGTCCCCGCAACGCACCCGCGTGTCATGCCGGCGCCGCGACCCCCCGGAACGCCGCCGCCTCGCCCACCAGCCAGCGGAACGCCGGGTCGTCCGCCGCCGTGGGCAGCGCCTCGGGGTGCCACTGGACGGCGAGGACCGGGCGCCCGGGCAGCTCGAGCGCCTCGACGGTGGCGTCGGGCGAGCGGCCGGACGCCACCAGGCCGTCGCCCACCTCGGCGACCACCTGGTGGTGCAGGCTGTTCACCTGCACCTCGGGCCCGTAGAGCGCGGCGGCCAGCGTCCCGGGCTCGAGCCGGACCGGGTGGGCCACCTCGTGGCGCGGCCGGTCGAAGCGGGGGTGGCCGTCGCCGGCGCCGGCGGGCACGTCCTGGACCAGGGTCCCGCCCCGCACCACGTTCAAGACCTGCAGCCCCCGGCAGATGCCGAGCACCGGCAGCCCGCGCTCGATGGCGGCGGACAGGAGCGCCAGCTCCCACCGGTCCCGCGCCTCTTCGATCGACCCGCACCCCGGCTCGAGGCCGGCGCCGTAGAGGGCGGGGTCCACGTCCCCGCCGCCGCTCAGCACGAGCCCGTCGAGCCGGTCCACCATCTCGTCCACGGGGGCGTCGCGGCTCAGGCCCACCACCAGGGCGCCCGCCGCCGTGACCGCCTTCGAGTAGTCCACGAAGTGGATGTCGACCTCCGACTCCGCCATCGCCGGCACGACGTTCGTCCCGAGCAGGCGGGTGGCCCAGCGCCGGCCCGTCACCCCCACGAGCGGCGGGCGCGCCGGCGGGGAGCACGGATCTGGGGCCATGCGGCCGATCGTACCGGCCACCGGTGCGCCGGAGATCGGTTGGTAGTGTGCGCCGGTGCGCGTCCTGGTCGTCCGCCATCACGAGGAGGACTCGGCCGGGTTCGTCGGCGACGCCTTCGTGGCGCGGGGCGCCACGCTGGCCGTCCACCTCCACCCCGACGAGGGCCCCCTCCCCGACGCCGGGCCGTTCGACCACGTGGTGGTGCTGGGCGCGTCGTGGTCGGTGAACGACCCCGAGGAGTGGATCCCGGCGGAGGTCGCCTGGCTGGCGGCCCTCGACCGGCCCGTCCTCGGCATCTGCTTCGGGGCGCAGCTGCTGGCCGTCGCCTTCGGGGGCGCGGTCGAGCGGGCGCCGGTCAAGGAGATCGGCTGGGTGACGGTGGAGCCGGTGCCGGGCGCGCAGCCCGCCGTCGACCCCGGGCCGTGGCTCCAGTTCCACGGCGACCGCTGCCTCGTGCCGGCCACGGCGACCGTGCTGGCCGCCAACGAGGTCTGCGTCCAGGCGTTCACCGTCGGGCCCCATCTCGCCGTGCAATTCCACCCCGAGGTGGACGCCGCCCAGCTCGGCGCCTGGATCGAGCACGGCGGCCGGTCGGAGGTGGAGGAGGTGGGGAAGGACCCCGAGGCCCTCCTGGCCGAGACGGCGGCAAACGAACCGGCAGCCCGCCGACGGGCCCAGGAGCTCGTCGACGCCTATCTGGCCAGGGTGGCGGCGCACAGCCGCTGACCCGCCGGCCGGCGGTCAGCAGGGCCGGCGGTCAGCAGGGCCGGCTGCCGTCAGCGGGTCCAGCCTCCCTCGGGCCGGGGGAAGAACACGTGGGCCTGCCCGGTGCCCACGGCCGCCTCGTAGTCGGAGCAGCGGACGCCCGGCGCCCGGCAGGCCCGCCCTCCGAGCGCCCCCACCATCATCAGGTAGTGGCCGAACCGCCCCTCCGGCGACACCGACCGGTAGCCGTCCATGCCGTCGATCACCCCGGCGTGGTCGCCGGCGTCGAGCATCGCCAGGACCCGCTCGTCGGCTTCCCGCGCCTCGGCGCTGATGACGTTGGACGGGTCGCACGACTCGTGGTCCCGCAGCTGGCGCAGGGGCCAGAACCGGTGGCTCATCCCGCCGGACGCCAGCAGCACGACCCGCCGGTCCACGCCCTCGACCGCTTCGGCCAGGACCCGGCCGAAGAGCAGGAAGTCGTCCACCTCCCCCGTCTGGCAGATGCCGACCGAGACCCATCGCTCGGCGCCCTGGAGGAAGCCGAGCAGGTTGACCGTCGGATAGTGGATGGCGATGAACGGGTCCTCCGTGGCGTGCACCCACGTGCCGGGCGTCGCGGCGCCGACGTCGGCCACCGCCCGGGCCAGCTCGGGGTCGCCGGGGACGTCGTAGGCCACGCCGGCCATTCCCCGGGGCAGCTCGTCCGACGTGTAACGACCGCTGCGGCGGTCGTGGGCGGTGATGCAGTGCTCGAACGTGGTGAACCAGTGGGTGTCGAACACGACCACGGTGTCGGGACGGAGCGGGTCGAGGTACTGGCGCCGGATCCGCTCGAGCCCGGACACGAGCGTGGTGTCGGGGCCGCCGTTGAGGGCCCGGCGCTCCTCCTCGGGCATGACGATGGTCGGCACGTGGGCGACGAGCGCGGCTCCGACGATCTCTCCCATTCCTCACCTTTCCGTCGCCGGGCGCGCGTGGCGCCGGGCGACCGTCCATGGCGCCGTCACAGGAACGGCAGGTACTCCGCCAGCTCCCAGTCGGTGGTGGCGCGGCGGAACCGGTCCCACTCGGCCCGCTTGATGGCGACGTGCTGGGCGACCAGCTCCGTGCCGACCGCCTCGCACAACGCCTTGTCCCCTTCCAGCACGTCCAACGCGCTCTTCAGGTCGGCGGGCACGCACCGCCCGCTCTCGGACGTCTCGAAGCCGTCGCCGTGCTCGGGGGACGGGCAGGTCAGCTCGTCGCGCACCCCGAGGAGGGCGGCCTGCAGCACGGCGGCCACGGCCGTGTGCACCACGGCTGCGCCATCGGCCATCCGGTGCTCCAGCCGGGTGGACGCCCCGCGCTCGGGCGGCACGCGGATGGTGGCGCACCGGTGGTCGTGCCCCCAGTTGGCGAAGCAACCCGACAGCATGCCGGGCACCAGGCGCTTGTAGGCGTTGACGGTGGGCGCGAGGAGCCCGGCCAGCGCCTCGTGGTGCTCGACCATGCCGGCGATGCACCGCCTCGCCAGCTCCGAGATGCCGTCCTCGCTCGAGGGGTCGTCGAACGCATTGGCCCCGCGCTCGGTGGCCAGGCTGACGTTGACGTGCAACCCGCTGCCGCCGCGGTCGGAGAACGGCTTGCCCATGAAGGTCATGAGCAGCCCGTGGCGCCGAGCCACCTCACGCGCCAGCACCTTGAAGAGGAAGGCGTCGTCGGCCGCCCCCAGCGCGTCGCGGTAGTGGAGCGTGAACTCGAACTGCGGCGTGTCGTACTCGCTGTTGACCGACTCGATGGGGAGGTCGCTGCGCTCGGCCGTCGCCCAGATCTCGTCCACCACCCCCATCGGGTCCACGGCGCTCCCGGTGCCGTAGACGAAGGCGCCGGGGGTGTCGAGCGGGCGCCAGCCGCCGTTGCCGTCGGGCTCGAGCAGGTAGGCCTCCAGCTCGATCCCGACCTGCGGGGTGAGGCCGCGCTCGGTCCATGCCGCCACGGCCCGCCGAAGTGCCGTACGCGGCGCGACCTCGACGGGCTCGCCCCGCTCCTCCAGGTCGGCCACCACCACGCCGGTGCGGTCCTCCCACCCCGGGCGGATGGCCGGCTCGTCGACCCGGGCCGTCATGTCCGGCAGACCCTCGAAGAAGTGCGACCCGGGCGCACCGGGCACCATCTCGCGGCTGTAGCCGAGGGCCCACACGCCGGTGCAGTGGCGCAGGCCCCGCCCGAGCTCGGCCGCGGGCACGTACTTGCCACGGGCCAGGCCGAGGTGGTCCGGCCACAGCACCCGGATGCGGTCGAAGCGTGCGTCCATCAGGTCCTCCCCTGGCCGCTCGGCGCGAACACCGAGTTCTTGACGTCGCAGTAGAAGTCGAAGCTCCAGTTGCCGCCCTCGCGTCCGACGCCCGACTCCTTGGACCCGCCGAAGGGGGCGCGCAGGTCCCGGACGAAGAAGCAGTTCACCCACACGGTGCCGGCCACGAGGCCGGCCGCCACCCGCTCGGCCCGGGCGTCGTCGGAGGTGACCACGGTGGCGGCGAGGCCGAACCGGGTGGCGTTGGCCATGGCGACGCCCTGCTCCTCGGAGTCGAAGGACTGGACAGTGAGGACGGGGCCGAACACCTCCTCGGTCAGGATCTCGGACCCCTCCGGCGCGTCGGCGATCAGCGTGGGCCGGTAGTAGAGGCCGCCCAGCTCGGTGTTGGGCCCGCCGCCGGCCAGGACCGTCGCGCCGTCGGCCACGGCGCGACGGACGAACCCGTCCACCCGCTCCAGGTGCGCCCTGGTCACCTGCGGGCCGACGTCGGTGGCCGGGTCCCGCGGGTCGCCCTGGCGGAGCGCGGCGATCCGGTCCAGCAGCTGCGCCACGAACCGGTCGTGCACCGACGCCTCCACCAGCAGCCGGGTGCCGGCGAGGCACACCTGCCCGGCGTTGTCGTACTGCTCCACCGCCAGGCCCACGGCCAGGTCCATGTCGGCGTCGCCGAACACGACGAGCGGTGACTTGCCGCCGAGCTCGAAGCTGACGGGCACCAGGTTGGCCGCCGCCCGGGCCGCGATCGCCCGGGCGGTCGGGACCGAGCCGGTGAAGCTGATGCGCGCCACGCGGGGGTCGGACACCAGGGCGGCGCCCGCTTCCTCACCCACCCCCTGCACCACGTTGAGGACGCCGGGCGGGAGCCCCGCCTCGGCCGCCACGTCGGCCAGCAGGGAGGCGGTGAGCGGCGACCACTCGGCCGGCTTCAGCACGACCGTGTCCCCCGCCGCCAGGGCGGGCGCCACCTTCCAGGTCTCGAGCATGAGCGGGGCGTTCCAGGGCGTGATGAGCACCGCCACCCCGGCCGGGTCCCAGCTCACGTGGTTTCGGTGCCCGCGGGTGTCGAAGTCCTCGTGGCGCAGCTGGAGCAGCCAGTCGGCGAAGAACCGGAAGTTGTGCACCACCCGGGGCATCACGCCCCGCAGATGGGACCGCAGCAGGGCGCCGTTGTCCTCCGTCTCGACCGCCGCCAGCTCGGGGATCCGCGCCTCCACCCCGTCGGCCACCCGGTGGAGGGCCGCCGCTCGCTCGGCCGGCGACGTGCGCCCCCACGTCTCGAAGGCCGAGAGGGCGGCGTCGACGGCGCGGCGCGCCTCGTCGGCGCCTCCGGCCGCCACCTCGCCGATCACCCGCTCGTCGATGGGGCTCACGTCCTCGAACCGCTCGTCCGACGGGACCCGCTCGCCGCCGATCCAGTGGTCGAGCGAGACCTCGACGTCAGCCACCCTGGCCGTCACTGCCAAATTGCACACTCCCTGCCGGAGATCGTTCGTTTGCGAACGTTACCCGGTCACCTCACGACCGTCACCCGTGCACTCATCCCTGGACCGTGCGGATGACCACCCGGAGCAGGGCCGCCAGCCGCTCCCGGTCCTCCGGCGGGAGGTTGGAGCTGGCGAAGGCCTCCTGCTGGTTGAACCGGGGGAAGAGGTCCTCGATGGCCTGGCGCCCGGCCGGCTCGAGGTGGACGACCACGAGCCGGCCGTCCCCGGGGTGCGGGCGGCGGTGCACGAAGCCCCGCGCCTCCAGCGTCTTGAGCACGCCGGTGAGGGTGCCCTTGGTCACGCCCGCCTCGGCCGCCAGGTGCCGGGTCTCCTGGTCGCCCCAGATCCACAGCACGAACAGGACGGTGAAGGCGCCCCAGGACAGGTCGTATTCGCAGAGCACCTTCTGCTCCATGTGGTTCCGCACCACGTTCGCCGCCCGGTAGATGTTCGAGATGACGGCCATCGCCTCGAAGTCGAAGGCGTGGTCGCCGATCCGGGCCCGCACGTCCCGTTCGGCCTGGACGAGCTCGGCGGGGTCCTCGCTGACGAAGCGGCTGGTCACGCGGCGATGCTACGCGCGCTGCCGCGCCGGTCAGGAGCGGCGCGGCGGACGGATCCCCCGGAGCTCCCAGTCGCCGCCGAGCGCGGTGGAGACCACCTCCTCCGACGAGCTCGGCTGGGCGCCGACGTCGCCGCGCACGGGCACGGGTCCGGCGACGACGGTGTTGGTGAGGGTGCCGAGGCCTTCGACGGTCACCGACACCTCGTCGCCCGGGCTCACCGGCCGGGAGCCCGCCGGCGTGCCCGAGAGGACCACGTCACCGGGGTTGAGGGTGATCGTCCGGGCGATGTCGGCCACCAGGTAGTGCATGTCCCAGACCATCTCGTCGGTGGTCCCCGACTGGACCGTCCGGCCGTTCACCGTGGTCTCGATGGCCTTGTGGCGGAAGTCCCAGCCCCGCACCAGTCCCGGCCCCAGCGGGCACAGGGTGTCCGAGCCCTTCACCCGGAGCATGGAGCCGGCGTCGGTGTCCCGGAAGTCGTGCAGCCCGTAGTCGTTGGCGACCGTGAAGCCGCCGATCACCGACCCGGCGTCGGCAGGGGCCACGTTGCGGCACGTGGACCCGATCACGATGGCGATCTCGCCCTCGTAGTTCAGCCACTGGCAGCCCTCCGGGCGGACGACGTGGCCGCGGTGGGCGTTGAGCGCCGAGGTCGGCTTGTGGAAGTACGTCG
>JAJYVT010000159.1 GCA_021791845.1 Actinomycetes bacterium | reverse complement strand
CAGGTCGGCCTCGACCACGGCCCGGTTGATCCGGATCGGGATGTCGCGACGGAGTCGCCCTTCGGACAGCTGGGCGACCCTTTCGGCGTCGATGCTGCCCACATGGATGAAGGCGGAGGGATCCCACAAGGCGTGCTGGATGACGTCGGTGTCGGAGGAGCGCTCGGCGGCCGTGGTAAGCGCGGGCCCCAAGTGGGTCGCGAGATGAGTGCGGGGCATGGCGGCATGGGTGCCGAGAGCGACGAGCACGCTGAGCCGGGCCGCCCGGCCATGCAACGCACGCTGGACGGCAGCGAGGATCAGTGGCAACGGGCAGGTCCTCGTCCCGTCGGGCACCAAGACGCAGACTCGTCGACCGTCGAGGTCTACTGCCGCGAGCTGATCGGCGATGAACGCCTCGATCTCCTCGTCGGCGACTACCCGGCCCGGGCCTCCAGTAACAGCGGGCTGTGCGGCCAGAGCGGTGCCGATTGGCCGGTCGGTCATGGGTTCTCCCGGAGCGTCGGTGCTTGCTGGTTGCGAGGGCACACGCCCGGCACCACTATAGGGAGGTGAGACCGGCGAATTCCCTGCTCGGGCTGCATCCAGACCGGCTCTTTCCTGCTGACCCCGGTCATCGGGCCGTCGCCCGGCGCCTTTACGAGCAGGTGGCCGAACTTCCGCTGGTCTGCCCGCATGGTCATGTCGACCCGCGCCTGTTGGTGGACAACGAGCGGTTTCTCGATCCCGCCGGCCTGTTCGTGACCCCGGACCACTACGTGACCCGGCTTCTACATGCCGACGGGGTGGGGCTCGAGGAGCTCGGCGTCGGCCAGGGCCCGCTGCCCGAGGTGGCCGCTCGAGGGGTGTGGCGGCGGCTGTGTGAGCGGTGGGAGATCTTCGCCGGCACGCCGGTGCGGTTCTGGTTGGAGGCGGAGCTGGCCGGGATCTTCGAGGTGTCGCTGCGCCCGTCGGCCGAGACCGCGGATGTGATCTTCGACCAGGTCGCCGAGCGGCTGGCCGACGACGCCTTCAGGCCCCGCGCTCTGTACGAGCGGTTCGGGATCAGTGTGCTCGCCACGACCGCCGACCCCTGCGATGACCTGGCCGCGCACGCCGCGCTGGCGGCGGATCCGTCGTGGTCGGGACGGGTGATCCCCAATTTCCGCCCGGACCGATATCTCGAGCCGCATCGGCCGGACTGGGCGGCGTCGATCCGGCGGCTCGGGGAGGTGGCCGAGGTCGACACCGGCGAATACCCGGGGTACGTGGCTGCGCTGGAGAACCGCCGCCGCTTCTTCGTCGAGCATGGCACCACCTCGACCGATCACAGCCACCCCGACGCCGGCACCGATCCGCTCTCAGATGGCGAGGCGTCGCGCATCTACCGCTCGGCGCTTGCCGGCGAGGTGACCGGGCCGGAGGCCAGCGCGTTCCGCCGTCACATGCTGTTCGAGATGGCCCGCATGTCCTGCGAGGACGGGCTGGTCATGTCGTTGCACTGCGGGGTACGCCGCGACCACCACTCGGCGACCGCCGCGCGCTTCGGCACCGACGTCGGCGTGGACATACCGATCCGGATCGAGTTCACCGACGCGCTGCGCCCGCTGCTCGAACGCTTCGGCACCCACCCTGGCTTCCATCTGGTCGTGTTCACCCTCGACGAGACGGTCTGGTCTCGGGAGCTCGCCCCGCTGGCCGGTTTCTACCCGTCGGTGTTCGTGGGGGTGCCGTGGTGGTTCCTCGACGCTCCCGACGCCATCGGCCGGTTCAGGGCCGCTGTGACCGAGACGGCCGGTTTCACCCGCACGTCGGGCTTCGTGGACGACACCCGGGCGTTCTGCTCTATCCCTGCCCGCCACGACATGGCCCGCCGGCTCGACGCCGGCTATCTGGCCAGGCTGGTCGCCGAGCACCGTCTCGACGAGACCGAGGCCGCCGCGACCGCCGCCGACTTAGCCGTCGGGCAGCCCGCCCGGGTCTTCAAGCTTTGACCTCGAACCAGCCCGTACCAGCACCGCCGCTTTCCCGGGCGGGCGGCGACGGGCGACGGGCGGCGCCGGTCGGCCTGGTACATCTGGGGCTCGGCAACTTCTTTCGGGCCCATCAGGCCTTCTACACCGAGCACGCGGGCGACGCTGACGACTGGGGATATGCCGCGTTCGCCGGACGCGGCGCGAACCTGGCCGAGAGATTGCAGGCCCAGGACGGCCTCTACACCCTCCTCGAACGGGGCCCACAGCGTGACACCGCAGAGATCATCGCCAGCGTGTCGGAGGCGCACCCCGGAGCGGATCATGCCGGCTGGCTGGCTTGTGTCGCGTCGCCTCGGGTGGCGGCGATCACGGTCACGGTCACCGAGGCGGGCTGGTGCCGAGGGGCCGACGGCGGCCTCGCCGTGTCCCGTCCGGACGTGGCCAATGACCTGGCCCGCCTGCGCGAGGACGTTTCGGCGTCGGTGGCGACCGCGCCGGCGCGACTGGTCGGCGGTCTGGCCGCCCGCCGGGTGGCCGGCAGCGGCCCGCTGGCGCTCGTCCCCTGCGACAACGTGCCCGGCAACGGCGCGCTGGCGGGGCGGGTGGTCACCGAACTGGCCCGGCTGGTCGACCCCACCCTTGTCGAGTGGATCGGGCAGTCGCTGGCGGTGGTGACCACCGTGGTGGATCGCATCACGCCCCGTACCGGCAGCCCCGAGATCGAAGCGGCAGCAAGAGCGACCGGCAGGAGCGACCAAGCGCCGGTGGTCACCGAGCCGTTCAGCGAATGGGCCCTCGCCGGCGAGTTCCCGGCCGGCCGACCCCGCTGGGACGACGCCGG
>JAJYVT010000070.1 GCA_021791845.1 Actinomycetes bacterium | reverse complement strand
CGCTGGAGCGAGTCGACCGTCTTGGGCGTGTGCTCGACGATGTCCACCAGCCGCTTGTGCACCCGCATCTCGAAGTGCTCGCGGCTGTCCTTGTACTTGTGCGGCGACCGGATCACCGTGTAGCGGTGCTTGTCGGTCGGCAGCGGCACGGGACCTTGGACCTTGGCCTGGGTGCGGAGGACCGTCTGGACGATCTTCTCCGTGGACTGGTCCAGGATCTCGTGGTCGTAGGCCTTCAGCCTGATCCGGATCTTCTGGCGGGGGCCGTCGGCCATGGCGCGCCTACTTGACGATCTTGACGACGCGGCCCGAGGCCACGGTCCGGCCACCCTCTCGGATGGCGAAGCGAAGGCCCTCGTCCATGGCGATGGGCTTACCCAGCTCCACCGTGATCTCGGTGTTGTCGCCCGGCATCACCATCTCGGTGCCCTCCGGCAGGCTGATGGTGCCGGTCACGTCGGTGGTCCGGAAGTAGAACTGCGGCCGGTAGTTGGTGAAGAACGGCTTGTGGCGGCCGCCCTCCTCCTTGGTCAGCACGTAGATGGTGGCCTGGAAGTCGGTGTGCGGGGTGATGGAGCCCGGCTTGCACAGCACCTGGCCGCGCTCGACGTCCTCCTTCTTGGTCCCCCGCAGCAGGGCGCCGATGTTGTCGCCCGCCTGGCCCTCGTCCAGGAGCTTGCGGAACATCTCGACCCCGGTGACGGTCGTCTTCTGGGTGTCGCGCAGGCCGACGATCTCGACCTCCTCGCCCACCTTGATGACGCCCTGCTCCACCTTGCCGGTCACGACGGTGCCACGGCCGGTGATGGACATGACGTCCTCGACCGGCATGAGGAACGGCTTTGTGATGTCGCGCACCGGCTCGGGGATGAAGTCGTCCACCGCCTGCATGAGCTCGAGGATCTTGCCCTGCCACTCGGCTGTGCCCTCGAGGGCCTTGAGCGCGCTCACCCGGACGACCGGAGCGTCGTCCCCGGGGAATGTGTACTCGTTCAGGAGCTCGCGCACCTCGAGCTCCACCAGGTCGAGCAGCTCCTCGTCGTCCACCATGTCGGCCTTGTTCAGGGCGACCACGATGTAGGGCACGCCCACCTGGCGGGCGAGCAGCACGTGCTCACGGGTCTGGGGCATGGGGCCGTCGGCGGCGGAGACGACCAGGATGGCGCCGTCCACCTGGGCGGCCCCGGTGATCATGTTCTTGATGTAGTCGGCGTGGCCCGGCATGTCGACGTGGGCGTAGTGACGGTTGGCGGTCTCGTACTCCACGTGGGCGATCGAGATGGTGATCCCCCGCTGCTTCTCCTCCGGCGCCTTGTCGATCTGGTCGAAGGGCGTGAAGGCCGTGTTGGGGTTCTGCTCCGACAGCACCTTCGTGATGGCCGCCGTCAGCGTGGTCTTGCCGTGGTCGATGTGCCCCATCGTCCCCACGTTCACGTGGGGCTTCGAGCGCTCGAACTTCTTCTTGGCCATCTCCTGGAACTACTCCCTGAACTCGGACGGCGCCCCCTCGGGCCCGCCACCGGCGGTCGCCCGCCCGGCATCGTGTCTGGTGCTGCTGTGCCGCACGTCCCCCCGGAACCCCTCCGGCGGGACTCCTACTCGCCGCGGGCCCGGGCGATGATCTCCTTGGCGATCGACTCGGGCACTTCGTTGTAGGCGTGGAACTGCATCGTGTACGTGGCTCGGCCCTGGGTACGCGAACGCAGATCGGTAGCGTAGCCGAACATGTCGGCCAGCGGTACCTGCGCCCGGACGACATGGCTGTTACCACGCTGCTCCATCCCCTCGACCCGGCCCCGCCGGGAGGAGAGGTCCCCGATGACGTCGCCCATGTACTCCTCGGGGGTCACGACCTCGACGGCCATCACGGGCTCCAGGAGCACGGGGCTCGCCAGGCGGGCCGCCTTCTTCACCGCCATGGAGCCGGCGATCTTGAACGCCATCTCCGAGGAGTCCACGTCGTGGTACGACCCGAAGGTGAGGGTCACCCGCACGTCGACCGTGGGGTAGCCGGCCAGGATGCCCGAGGTGAGCGCCTCCTGGATGCCGGCGTCCACCGCCGGGATGTACTCCTTGGGGATCACGCCGCCGGTGATCTTGTCGATGAACTCGTAGCCGCCGCCGGGGCCGGTGGGCTCCAGGTCGATGACCACGTGGCCGTACTGGCCCCGGCCACCGGTCTGGCGGACGTAGCGCTCCTCCACCTTGTCCACGGGCTTGCGGATGGTCTCGCGGTAGGCGACCTGGGGCTTGCCCACGTTGGCGTCCACGTTGAACTCGCGCAGCATCCGGTCGACCAGCACCTCCAGGTGCAGCTCGCCCATGCCCGAGATGACCGTCTGGCCGGTCTCCTCGTCGGTCCGCACGCGGAAGGTGGGGTCCTCCTCGGAGAGGGCGTAGAGGGCCTTGCCCAGCTTGTCCTGGTCGGCCTTGGTCTTGGGCTCGACGGCGACGTGGATGACCGGCTCGGGGAACTCGAGGGCCTCGAGCACGATCGGGTGGGCCGGGTCCGACAGGGTGTCGCCGGTGGTGGTCTGCTTGAGGCCCACGGCGGCGACGATGTCGCCGGCGAAGATCGCCTCCTTGTCCTCCCGGTGGTTGGCGTGCATCTGCAGCAGCCGACCGACCCGCTCCTTGCGGTCCTTGGTGGTGTTGGTCACCGTGCCGCCCTTCCGGAGCGAGCCGGAGTACACCCGCAGGTACGTGAGCTTGCCCACGTACGGGTCGGTCATGATCTTGAAGGCCAGGGCGGCGAACGGGGCGCTGTCGTCGGCCGGTCGTTCCTGGGTCTCCTCCTTGCCCGGCAGGGTGCCCACCGTGGGCGGCAGGTCGAGCGGGCTCGGCAGGTAGTCGACGACGGCGTCCAGCATGGGCTGGACGCCCTTGTTCTTGAAGGCCGACCCGCACAGGACGGGGACGACCTCGTTGGCCAGGGTGGCCGTGCGCAGGGCGCGGCGGAGGTCCTCGCCGGTGATCTCCTCGTCGGCGAGGAACTTCTCCATGATCGTGTCGTCGTAGTTGGACAGGATGTCCACCAGGTCGTGGCGGGCGGCCTCGGCGGCCTCGGCCAGTGTGGCCGGCACGTCGGTCTCGTCCCAGTGCTCGCCCATGCCCTCTTCCCACACCAGGGCCCGCATGCCCAGCAGGTCGACCACGCCCCGGAAGCCGCCCTCCGAACCGATCGGCAGCTGGGCGACCGCCGGGACGGCCTCGAGACGGTCCCGGATCATCTCCACGGTGCGGCCGAAGTCGGCGCCCACCCGGTCCATCTTGTTGACGAAGCAGATCCGGGGCACCCGGTACTTGTTCGCCTGGCGCCACACCGTCTCGGTCTGGGGCTCCACCCCGGCGACGGCGTCGAACACCGCCACCGCCCCGTCCAGGACGCGCAGCGACCGCTCCACCTCCACGGTGAAGTCCACGTGGCCGGGGGTGTCGATGATGTTGATCCAGGTGTCGCGCCACCGGCAGGTGGTGGCGGCGGAGGTGATGGTGATGCCGCGCTCCTGCTCCTGGACCATCCAGTCCATGGTGGCGGCGCCTTCGTGGACCTCGCCGATCTTGTAGTTCCGGCCGGTGTAGTAGAGGATGCGCTCGGTGGTCGTGGTCTTGCCCGCGTCGATGTGAGCCATGATCCCGATGTTCCGGGTCTTGGCCAGGGGATATTCGCGCGGAGGCAGGGGTTCAGCCATGAGATGCTCGCTTCGGGATGTTGCTTCGACGGAGGGTGGCTACCAGCGGTAGTGGGCGAAGGCCTTGTTGGACTCCGCCATCTTGTGCAGGTCCTCGCGGCGCTTCACCGCGGCCCCGACGCCGTTGGAGGCGTCGAGGATCTCGTTCGCCAGGCGCTCCGCCATCGTCTTCTCCCGCCGCTGCCGGGAGAACCCCACGAGCCAGCGAATGGCAAGGGTGGTGGCGCGCCGGGGGCGCACCTCCACCGGGACCTGGTAGGTGGCGCCGCCCACCCGGCGGCTGCGCACCTCGAGCTCGGGGCGGGTGTTCTCCACCGCCCGCTTGAGCACCGTCACCGGCTCGGAACCAGAGCGCTCCTGCACCGTCTGGAGGGCGCCGTACACGACGCGCTCGGCCAGCGTGCGCTTGCCCCGGGAGAGGACCTTGTTCACGACCTGGGTCACGAGCACCGACCGGTAGACGGGGTCGGGCTGGAGGTCTCGGCGTGCGGCGGGGCCGTTGCGGGGCATGTCAGGACTCCTTCTTGGCGCCGTAGCGGCTGCGGGCCTGGCTGCGCTCACGCACGCCGGAGGTGTCCAGCGCCCCACGGATGACCTTGTAGCGGACGCCCGGGAGGTCCTTCACACGACCACCGCGGACGAGGACGATCGAGTGCTCCTGGAGGTTGTGGCCGACCCCGGGGATGTAGGCGGTCACCTCGACCCCGCTCGTCAGCCGGACGCGGGCCACCTTGCGCAGGGCCGAGTTCGGCTTCTTGGGCGTGGTGGTGTAGACGCGCGTGCACACGCCGCGGCGCTGGGGCGCCCCCCGGAGGGCGGGCGTCTTGGTCTTGGTTTGCTTGGCCTCCCGTCCCTTGCGGACGAGCTGGGCGATGGTGGGCACGCGTGACCTCTTTGCAGTGGTTCAGATGGTGCGGGCTCCGCGACCGCCATCGGGGGCGGCGGAGTCGCGCAACTGTGGAACTCTAGTCGGAGCAGCCTGGGGCGGCAACCAGGTCCTGCTCAGCTGCGCTGTTCGACCAGCATACCGCCCATCCCGGTCTCCGTGACCCCGCCGGCCCGCCGGCCCGCCGGCCACCTACCATTGCCGCCGCGAGGGGGAGGACGGTGGCGATGACTCCTGGACGGCGGAAGCTTCCCGGGAGGCCGGGGCCGGCCGGCGACGACCACGAGCTGGCGGCGCAGCTCGCCGACGCCGCCGGCAGGCTGCTGCTCGACCTGCGCCGCGGGCCCCGCACGGGCCGCGACCTCGGCGACGAGGGCGACCGGCGGTCCAACGCGTCGATCCTCGAGGCCCTCCGGCGGGCCCGGCCCGGCGACGCCGTGCTGTCGGAGGAGGAGGCCGACGACCGGCGCCGGCTGCTCGCGCCACGGGTCTGGATCGTGGACCCCCTCGACGGCACCCGGGAGTTCGCCGAGAGCGGTCGGGCCGACTGGGCCGTCCACGTCGCCCTCTGGCAGGAGGGCCGCCTCGTCGCGGCGGCCGTCGCGCTGCCGGCCCTCGGCCACCTGCTCCGGGACGACCGTCCGCCGCCGCGCGGCCAGCACGGCGGCGCGCCGCGCCTCGTCGTCAGCCGCACCCGGCCTCCGACGGTGGCCGCGACCATCGCCGAGCGGCTCGGTGCCCGCACGGTCCCCATGGGCTCGGCCGGGGCCAAGACGGCGGCCGTCGTCCGGGGCGAGGCGGAGGCCTACGTGCACGCCGGCGGGCTGCACGAATGGGACGTGGCGGCGCCCGCCGCCGTGGCCGAGGCCGCCGGGCTGTTCGTCGCCCGGCTGGACGGCAGCCCGCTGCGCTTCAACCAGGCCGACCCCTCCGTGCCCGACCTGGTCGTGTGCCGGCCGGAGCTGGCCGCCGCCGTCCTCTCGGCGGCGGCGTAGGAGACAGCGGCGGCCGGCCTCGTGCCCCAATGGTGCGCGGGGTTCAGGCCCCGGCGCCCGCCTCCGCCGTGCCTTCCTCCTCGGAACCGGTCGAGCCCTCGTCGGGCCCGTCTGCGCTCCCGTTGCCGGTCGACGCCAGCCAGCTGGCATCCACCGCCCCATGGGCCTCGTCGCTCGGCTCGCCGCCCATGTCCCTCAGCCATGCGGCGAGGTCCTCGGTGCCGGTGTCCCCGCCGGCGCCGGCGGCCCAGAACGGCATGGCCTCGGCGTCGGGCAGCTCGAACCGGATGTGGCGGTAGTGGTCCATGCCCGACCCGGCCGGGATGAGCTTGCCGATGATGATGTTCTCCTTCAGGCCGAAGAGCTGGTCGCTGCGTCCCTCGATGGCCGCCTCGGTCAGCACCCGGGTCGTCTCCTGGAAGGAGGCCGCCGACAGCCAGCTGTCGGTGGCCAGCGACGCCTTGGTGATCCCCATCAGCTCGGGACGGCCCTCGGCCGGCCGCTTGCCCTCTTCCACCAGGTTGCGGTTGACCTCGGCGTAGAGCTGGTTGTCGACCCGCTCCCCGGGGAGGAACGGAGCGTCGCCCGGCTCGGCCACGAGCACCCGCCGGAGCATCTGGCGCACGATCAGCTCGATGTGCTTGTCGTGGATGGACACGCCCTGGTCCCGGTACACCTTCTGGACCTCCTCGACCAGGTACTGCTGGGTCTCCCGGATGCCGCGGACCTCGAGGAGCTCCTTCGGGTCCTTCGGGCCCTCCACGAGCGCGTCGCCCGCGGTGACCTCCTGGCCGTCGGACACCTCGATGTGGGCCCGCTGGGGCACGAGCGCCTGCTCCTCCGTGCCGTCGTCGGCCACCACCGTGATCCGGCGGCCACCCTCCTCCTCGTCGATGCGGACGACGCCGGAGTGGCGGGCGAGGACGGCGGCGCCCTTGGGCGTGCGGGCCTCGAACAGCTCGACCACCCGGGGGAGGCCGTGGGTGATGTCCTCGCCGACCACACCACCGGTGTGGAACGTCCGCATGGTGAGCTGGGTGCCCGGCTCGCCGATGGACTGGGCGGCGATGACGCCGACCGCCTCGCCGAGCTCGATCATGCGGCCCGTGGCCAGCGACTGGCCGTAGCAGGCGGCGCACACCCCGTGGGTGGCCTCGCAGGTGAGGACCGACCGGGTCCGGATCCGGGTGATCTCGGGGTCGTCGCGCAGCTGGGCCACGATCTCGTCGGTCAGCACCGTCCCCGTCGGGAAGGTCTCGCCGCTCGCCAGGCGCACGTCCTCGGTCAGGAGGCGGCCGTAGGCGCGGGTCTCGAGGTAGCTCCGCTTGCCCGGGCTGTCGGGGACGACGTCCTCGAGCCAGACGCCGCGCTGGGTGCCGCAGTCCTCGTCGCGGATGATGAGCTCCTGGGCCACGTCGACCAGGCGCCGGGTGAGGTAGCCCGAGTCGGCGGTGCGCAGGGCGGTGTCGGCCAGGCCCTTGCGGGCCCCGTGGGTGGAGATGAAGTACTCGAGGACCGACAGTCCCTCCCGGAAGGAGGACTTGATCGGCCGGGGGATCATCTCACCGCGCGGGTTGGACACCAGGCCCTTCATGCCGGCGATCTGGCGGATCTGCTGGGCGTTCCCTCGGGCACCGGAGTCGACCATCATGTCGAGCGGGTTGAAGGCCAGGGTGGAGAGGGTCTGCTCCATCGCCCGGCCCACCTCGGAGTTGGCCGACGTCCAGATCTCGATCTCCTTCTGGCGCCGCTCGTCGTCGGTGATGATGCCCCGCTTGAACTGGGTCTCGGCCTTCTCGGCCTCCTTCTCGTAGCGGTCCAGGATGGCCTGCTTCTCCGGCGGCGTGCGGACGTCGTCGATGGAGATGGTCAGGCCGGACTGGGCGGCGTAGCGGAAGCCGAGCGCCTTGATCCGGTCGAGGCTCTGGGCCACCACGTGCTTGGGGTACGTGGCGGAGAGGTCCTCCACGATCGATCCGACCGGCGTGTTGCGCTTGCCGACCACGTCGTTCACGAACGGGAACCCCTCGGGCAGGGCCTCGTTGAAGAGGACCCGTCCCACGGTGGTGTCGAAGGAGAGGCGGCCGTCGGCAGCCTCGGCCCCGGCGGCCTCCAGCCGAGCGGCCAGCGTCGAGCCCGCCAGAGGCCGCACGACCACCTTGGCGTGCAGGTCCACCGCACCCTCGTCCAGGGCCGCCTGGACCTCGAAGCTGTGCCGGAAGGCGCGACCCTCCCCCTTGGCGTCGTCGACCGACAGCGTCAGGTAGTAGGCCCCGAACACCATGTCCTGGGTCGGCACGGTGATGGGACGACCGGTGGCCGGCGAGAGGATGTTGTTCGCCGACAGCATGAGCACGCGGGCCTCGGCCTGGGCCTCCGCCGACAGCGGAAGGTGCACGGCCATCTGGTCGCCGTCGAAGTCGGCGTTGAAGGCGGTGCAGACGAGCGGGTGGATCTGGATGGCCTTCCCCTCCACCAGCACCGGCTCGAAGGCCTGGATGCCCAGCCGGTGCAGGGTGGGGGCACGGTTGAGCAGGACCGGGTGCTCCCGGATCACGCCCTCCAGCACGTCCCACACCTGGGGTCGGCGCCGCTCCACCATCCGCTTGGCCGACTTGATGTTCTGCGCGAGCTCGGCGTCCACCAGCCGCTTCATGACGAAGGGCTTGAACAGTTCGAGCGCCATCAGCTTGGGCAGGCCGCACTGGTGGAGCTGGAGCGTCGGGCCGATGACGATGACCGACCGGCCCGAGTAGTCGACGCGCTTGCCCAGGAGGTTCTGACGGAACCGGCCCTGCTTGCCCTTCAGCATGTCCGAGAGGGACTTGAGGGGGCGGTTGCCGGGCCCGGTGACCGGGCGGCCGCGCCGGCCGTTGTCGAACAGCGCGTCCACCGCCTCTTGGAGCATCCGCTTCTCGTTGTTGATGATGATCTCGGGCGCGCCCAGATCGAGCAGCCGCTTCAGGCGGTTGTTCCGGTTGATGACCCGGCGGTAGAGGTCGTTGAGGTCGGAGGTGGCGAACCGGCCACCGTCGAGCTGCACCATCGGGCGCAGGTCGGGAGGGATGACCGGGACCGCCTCCAGGATCATGGCCCGCGGGTCGTTCACCCGCCGCCCGTGCTCGTCACGCCGGTTGAAGGCGGTCACGATCTTGAGCCGCTTGATCACCTTCTGGCGGCGCTGGGCGGACAGCGGGCGCCTGCCGTCGGTGGCGTCGATCATCTCGCGGAGCTTGATCTCTTCGGAGTCGAAGTCGATCCGGTCGATGAGGTGCTGGATGGCCTCGGCCCCCATGCCGCCCTCGAAGTAGTCCGTGTAGCGGAGCTGCAGCTCGCGCCACAGCAGCTCGTCCTCGATGATCTTGCGGGCGTGCAGGCTCCGCAGCTCGTCGAGGGCCCGCTTGGCCAGGTCGATCTCGTCGTCAGCCCGCTCCCGGAGGGTGCCGATCTCCTTCTCCGCCGCACGCTGCCGGGCCTTCACCTCGGCGTCGCGGGCCCCCTGGGTCTCGAGCTCCTTGAGCTCGTCCTCCAAGGCCTTGAACCGGCGGTCGATCTCGAGGTCGCGGCGACGCTCGATCTCGGAGACTTCTTCGGCCAGCTCGGCCTCCAGGTTGGGGAGGTCCTCGTGGCGCTTCTCCTCGTCGACCCAGGTGACCAGGTTGGCGGCAAAGTAGATGACCTTCTCCAGCTGCTTGGCCTTCAGCTCCTCACGGGCTTCGGTGCCCATGAGCAGGTAGGCGAGCCAGCTGCGGGTGCCCCGGAGGTACCAGATGTGCACCACCGGGGCAGCCAGCTCGATGTGGCCCATCCGCTCGCGGCGGACCTTGGACCGGGTGACCTCCACCCCGCAGCGCTCGCAGATGATCCCCTTGAAGCGCACGCGCTTGTACTTGCCGCAGTAGCACTCCCAGTCCTTGGTCGGACCGAAGATCTTCTCGCAGAAGAGCCCGTCCTTCTCCGGGCGCAGCGTCCGGTAGTTGATGGTCTCGGGCTTCTTCACCTCGCCGTTGGACCAGGCGCGGATCGAGTCGCCGGTGGCGAGCCCGATGCGCAGCTGGTCGAAGGTGTTCACGTCAAGTGCCATTAGGAGAAGCTCCTCTCAGCGGCGCGTCGCTCGTCCTCCTCGTCCGACCCCCGCTCGGGCCGGCTGATGTCGATGCCGAGCTCCTCGGCCGTGCGGAACACGTCCTCGTCCAGCTCGTGCATCTCGATCTCTGACCCGTCGAGGGCCAGCACCTCCACGTCAAGGCAGAGGGACTGCATCTCCTTGATGAGCACCTTGAAGCTCTCGGGGATGCCCGGTTCGGGGATGTTCTCCCCCTTCACGATGGCCTCGTAGACCTTCACCCGGCCCAGCACGTCGTCCGACTTGATGGTGAGCAGCTCCTGGAGGGCGTAGGCGGCGCCGAAGGCCTCGAGCGCCCACACCTCCATCTCCCCGAACCGCTGGCCGCCGAACTGGGCCTTCCCGCCGAGGGGCTGCTGGGTGATCATCGAGTACGGCCCGGTCGAGCGGGCGTGGATCTTGTCGTCGACCAGGTGGGCCAGCTTGAGGATGTACACGTAGCCGACCGAGATCGGGTTGTCGTAGGGCTCGCCCGTCCGGCCGTTGAACAGCGTGGCCTTGCCCGTGGCCTGGATCATCTGGGCGTCGCCGGAGGCCGAGTCGGGCTTGAGGCGCTCGAAGAGCTGGCGGATCGTGGGGTGCTTGCCCGCGTCCTCCTCCTCGTCCCAGTGGGCCCCGTCGAAGGCGGGGGTCGCCACCCAGGTGGCCGGCACGGTGCGCGGCCGGGTCTTGCGGCCGCTGCCTCGCCGCCCGCTCGTGCCCGCGTCCCCCTCCACCGGCGCGCCGTCCCAGCCGTGCCGGGCGGCGTAGCCGAGGTGCGACTCCAGCACCTGGCCCACGTTCATCCGGCTGGGGACGCCGAGCGGGTTCAAGATGATGTCGACCGGCGTCCCGTCGGCCAGGAAGGGCATGTCCTCGACCGGCAGGATCTTGGAGATCACACCCTTGTTGCCGTGGCGGCCGGCCAGCTTGTCCCCCTCGGAGATCTTCCGCTTTTGGGCGACGTACACCCGCACCAGCTGGTTCACGCCGGGCGGCAGCTCGTGGGAGTCCTCACGCGAGAAGACCCGGACGTCGATGACCTTGCCCTCCTCGCCGTGCGGGACCTTGAGGCTGGTGTCGCGGACCTCGCGGGCCTTCTCGCCGAAGATGGCCCGGAGGAGCCGCTCCTCGGGGGTCTGCTCGGTCTCGCCCTTGGGGGTCACCTTGCCCACCAGCACGTCGCCCGGGCCGACCTCGGCGCCGATGCGGATGATGCCCCGCTCGTCCAGGTCGGCCAGGATCTCCTCGGACAGGTTCGGGATGTCCCGGGTGATCTCCTCGGCCCCGAGCTTGGTGTCCCGGGCGTCGACCTCGTGCTCCTCGATGTGGATCGAGGTCAGCACGTCGTCGCGCACCAGGCGCTGGGAGAGGATGATGGCGTCCTCGTAGTTGTAGCCCTCCCACGGCATGAAGGCCACGAGGAGGTTCTTGCCCAGCGCCAGCTCGCCGTTGTGGGTGGAGGGGCCGTCGGCCAGGAGGTCGCCGGCGTGGACCTTGTCGCCCTCGTCCACGAGCGCCTTCTGGTTGATGCAGGTGTTCTGGTTGGAGCGACGGAACTTGGCCAGCCGGTAGATCTTCTTGCCCAGCGTCTGGCCCAGCCGGTCCTTCTGGCCCGATCGGTACTCGACGACCACCTGGTCGCCGGAGACCTCGGTCACCGTCCCCTCGCCCTCGGCGAGGATGACGTCGCCGGCGTCCCGGGCGGCCCTGGCCTCGACGCCGGTCCCGATGTAGGGAGCCTCGGGCACGACCAGGGGCACGGCCTGCTTCTGCATGTTGGCGCCCATCAACGCCCGGTTGGCGTCGTCGTGCTCCACGAACGGGATGAGGGCGGTGGACACCGAGACGATCTGCTTCGGCGAGACGTCCATCAGGTCCACCTCGGCCGGCGGCACGAAGTCGATCTCGCTGGTGGTGCCGTAGGTGGTGTTGGCGGCGCCGATGCGCACGCCGGTCCCTTGCGGGCCGCGGCGGACGAGCACGCGGTCGTTGGTGAACCGGCCGTCGGCGCCCACCGGCGCGTTGGCCTGGGCGATGACGTGCTCCTCCTCCTCGTCGGCGGCGAGGTAGACGACCTCGTCGGTGACGCGGCCGTCGACCACCTTTCGATAGGGGGTCTCGATGAAGCCGTACTCGTTCACCCGGGCATAGGTGGCCAGCGCGCCGATGAGGCCGATGTTCGGGCCCTCGGGCGTCTCGATCGGGCACATCCGGCCGTAGTGGGAGGTGTGGACGTCACGGACCTCGAACCCGGCACGCTCACGGGACAGGCCGCCCGGGCCGAGGGCCGAGAGCCGCCGCTTGTGGGCCAGGCCCGAGAGCGGGTTGTTCTGGTCCATGAACTGGCTCAGCTGGGAGGTGCCGAAGAACTCCTTGACCGCCGCGACCACCGGGCGGATGTTGATCAGCGTCTGCGGGGTGATCGCCTCCACGTCCTGGGTGGTCATCCGCTCGCGCACGACCCGCTCCATGCGGGAGAGCCCGACGCGCACCTGGTTCTGGATCAGCTCGCCCACCGAGCGGATCCGCCGGTTGGCGAAGTGGTCCTGGTCGTCGATGCGGTAGGTGGAGTCCCCGTCCGCCATGTGGAGGGCGAGGTGGAGCATGTAGGTGGAGGCGGCCAGGATCTCCGAGGGGCTGAGCACGCCCTGGCCGGGGGCCGGGCGCTCGAGGTCGACGCCGAACAGCTCGGAGATCCGCTCGATCTCCGGGCCGAGCTTGCGGTTCAGCTTGTAGCGCCCCACCCGGGTGAGGTCGTAGCGCTTGGGGTTGAAGAAGGCGTTCTCGAAGTACTGGCGCGCCGCCTCGACCGAGAGCGGCTCGCCGGGCCGGGCCCGCTTGTAGATCTCGAGCAGCGCCTCCTCACGGGTCGGCGCAAGGTCCTTCTCCTTCTCCCACTGCCCCTCGAGGAAGTCGAAGTGCCGGACGAAGCGCTCGAGGAACGCCTCGTCGCCGTAGCCGAGGGCCCGTAGGAGCACGAACAGCGAGAGGCGGCGCTTGCGGGCCACCCGGGCGCCGGCCGTGACGTCCTTCGAGGGCTTTGCCTCGATGTCGAGCTCGATCCACTCGCCGCGGTAGGGGTGGATGGTCCCCGTGAAGATGGTCTTCAGGTCCCGACCGGGCTGGAAGATCACCCCGGGCGAGCGGACGAGCTGGCTCACGACCACGCGCTCGGTCCCGTTGACGATGAACGTGCCGCGGTCCGTCATCATGGGGAAATCGCCCATGAAGACGGTCTGCTCCTTGATCTCGCCGGTGCCGGCGTTCAAGAACCGCGCCCGGACGAAGACCGGGGCGGCGAAGGTCATGTCCTTCTCCTTGCACTCCTCCACCGAGAACTTCGGAGGCGGGCGCAGGTCGGCATCGGTCGGGTCGAACTCCAGCTCCAGGCTCAGCTGGCCGGTGAAGTCCTCGATCGGGCTGATGTCGTCGAACGCCTCTGCCAGGCCCTTGTCCAGGAACCACTGGAAGGAGTCGCGCTGGATGGCGATCAGGTCGGGCAGGGGCAGCGCCTCGTCGATGTTGGCGAACGACACGCGTTCAGGGCTACGGGACCGTGCAGGCAACGGTCTCCACCTCCCAGTTGGCTCGGGTACGGGGCAGGGACAAGAAACGGCGGGCTAGCGGGGACCCGGATCGGGTCCGAAGGGGTGCCGTGGCGCGCGCCATTCAGGCCGGATGAATTGCGATCGCGAGACGGGGGAGCACGGCAACCCGGCATCATACCCGGAGGCGGGCAAGAATACAACCCCACCCCCACCAGGGGGGGAGCGAACCATCGACAGGGTAAATGGGCGCCGGCCCAGGCGTCAAGGGTTCGCCCGTGCGGCGGGAGGGCCGGGGCCGGCGCCGCCGCGCCGGCCGGCCCCCGGACTACTTCAGCTCGACCGTGGCGCCGGCACCCTCGAGCGCCGCCTTCGCCTTCTCGGCGTCCTCCTTGTTGACCCGCTCCAGCACCGGCTTGGGCGCGCTGTCGACCAGGTCCTTGGCCTCCTTCAGCCCGAGGCTGGTCAGCGCCCGGACCTCCTTGATGACCTGGATCTTCTTGTCGCCGGCCGATGCCAGGACGACGTCGAACTCGGTCTGCTCCTCTTCGGCCGCCGCAGCTTCGCCGCCTCCGGCGGCGGGCGCAGCCGCCACCGCCACGGGTGCGGCCGCCGTGACCCCGAACTTCTCCTCGAACGCCTTCAGGAGCTCGCTCAGCTCCAGCACGGACAGCTCGGCGATCCCGTCGAGGATCTGCTCCGTGGTGAGGGTCCCTGCCATGGTGGTTCCTTTCTCTGCTCTCGATCTCGATCCGTGTGGCTCGATCGTGGGGTGCTACTCGGCCGCTTCCGGGCCGTCCTCGGCTGCCGCTTCCTCGGCGGCCGGCGGCTCCTCGGTCGCCGGCGGCTCCTCGGTCGCCGGCGGCTCCTCGGCCACCGGGACACCGCCGCCCTGGTCCACGAGGGCCTTCAACCCGTACGCCAGGTTGCGAGGCAGCGCCTGCATGAGCCCCGCGAACTGCGCCAGCGGCGCCTGGAAGGCACCGGCCAACCGGGCGAGGAGCACCTCGCGGCTGGGAAGGTCGGCGAGGGCCCCGAGCTGTGCCGGCGAGAGCACCGCCCCCTCCAGCAGGCCGCCCTTCACCACCAGGTGCGCGTTGGTGCGGGAGAAGTCCCGGAGCGCCTTGGCCACGGCGCTCACGTCGCCGTGCACGAAGGCGATGGCCGTCGGGCCGGTGAGAAGGTCCCCCAGCGGCGCGTGGGCACTCCCGTCGATGGCCCGGCGGACGAGGGTGTTCTTGAAGACCTTGTACTCGCCCCCGGCGGCGGTCAGGTTGCGTCGGAGCTGGGCCAGCTCGGCGACCGTCAGCCCCCGGTACTCCGTGACGACCGACGCGTCCGATCCGTCGAGGCGCTCGCGCACCTCGTCGATGACGGCGACCTTCTCGGGCCTCGGGTTGTCCATGGTTCCTCCACCGTGTCGGCAGCGGCGCCGCGACGCTCCGGTGAAGGACGAACCGGGGCAGAGCCCCGTGGCTGCGTCACCTCGTCAGGCGGACCTTCGGCCGGCACGGCCAGCCTTCGGTCCCTTCCGCGCCCGCAGGCGCACCGGATGTCTACGGCGATCGTTGATCTCGTGCCCGCACGCAGGCGGCGGGCTGTGGCTTGCGAGCGTATCAGGCGGTGGCCGCCAGCTCCTCTTCGACCTCCCGGGCACGGGCCGGGTCGATGTGCACCCCGGGGCCCATGGTGGACGCCAGGGTGACCGCCAGGAGGTACCGGCCCTTGGCCGCCGCCGGCTTGGCCCGGACGAGCTCCTCGATGACGGCGTGGACGTTGGCCGCCAGGGCCTGCTTCTCGAACGAGACCTTGCCCACCGGCAGGTGCACGTTGCCGACCTTGTCGGTCCGGTACTCGACCCGTCCGCCCTTGAACTCGGTGACGGCCCGGGCGACGTCGGTGGTCACGGTGCCGGTCTTCGGGTTCGGCATGAGACCGCGGGGGCCGAGCACCCGGCCCAGGGTCCCCACCTGGCCCATGAGGTCGGGGGTGGCGATGGCCACGTCGAATTCCAAAAAGCCCTGGTCCCGCACTCGCGCCACCAGGTCGTCGGCGCCGACCACGTCGGCGCCGGCGCTCCGGGCGTCGGCCGCCTGGTCACCGGCGGCGAACACCGCCACGCGCACCGACTTGCCGGTGCCGGACGGCAGGCTCAGCGTGCCGCGCACGATCTGGTCCGCCTTGCGGGGGTCGACGCCGAGGCGGACGGCCAGCTCGACGGTCTCGTCGAACTTGGCCGAGGCCATGGATTTCACCAGGTCGATGGCGTCGCTCACGCCGTAGCGGGCGTCGCGGTCGTAGCGGCCCGCCAGCCCGTCGTAGCGCTTTCCGTGCTGGGTCATCGGTCTCCTTTCGCCCGTCGCCGGCCGTCAGCCGGCGAGGGTGATGCCCATGGAGCGGGCGGTGCCGGCGACCTGCTTCTTGGCCGCCTCGATGTCGTCGGTGTTGAGGTCGACCAGCTTGGTCCGCGCGATCTCGGCCAGCTGCTCCTCGGTGATGGTTCCCACCTTCTCCCGGCCTGCGGTGGCCGACCCCTTCTCCAGGCCGGCGGCCTGGCGCAGGAGCACCGGGGTGGGGGTGGTCTTCAGGACGAAGGTGAAGCTTCGGTCCTCGTAGATCGTGATCTCGACGGGGACCACGGTGCCGCGCATGGACTCGGTGGCGGCGTTGTACTGCTTGCAGAACTCCATGGTCTGCACGCCGTGGGGGCCGAGGGCGGTGCCGACCGGCGGCGCCGGCGTGGCCGCGCCCGCTTGGAGCTGGATCTTGACCACGGTGAGGACGCGCTTGCGGGGGGGCATGGGGCTTTCTCCTTGACGCTCAGACGCTCAGAGCTTGGCGACCTGGCTGAACTCGAGCTCGACCGGGGTCTCCCGGCCGAAGATGTTGACCAGCACCTTCAGCTTGAGCTGGTCCTCGTTGATCTCGGCGATCTGGCCCGAGAAGTCGGCGAACGGGCCTTCCTTCACCCGCACCGTCTCGTTGACCTCGTACTCGAGGCGGGCCCGGCGCTGCTTGGTCGGCGCCTCCACTCCCTCGGGCTTGACCTGGAGGATGCTCTCCACCTCACGGCGCGAGAGCGGCGTGGGCTTGGTGCCGGGCCCGACGAAGCCGGTGACGCCGGGCGTGTTGCGGATGGCGCCCCACACGTCGTCGTCGAGGTCGCACCGCACCAGCAGGTAGCCGGGGAAGACCTTCTTCTGGACGGTGACCTTCTTGCCGTTCTTGACCTCGACCACGTCCTCCAGCGGCACGACCACCTCGTAGACGCGGTCCTCCATGCCCCGGGCGCCGATCACGTTCTTCAGGTTGGAGGTGAC
>JAJYVT010000010.1 GCA_021791845.1 Actinomycetes bacterium | reverse complement strand
CGACGCAGAAGCTCGTCGGCGGGTCGCACGGGTGGGGCTACGCCGTCATCGCCGTCCTCACGGTGTGCGGGGCGCCGTTCTTCGAGGAGGTCCTCTTCCGGGGTCTGGCGTTCAAGGCCCTCGCCCGTCTCTTCACGCCCCGGCAGCTCGGCCCGTCGCGACGGCGTGCGGCCGGCGTGGTGGCGGCCGTGGTGGTCGACGGCCTCCTCTTCGGGCTCGCGCACTGGGAGCCGTTGCAGTTCGCCGGCCTGGCGGCGTTCGGGATGCTGCTCGCTCTCATCAGCTATCGGACGGACCGGCTGGGCATGAACATGGTGGCGCACGCTTCGTTCAATCTGGTGGCGGTGCTGGCGCTGCTCGGCAGCTCAGGCGTGCTGATCCACTGACCCCGTGACGGACGTGCCCGGCGTTCCCGGCCTGGTTGCACCTCCGATGCCGTCGGAGGTGCCCGGCCCCGGTGTCGACGAGCTGGTGGAGACGCTCGCGCCCCGGCGCCGGACCCGGTGGGTTCCCGCCTCGGTCAACGTCCTGGTGGTGGTGGCGGTCGTCGCCGTCGTCCTCTGGCAGCTGCACCTCTCGCTCCTGCTGTCCAACACGTCGACGGCCGGCGGCGACACCGGTGCGCACTACATGATGCCGGCGTTCTTCAACAAGGGCCTGTTCCCCCACCTCACCGGGTGGGACCCGGCGTGGTACGACGGCTACCCGGACTACACCTTCTACTTCGTGCTCCCGGACGTGCTGGTGGCGCTGGCGGCGCACGTGATCCCCTACAACGTCGCCTTCAAGCTCGGCACCGCGCTCGGCGCCGTCCTGCTCCCGGTGGCCGGCTGGGCCATGGGACGGCTGGCGGGGCTGAAGGCGCCGGTCCCGGCGGCCCTGGCGGCGGCCACCCTTCCGTTCCTGTTCGACTACACCTGGACCATCTACGGGGGCAACCTGCTCTCGACGCTCGCTGGCGAGTACGCCTACACCTTCTCGGTCGCACTGCTCGTGGCGTTCCTCGGCCTCTTCGCCCGGGGGCTGCGCACCGGTCGCTTGCGGGTGTGGAGCGCCCTCGTCCTGGCGGCCTGCCTGCTGGCCCACGTCGTCCCCGGCGCGCTCGCCGTGGCGGGAGCCGGCGTGCTGACCGTCATGGAGCTCCTTCCCTCGCGCGTTCGCCCGCGCGACGACCTCGATCCCGGAGGCCCGACCCGGCGCGGGCGGCACGTCGCGGGCGCGGCGGCTGCCGAAGCGGCGCGACACGACCGCAGTGGGCTCGCGGTCCTGTGGTGGGCCGTCTCCACCGTCGGGCTCGGGATCCTCCTCGCCGCCTGGTGGCTGGTGCCCTTCCTCCTGCGCCTCCCGTACGCGACGTCGATGAACTACTCGAAGGTCACGACGTACGCGAGCCTCTTCTTCCCCAAGGCGGACCTGTGGGTGCTGGTGCTCGCAGCAGTGGCTGCCGTCGTGGCCGTCGCCGGGCGCAGCCGGATGGGGGTGCTCTTCGCCGTCCTGGCGGGGATCTCCGCCCTGGCGGTGGTGGCCGACCCCGTCCGGAGCCTGTACAACGTGCGGTTCCTGCCGTTGTGGTTCCTCTTCGTCTACCTGCTGGCCGGCTGGCTGGCGGGGATGACCGTCGCCGCCGCGGCCCGGTGGATCCGCCGGGAGCGCCTGACCCGCTGGTTGCTCGGCGTGGGCGCGGCGCGCGCCGACCGGCCGCACGCAACGACGGTTGGCGATGCGGTTGGCGGTCCGGTTGCCGATGCGGTTGGCGGTGCGGTTGCCGATCCGGTTGCCGATCCGGTTGCCGGTCCGGTGCCCAAGCGCCGGCCCGTGGTCGCGCCCTGGGCCCCGGGGGCGGTGGGCGGCGCGCTCGTGTGCCTGGCGGCGGCGCTGGCGGCGGTCGTGCCCCCCTTCATCCCCACGCTCTTGCCCACGCTGGCGAACATGGGGATCCAGCCCGGGCCGAACCAGGTCCGGGTATGGGCCCAGTGGAACTACACGGGCTACTCCGGCAAGGCCGACTACCCCGAGTACCGGGCCCTCATGGCGTTGATGGACCGGATCGGGCACGCCCACGGCTGCGGACGGGCCATGTGGGAGTACAACGCCGACGAGAACCGGTTCGGAACGCCCGAGGCACTGATGCTCCTGCCCTATTGGACGACATACTGCGTCGACTCGATGGAAGGGCTGCTGTTCGAGTCCTCGGCCACCACGCCCTACCACTTCTTGAACCAGGCCGAGCTGTCCGTCTCGCCCTCCGAGGCGATGGTCGGCCTCCCCTACGGCCCGCTCACAGTCCGCCTCGGCGTCGAGCACCTCCAGCTCCTGGGCGTCCGCTACCTCATGGCCGCCAGCCCGCAGGTCCAGGAGGAGGCGGCGGCTGACCCGACACTCACGCTGCTCGCCACCACCGGCCCGTGGGCGACCACATACCAGGGGCAGCACCTGTCGACCACCTGGAAGGTGTACGAGGTGCGTCACGCCGGCGTGGTCAGCCCGCTGCGCGACCAGCCCTCGGTGCTGGCCGGGGTCGGCCCGGCGCAGACAACATGGCTCGGGCGGATAGGGACCGGCACCGTCATGACCGACGGCCCAGCGCTCCGCTGGTATGCCGACCCGTCCGTCTGGCACACCGAGCTCGTGGCGGGAGGCCCGCCCGGATGGCCCCGCGTCCGGGCCGCGCAGGCGACCGACCCCCCCGTCCGCCCGGTCCCGTCCACCACGGTGAGCCACGTCCACCAGACCTTGGACTCCGTCAGCTTCCACGTGAGCCGGACCGGAACGCCCGTGTTGGTCAAGATCTCCTACTTCCCGAACTGGCACGCCAGCGGGGCGCGCGGCCCGTGGCGGGCGACGCCCAACCTCATGGTCGTCGTCCCGACGTCGCACCAGGTGACCCTCACCTACGGCACCACCGCCGTCACAGAAGCGGGCGACGCGGCCACCCTGGCCGGCGCGGCCTGCGTGCTCGCTCTCGCCGTGTGGTGGGCGGCGGGCCGGTGGCGGCGTCGCCGCGTGCGGATAGGCTGACCGGCCCATGGACGCGACGGACGCGGTGTTCAAGGCCTACGACATCCGGGGAACCGTGCCCGACCAGCTCGACGCCCGCATGTGCCGGGCCATCGGCGGCGCCATGGCCCGGTTCGCCCGCTCCCCGCGGATCCTCGTCGGCCGCGACATGCGGACATCGGGGGTGGAGCTCGCGGCGGCGTTCGCCGAGGGCGCACGGGCGGAGGGCACGGCGGTGACCGACCTCGGGATGATCTCGACCGACGGCGTGTACTTCGCCTCGGGATGGCTCGACGCACCCGCCGCCATGTTCACGGCGTCACACAACCCGGCCACCTACAACGGCGTGAAGCTGTGCCTGGCCGGCGCCAAGCCTGTCGGGCGCGACACCGGCCTGGCCGAGATCCAGGAGCTCACCCGGCAGCTGATGGACGAGCCGCCGCCTGCTACGGACCTGGCCGCGATCGAGCACCGCGACGTGCTCGACGACTTCGCCGATCACGTCCGCTCCTTCGTCGACCGCTCCGTCTTGCGGCCCCTGAAGGTCGTGGCCGACACCGCCAACGGGATGGGCGGCCTGGTGGTCCCGGCGGTGATGCGTGGCCTGCCGTTCGAGGTGGAGATCCTCTACCCCGAGCTGGACGGCAGCTTTCCCAACCACCCCGCCGACCCGATCCAGCCCGAGAACCTCGCCGACCTGAAGGCGGCGGTGCTGGCCGCCGGGGCGGACGTCGGGCTGGCGTTCGACGGCGATGCGGACCGATGCTTCCTCGTGGACGAGCGGGCCGAGCCGGTCTCCGGCTCGCTCACCACCGCGCTGGTGGCGGCCTCCATGCTCGCCAAGCACCCGGGCTCCACGGTGCTCTACAACTGCATCTGCTCCAAGGTGGTGCCCGAGGTGATCGCCGAGCACGGGGGCACGGGCGTGCGGACGCGGGTCGGCCACTCGTTCATCAAGCAGGTGATGGCCGAGACCGGCGCCGTCTTCGGTGGGGAGCACTCGGGCCACTACTACTACCGGGACAACTTCAGGGCGGACTCGGGCATCATCACCGCGCTGCTCGTGCTCGAGCTCATGAGCGCCAGCGACCGCCCGCTCTCCGAGCTGCTCCGCCCCTACCGTCGATACGCGGACTCGGGCGAGATCAACACCGAGGTCCCCGACCCGGCGGCCGGCGTCCATGCCATGGCCCGCAGGGAGGAGGCGGCGGGCTCGGCCGTCGACCGGCTCGACGGCATCACGGTGGACCACGGAGACTGGTGGTACAACCTCCGTCCTTCCAACACCGAGCCGCTGCTGCGCCTCAACGTGGAGGCGCGCGACGAGGAGGCCTGCCAGCGCCACGTCCGCGAGGTGCTGGACGCCATCGCCGAACTGTCCTAGGCCGGAAGGAGACCCGTGCCGCTCGACCCCCTGCTGATCGAAGTGCTGGCCTGTCCCGTCGACAAGGGACCGCTGCTCTGGTTCGAAGACGAGGCCCTCTTGTACAACCCTCGCCTGCGCAAGGGGTACGAGGTGCGCGACGACATCCCCGTCATGCTGGTGGACGAGTCGCGCGACGTGGGCGACGAGGAGCACGCGCGCCTGATGGCCAAGGCGGAGGCGGGCGGCGTGCCCGAGACGGGGTCGGCCGGCACCGGCGGTCGCGAGGGCACCAGGTGAGCGTCTTCGGGCTCCCTTCCCCCCGCCGGCTCGACACCGAGGGCATGTGGGACGCGACGGCCGGCCTCCCCGAGCAGCTCGCGTCGGCGGTGGCCCGGGCCGAGGCGGCCGACCTCTCCGGGGTCGACCCCGCCGCCGGATGGGGCGAGGTGGTCGTCTGCGGCATGGGGGGGAGCGGGATCGCCGGGGACGTCCTGGCCGCGCTGGCCTGGACCCGCATGCAGCTCCCGGTCACGGTGGTGAAGAGCTACCGGCTCCCGGTCCGCGTCGGACCGCGCGCGCTCGTCGTCGCCGTCTCGTGCTCGGGGGCGACGGAGGAGACGCTGGCCGCTGCGGCCGACGCATGGGAGCGGGGGGCGACGGTCGTCACCGTGTCGGGACCGGGCCCGCTGGCGCGCGCCGCCGAGGAGGCCGGCTCCCCGGTCGTGGCCGTGCCGGCCGGCATCCCCGAGCCACGGGCGGCGCTCGGGGCCTTGGCGGCGCCCCCGCTCGTGGTGCTCGAGCGGCTCGGGTTGCTGCCCGGGATGCGGGACCTGCTGGCGCAGACGGTCGAGATCCTGCAGCAGAGCCGGGACATGCTCGTCCAACCCGGCAGCGTGGCCGAGCACCTCGCCCGGCAGATCGGCCGGACGATCCCGCTCGTCCACGGCGCACCGGGCCCGACCGGTGTGGCTGCCTTGCGATGGAAGACGCAGGTGAACGAGAACGCCAAGGCGCCGGCCTTCTGGGCGCTCCAGCCCGAGCTGTGCCACAACGAGGTGGCGGGCTGGGGCCAGCACGGCGACGTGACCCGCCAGGCGCTCACCCTCGTCCAGCTGCGCTACGGCGGGGAGGACCCCCGGGTGTCCCGCCGGTCCCGCCTCGTGCGCGAGCTCGTCCGGGAGGTGGCGGCCAACGTCCTCGAGGTCCGCACCGACGCAGAGAGCGACGTGGCCGCCCTGTTCGACCTGTGCCTGCTGGGCGACTTCGTCTCGCTCCACCTGGCCGCGGCCGAAGGGGTGGACCCCGGGCCCGTCCCGGTCCTGGGCGACCTCAAGCGCGCCATGGCGGCGCCCTGAACCGACGGGCGGGGGCGCCCCGGCCCCCGGCCCTCAGCGCAGCTCGACCATCTCAGCGCAGCTCGACGATCTCAGTGCAGCCGCTCGACGATCATGGCCATCCCCTGGCCGCCGCCCACGCACATGGACTCGATGCCCACGGTGGCGTCCGCGTCCTCCAGGCCGTTGAGAAGGGTCGTCATGATGCGGGCGCCGGTCTGGCCGAAGGGATGTCCCAGCGCGATGGCGCCGCCGTGGACGTTGAGCTTGTCCCACTCGATGCCGAGCTCGGCAGCCGACGGGACGACCTGGGCGGCGAAGGCCTCGTTGATCTCGACGAGGTCGACGTCGTCGATCGTCATGCCGGCCCGCCGCAGCACGGCGTTGACGGCGTCCACGGGGCCGAGGCCCATGATCTCGGGGTTGAGGGCCGAGACGCTGCTGGCCACCACCCGGGCCAGCGGGGTGACGCCGAGCTCGCGGGCCCGGCGGTCGCTCATCACCACCACCGCCGCCGCCCCGTCGTTGAGCGGGCAGGCGTTGCCGGCGGTGACGGTGCCGCCCTCGCGGAACACCGGCTTCAGCTGGGCCAGGCCCTCCATCGTGGTGTTCGGCCGCGGGCCGTCGTCCTTGGTCACCACGGTCCCCGACGGGGTGGTGACCGGGACGATCTCGCGCTCGAAGAAGCCGTTCGCCTGCGAGGCCACGGCCCGGGTCTGGGACAGGAGCGCGAATTCGTCCTGCAGCTCCCGGCTCACCTTCATGTACTCGGCCACGTTCTCCGCCGTCTGGCCCATGGCGATGTAGACGTCGTCGAGGCCCCCATGGGGGGCCCACGGCTCCCCGGCCGCCGGGGACCGCTCGGCGGTGCGCGCCTCGGCTTCGGCGAAGACGGGGTTGTGCGGCCCGACGTCGGCGGCGCCGTGCATGTAGCGGCTCACCGTCTCCACGCCGGCGGCCACGAAGACGTCGCCCTCGCCCGCCTTGATGGCATGGGCGGCCATACGGATCGCCTGCAGGGAGGACGAGCAGTACCGGTTCACGGTGACGCCCGGCACGTCGTCGAGGCCGGCCATGACCGCCACGACCCGGGCGATGTTGTACCCCGACTCGCCGGCGGGCTGGGCGCACCCGACGATCAGGTCCTCGATCATGTGCGGCTCGACCTGGGGCACCTTGTCCAGGACCGCCTTCACGACGTGGGCGGTCAGGTCGTCGGGTCGGCAATCGACCAGCGATCCCTTCATCGCCCGTCCGATCGGGGTCCGGCCGGCGGCGACGATGACGGCTTCGGGCATGTCCACACCTCTCTCGGGCTCGGGCGCCCAGGCCGCGCCACGGCGGCGACCGGGTGCCGGCGTCTCTCTACCCACTCGGGATGCGCTCCCACGCCGGGAGTGAGCGGGGGTCAGGTTACCAGCGAGTAAATAACGCCGGTCCCGGTCCGACCGCACGGTCCGACCGCACGGCCGTGATCGGCGTGGCGTTGCGCACCGTTGCGGTGGTCGCCTTCGGCAGAACCGACTGACGTCGGCGGCCGGTGCCCGGCGACCGGCGACCGGGCGACCGGCGTCAGGCTCGGTCCCGGCTCCAGGTCCCGGACCGCCCGCCCGACTTGTGCCACAGCGTGAGCGCGTCCACCCGCGCCTCGGGGTCGACCGGCAGCAGGGCCATGGCCACGGTCAGCCCGGCCACGCCGCACGCGGTGAGCGCCTCCATCTCGACCCCGGTGCGGTCCGCCACGGTCGCCGTGGCGGTGACGGCGAGCTCGCCGGGCCCGGCGGGCTCGATGCGAACGTCGATGTCGTCAATGGGCAAGGGATGGCACAGGGGGATGAGGTCCGCCGTCCGCTTGGCCGCCTGGACGCCCGCGGCGCGGGCGAAGGGGAGCGTGTCGGGCAGCCCGGCCAGGGAGCGCACGGCCTCCTCGCTGGCCCGGACGACGCAGCGGGCGACGGCGCGGCGGGCCGTCACCGCCTTGCCCGTGACGTCGACCATCCGGGCCCGGCCCCGGGCGTCGACGTGGGTCAGCTGGCCCTCGTCGCTCACGACGCACCACCGCCGGCTGAGGCCACCCGCCACGGCGCGGCGTACAGGTTCGCCCGCCCGTCGCGAACGAAGCCGGCCAGCGTCATCCCGAGGGAGCGAGCCGTGGCGACGGCCAGGCTGGAGGGTGCGGAGACGGCGGCGAGCACCGGGATGCCGGCCACGGCCGCCTTCTGGACGATCTCGAAGCTCACCCGTCCCGAGACGACGAGCACCGCCTCCGACAGCGGGAGCCGGTGCTGGAGTGCCGCCCACCCCACCAGCTTGTCGACGGCGTTGTGCCGGCCGATGTCCTCGCGCACCGCCAGCATGCGCCCGTCGGCGCCCCACAGGCCGGCGGCGTGGAGCCCGCCGGTGCGCTCGAAGATCCGCTGGCGGCGGCGCAGGCGGCCGGGCAGCGACATGAGGAGCTCCTGGTCGACGGTCGCGCCCTCGGGCACCGGGGGGCAGCGGTCGCGCAGCGCGTCGAGGGTGGCGGTGCCGCACACCCCGCAGCTGGCGCTGACCGTCGACGCCCGCTGCCGGCCCTCCACGTCCACCGGCGCGGCGGCGGTCACCGTCACCACGTTGAACTGCTGGGGGTCGCCCTCGGGGAGCTCGCAGTACTTGACGGCGCGCACCGCGTCCTGGCCGTCCAACAGCCCTTCGCCCAGTAGGAACCCGACGGCCAGCTCGAAGTCGTGCCCCGGCGTGCGCATCGTGACCGCCACCGGCGCCGGTGCGGCGCCCGGGCCGCCGAGGCGGATCTCGAGCGGCTCCTCGCCCACGACCTGGTCCGGCCGCTCGCGGCGCGTCCCGTCGCGGAGCTCGGTCACCATGACCCCCTCCGCCGGCCCGGCGCGGTGGCCGGCGCCCTCGGCCGCCCGGGTCACTGCCCGTCCCTCGTCACCGGAGGCGCCGCCTCATCGAGCCGACGGTAGCAGTGCGCCCCCGCCCGGCCTGCTGGGCCCGTCCGTCAGGCCTCGGCGTCGAGCTCGGCCGCCAGCCGTTCGGCCGCCGCCTTGGCCTCGGCCGGCGACAGGCCGGCACGCCCGGCGAGCCACGTGGCGACGGGGGCCGCGGTCCGCTCCGAGGCGTGGGCGGCCACGCCGGCCAGGCCGAGCAGGGCGTCGATCTCGTCGTCCAGGAGCGGTGGGGCGCCGATCGCCTCTGCGAACCGGTCGATCCAGGTGCGGGCCGTCGTCATGGAGAGGGGTCTAGTCGCCTTGGGGTCCCCGGCGCGCACCGGCGAGCGGGTGGGCCGGGCGCGGGGCGGTGTTTCGCCCCCGGGGGTCGCGGGTAGCCCGGCCCGGTGATGGCCGCGCTGGGCTCCGGAGGGGCGCCGTCCGGCCCGGTGGCGCTGGCCGTGGTGGTCGGGCACCCGGAGACGACGGCGTTCGCCCTGGCCGTTGACGCCGCGTTGGCGGTCGCCGCCGCGGTGTACGTGGTCTCGGCGCGGCGCCTCCGGCGCGAAGAAGCCGACGGGCGACGCCCCCGCCCACGGCACGGATGGTCACCCTGGCGCGTTGCCGCCTTCCTCTCGGGCCTGCTCCTCGCCTACGTGGCCATCGGCTCCGGGCTGGCCGCCTACAGCGCCCGGCCGTCGATCGTGGTGGCCCAGCACGTGCTCCTCATGATGGCGGCACCGCCGCTGCTCGTCCTCGGTCGGCCGGTCGCGCTCTGGCGGGCCGCAGTCGGGGGACCCGGGGAGCCGCGCCGCCGAGCCGGCGCCGCGGTCGGGCACGGTGCCGAGGGCTCGACCTCGCCCCTCGCCCGACGCGGCGCCCTTGCCGTCTGGGTCCTCTACTACGGCTCGATGGCCGGCTTCTTCCTGACCCCGCTGTTCCCTGGCGCGCTCCACGACCCTGGGCTCCTCGACGCGAGCGAGCTGTGGTTCGCCGCGGTGGGGCTCGCCTTCGCCCTCTACGTGGTGGGTGGCGCCGCCGCGCCCGGCGGCCCGTCGTTCTGGGTCCGCCTCGCGGCCATCCTCGCCGGCGCACCGGCCGAGACGGCCGTCGGACTGGCCCTCCTCCTCTGGCCGCACCCGCTGGCGCCGGGGGTGACCCTGGCCACGACGCACACCGCCGGGCTGGTGCTGTGGGCGGGCGGCATGCTCACGTCAGGGCTCTCGCTCGCCTACGTGCTCGGGCTGTGGGTCCTCGACGACTCCCGCCGAGGGGCCGAGCTCGACCTGGTGCTCGACGCAGCCGTGGTCCCGGTCAGCCTCGGAGACGGGCCCGGATCCGGGCGTCCCTCACCAAGATGAAGAGCGCGAGGACCACCGACACGATGGCGAACGGCAGCCACCAGAGGCCGTAGATCACGGTCAGCCCGGTGAACATCATGCCCAAGGCGGCGTAGATGCCCATGTCGCCCCGGCGCGAGACCTCGAGGACTCGCCGGTCCGCCGGGTGCCGCCACCCCGACACCATGGCGCACCCGGCGAGCAGCATCGTGATGGCCACGGCGCCGGACGAGAGGTAGAGGGGCCAGGTGGTGCCCACGCCGGTGGGGCGGACGGCGTCGAAGCCGCTGTCGACCCAGAGCCAGACGGCGTTCATGAGCGCCCAGCCCGCCGGGATGATGGCGCCGCTTCGGCGTGCCTCGCTCACGGCTCGGGCGACCGCGCTCACGGCCCCGCCCCGCCCGCCGGGAGCGCGCCGCCGCCGACGCCGTCCACCTGCGCCACCGCCTCCCCGACTTGGGCGTCCTCCACCTCCTGACGCAGGTCCAGGAGGGGCGCGTAGCTCTTCACCCGGGGGATGGGATGGAGCTCGTCGAAGTTGAACAGCGGCGGCGGCGACGCCGTCACCCACTCGAGACCCTGCCCCAGGCCCCAGGGGTCGACGCCGGCCGGGACCCGTACGACCAGGGACTTGGCCACGTTGAAGAGGAACACCCCCACGCCGAGCGCGATGATCCCGGCCCCGATGCTCGAGGCGAGGGTGAACCCGTCGACGCCGAGGTTCGAGGAGTAGCTGGCCACGCGGCGGGGCAGCCCGTCGAAGCCCTGCACGAACATGGGCCCGAACGTGGCATTGGTGCCGATCAAAAGGATCCAGAAGTTGAGCTTGCCCAGCTTCTCGTCCAGAACCACGCCCGTGGCCTTGGGGAACCAGTAGTAGATGCCGGCCATCGCTCCGAACAGGCTGCCGGCAAAGAGCGTGTAGTGGAAGTGGGCGACCACGAAGTAGGAGCCGTGGAACTCGTAGTCCAGGACCGGCGTGGCGAGCATGATCCCCGTCAACCCGCCGATGAGGAACTGCGGGATGAAGGCCAGCGCGAACAGCATCGGGGTGCGGATCGTGATCTTCCCGCCCATCAAGGTGGCGATGAACCCGAAGTACTCGACCCCGGCCGGCACGGCCAGCATGATCGAGGTGAGCGAGAAGTACGGGTTCGTCGACTGGCCGGTGGTGAACAGGTGGTGACCGAACACCACCATGGACCCGGCGGCAAAGGCCAGGAGGGCCACGATGGTGAAGTGGTAGCCGAAGTACTTCTTGCGTGAGAAGGCGGCCAGCACTGTGGCCACGCAGCCCACGAAGGGGAAGAACATCACGTAGACGACCGGGTGCCCGTAGAACCAGAAGACGAACTGGTAGGCGAGGTCCCACGTGTCGTGCGAGAAGATGTTCGGGTCGACCCTCCCCACCGCGATCATGCCCATGGCGGCGACCAGGGCCGGGAACGACGCCACCGACATCATGCAGGTGACCACCTCGCTCCAGGTGAAGACCGGCATCCGGGTGAGGGTGACACCGGGGGCCCGCAGGCGCAGGGCCGTCCACACCACGCAGCCCGACATGATCATCATGGCGCTGACGGCCATGATCATCCCGAGGAGCCACAGGTCCGTCCCGGTGCCAGGGCTGTACCGGCTGTCGGAGAGCGGCGTGTAGGCGTACCAACCGGCGTCGGCGGGCCTGGACGTCGCCAGGGAGAGCAACAGGACGATGGCGCCGGACACGTAGAGCCAGAACGAGAACAGGCACGTCCGTGCGGCGGCGATCATCGGCGCTCCCACCTGGAGCGGCACGAGGTAGACCCCGAACGCCACGGCGAGCGGCGTGAGGAAGAGGACGATCATGCCCGAGCCGTGGAAGGTGAACAGCTCGTTGTAGACCTGGTTCGACACGAGGTGCTGGGCCGGACGGGCCAGCTGGCTCCGCATCAGCAGGGCCATGCAGCCGAAGATGACGAAGCACACCAGGGAGACCCCGACCGTCATGAGCGCGATCCGCTTGTGGTCCGTGCTGGCGATCCAGCCGACGATCCCGGCCCGTGGCTGGATGGCCTCGGGAACGAGGGGGAGCGGCTGGGGGGGAGCGACGAGCTCGGTCACCGTCGACCCCGCCCGGACTCCGCGGTCCCGGCCGACGTGGCTCCGGACACGGTTCTCTCAGCCAACGTGGAACCCGTGGTGGTGCGCGAGCCATCGCGCGTAGGCCGACTTGGACTCGACGCGGACCCAGAACTCCATGTAGTCGTGGTAGAGCCCGCAGAACTCGGCGCAGCGGCCCTCCCAGCGGCCGGTGTGCCTGAAGGTCTCGGCGAACGTGTTGACGTGGTTGGGGAAGAGCTCGATCTTCCGGTCGATGTGGGGGAGCCAGAACTCGTGGACGACGTCGTTCGACTCGAGCTCGAACCGGACCCGCTCGTTCCGGGGCAGGACGAGGGTGGGCAGTGTCTTGCCGAAGTTGCAGGTCCCTTGGACCGTGGCGTCGTGCCCCACGTAGGTGAACCGCCAGCACCACTGGAACCCGAGCACCTTCACCACGAGGGCCGGCTTCTTGTAGGTGGAGGCCGTCTCCCGGCTGAGGTTGGTGAGGCTGAGCCACACCAGGAACACGGCCATGCAGAAGACGAAGACGACCCAGGACCCTTCGAGCAGCGTCCATTCCGAGCGCCTCGAGGCCCGCTTCCGGCGGCTGGAGCGGAAGAAGACGAGGGCCGTGCCCATCAGCAGCAGCACGACCACGAAGATCACGATCGCGAAGCCCGACTCGATCGTGAACACTCGGTTGAACGTGTTCCTGTACGGCACGCTGTGGGCCCGCGACCTTCCGTTCCCGACTGAGAGACGTCGGAGGGGTACCCGCCCTTGCATCGGAGAAACGTGCCGGGCCGACATGGCGCCCGGCGCCCAGCTCCGGCCGGGCACGGGACCCTCCGAGCCGGGGGGATTGACCGCTCCGGCCCCGGGTATCGGAACCCCGCCGACAGCCGCCCGGAGGAACCACGCCGCGCCGGTCAGCTCGGCGGAGATGTGTCCGACGCGGAGCGAGGAATGTCCTTCGGAACGGGAAGCTCGAGCAGCCGGCAACCGATCGTCCGGCCCTGCCTCCCTGGGCCCCGGCTCGACGCGCGGGCCGTGGCATGAGCATCGGCAACCTACTCAAGAAGGAGGTCCGGCGCTACCGCCCCCGCCCGGTCGCCCGGGCGAAGTACGAGGCGAAGGCCCGGCTGCCGAGCCCTCGGGAGCTGACCCGCAAGGCCACGGCGGAGCTCGACGACCGCCTGGGCCTGGCGAAGGGGGCCGAGAAGTTCCTCAACCACATCTTCCCCGACCACTGGTCGTTCCTCCTCGGCGAGGTGGCGATGTACTCCTTCGTGGTGCTCGTCCTCACGGGGATCTTCCTGACCCTCTACTACGTCCCCTCCCAGCACGTGGTCGTCTACCACGGCAGCTTCGTCACGCTGCGAGGCCAGAAGATGTCCGAGGCCTACGAGTCCGTCCTCCACATCTCGCTCAGCGTGCGGATGGGGCTCATGATGCGCCAGGTCCACCACTGGTCGGCGGAGGTGTTCATCGGCGCCGTCGTCGTCCACTGCTGCCGGATCTTCTTCACGAGCGCCTACCGCCGCCCGCGTGAGCTCAACTGGTGCATCGGCGTGACCATGCTCCTATTGGCGATCGCCAACGGCTACCTCGGCTACTCGATCCTCGACGACACGCTGGCAGGATCGGGCGTGCGGATCGGCTACTCGATCTGCGAGTCCATTCCCTTCGTCGGCTCCTACCTCGCCACGTTCATCTGGGGCGGCCAGTTCCCCGGCAAATACTGGATCCACCGCTTCTACATCGCCCACGTCTTCCTCGTCCCGCTCCTGATCATGGGGCTCCTTGGCGTGCACCTCCTCCTCATCTTCCGCCAGGAGCACACCCAATGGCCGAAGAAGGGACGGCGCGAGGACAACGTGGTGGGATCCCCGCTGTGGCCCGTGTTCGCGGCCAAGACGACGGGTCTCTTCTTCATGGTGGGGTCCGTCTTGTGCCTCTTCGGCGGCTTGTTCCAGATCGAGCCGGTCTGGGCGCTCGGGCCCTACAACCCGCCGGTCGGCCCCGACGCGGCCCAGCCCGACTGGTACATCACCTGGCTCGAGGGCGCCCTACGGGTGTTCCCGAACTGGGAGTGGACGGGGTTCGGCCACACGGTCCCGTGGATGGTGTTCTTCCCGACCGTCCTGTTCCCGCTCCTGACCTTCGGTGCGCTCTACGCCTGGCCCTGGCTCGAGGGGTGGTTCATGCGCGACCAGGTGAACCACCACCTGGTGGTGTCCCCGCGGTACCGCCCGGTCCATACGGCGATCGGGGCGAGCTTCTTCTCCTTCTACTTCATGCTGTTCATGGCCAGCGGCGACGACGTGATCGCCAAGTTCTTCACAGTCTCGCTGAACCAGCTGGTCTGGGCGTTCCGCATCGGCATCTTTGCCGTGCCCTGCATCGTGTTCCTGCTCGCCTACGGCGTCTGCAAGGACCTCCAGAAGGTCCCCGGCCGCAAGGAGCTCCTCCTCCCGGTGCGTGTGGACCTGACCGACAGCGGCGCCTTCGTCCCGGCGCTGGACGGCCCGTCGAACGGCGCCATGAAGGAGGAGCTCGAGCCACTCGAGGTGCCCGACGCCATCGTCGATCCGGCAAGGGCCGGGCCCGTCGCGGGGGGCGATCGCTGAGCCGGTGCCGCCCGGCTGTTGCTCGTCAGCGCTCGGCGCGACGTCCCCGGTCGGCGTCGCGCACCGAGCGGACGACCCGCAGCGCCCGCCGACCGCGGCGCCGCCACCGCAGGGTCCACAGGGTGGTGCCGCCGGCGGCCAGTGCCCCGGCCGTGACGGCGGCCAGCAGGGCGGCGTGCCCGAAGCATCCCGGATTGAGCTCGAACCACCGGCTGCGCCGCCGGTGGGTCGCTGGCGTCGCAGCCGTCGGCTCCCGGCCGGCCAGCGCCGCCGGCGCCGGCTCGTCCCGGCCGCCGTCGACCGGCCAGTCGGAGAGGCGCTCTGGCGTGGGGGAGAGGGTGGTGGCCATGCCTTCGTCACTACCCACGGTCCCCCGCCCGCATACGGCACGGCGGTGGCCCACGGGACGGCCGTGGGCCGATCTCGGACCCCGCTCGCCCTCGCCTCGACGCTCCTCCTTACGGTCGCGCCGGCCCGGGCTCGGACCTGGTCCACGCCACAGCTTCCTCCCGGTGGCGCCGGTAGTCCAGCTTGCCGTTGGGGGCCCGGCCGACCGACGGCACGAGCCGGACCCGCCGCGGCGCCTTGAAGCTGGCCAGCCGCTCCTTCACGTAGGCGATGAGCTCCGCCTCGCTGGGTGCGGCGCCGGCCTCGGGCTCGACCACGGCCACCACGGCCTCCCCGAACGTGTCGTCGGGAACCCCGACCACGGCGGCGTCGTGCACGGCCGGATGCGTCTTGAGGGCCTCTTCCACCTCCTCGGGGAAGACCTTCTCGCCTGCGGTGTTGATCGAGCTCGAGCCCCGGCCGAGCACGTGGATCGACCCGTCGGCCCGCACCTGGGCGAAGTCCCCGGGGATCGAGTACCGCACGCCGTCGACGACCCGGAACGTCGCCTTCGACTTCTCCTCGTCCTTGTAGTAGCCGACGGGGTTGCGGCCGGCGAGCGCCAGCACACCGATGGTCTCCGAACCCGGCGCCACCGGGGCGCCGTCGGGGTCGAGGACCGTCACGTCGGGCCCGAGGACGAACTCGGCGGTCCTGGTCGCGCTGGCGCCCGACGACATGGAGGCACCCATGCCGACGGCCTCCGAGGAGGAGAAGAAGTCGAACAGGACCATGTCGGGCTTGTGGCGGAGCAGGCCCTCCTTCACCTCCTCGCTCCACATGGCGCCCGACGAGAGGATGCCGAGCAGGGAGGAAAGGCTCCAGCGGTCCGGCTCCGCGTCGAGCGCGGCCAGCATCGGGCGGGCGAACGGGTCGCCCACGATGACCACTCCGTTCACCTGCTCGCGCTCGATGGTGTCGAACAGCTCGACCGGGTCGAAGTGCCGGGACTCGAGGAGGACCACGCGCCCGCCCTCGCTCAGGCACTCCATGGCGATGAAGCCGCCCGTCCCGTGCATGAGCGGGCACGCCGCCAGGACCACCAGGCCCGGGCCGTTGGCGCGCAGTGTGGCCCGGACGCCGTCGATCCCGGCCGACTCGTCGTAGTGGCGGAACCCCGAGCCGTTCATCCGGGCGAACAGGTCGTCCTGGCGCCACATGACGCCCTTCGGCATCCCCGTGGTCCCGCCGGTGTAGAGCATCACCAGGTCGTCGCCGCTGCGGCCCCATGGACCGCGCGTGCGGCCGGTGGCGGACTTGGCCGCCTCTTCGTAGCGCGTGGCCCACGGCGGGCACGGCCCGGACCCGTCGTCGACCCACAGCCACGACCTGACCCGCGGCACCCGCTCGCGCACCCGCTCGACCCGACCGGCGAAGGAGCCGTGGAACACCACGGCGGCGGCGTCGGCGTTGTCCCAGAGGTAGACGAGCTCGTCGTCGGCGTAGCGGTAGTTGGTGTTGACGGGCACGGCCGCCACCTTGGCCGTGGCGAACGCCGTTTCGAGGTACTCGGGGCTGTTGTACAGGTAGAGGGCGACGGCGTCCTGGTGGGCGATCCCCTGGGCCAGCAGCCAGCGCCCGAGGCCGTCCGCCCGGCGGTCGAGCTCGCCCCAGGTGACCCGCCGGTCACCGTGCACGAGGGCGACGGCATCGGGTTGCTCGTCGGCCACCGCTTCCCACACGTCGGCGTAGTTCCAGTTCGTCACAGTCATCGCTCGTGCCCTTGTCCGGCGGGAGCCTATGTCCCGACCCGGCAGTTGCGGCAACCAGCCGGGAGGGGGGTGGCCGCCGCCTTCGTACCCGTCGCACCTGTGCGTAGCCTGAATGCGCCGGTAGCATCCGGGTGCTCTCCGGAGAGTCAAGGACGGATCACGTGCGCGCACAGGAGCAGGACCTGACGACGCTGCCTGCCCCGGTGGCGGGCAGGCACGTGCGGGCCGGCAGGTGGCAACGGCTGGACAGCCCGGCCGCGGCGGCGGTCGTGGCCGCCGTCGCCGGCACCGCGTACGTGGTGGCCCGCCTGTTGGTCGTGGCCAAGGGCGACATCACCCGGTTCGTCATGGCCGGGCGGGATTTCGTCAACCCGGCCACGGCTCCCCGCGGCCTGCACGTCTTCCCCGGGACCGGGTACGACGGGCAGTTCTACTACCGCCTCGCCCTCGACCCCGTGAACCTGGCGCGCACCGCCTACGGCATCACCCTGGACGCGGGCTTCCGCGTGCAGCGCATCGGGCTGTCGGTGCTCTCCTGGCTGGCCGCCGGTGGGCAGCGCTCCCTGATCCCCGAGAGCGAGGTCGCGGTCAACCTGGCGGCCCTGGTCGTCCTGGCCTGGCTGGGCGCCCTCCTCGCCCGGGACGCCGGCCGCCATGCCATGTGGGGCCTCCTCGTGCCCGGCTTCTGGGGCTTCGTCTTCAGCATCGGACGCGACCTGCCCGAGGTTGTCGCCAGCTGCTTCCTCGTGGCCGGCCTGCTGGCCATGCGGCGGGATCGTCCGGTGGCGGCCGGGTTCCTCTTCGCCGGGGCGGCCCTCACGCTGGAGACGACGCTCGACGTGGTGATCGCCGTGGGGCTCGTCTGCCTGGTCGAACTGGTGCTGCGCCGGCGGCGGCCCGGCCTGCGGGACCTGGCATGGGTCATCCCGGGCGGCGCCTTCGTGGGCTGGCAGCTGTTCGGCCTCGCCGCCACCGGCACGCTTCCCATGCGGGCCGACGGCGGGGACAACCTGGCCGTGCCCGTCGTCCACATGGTCGGCGCCACCGTCCACTACCTCGAGCGGCTGACCCAGCTCGGCTCGCTCGTCTGGCTGGGCGAGTTCTTCGTCCTCGCGGTGGTCACCCTCTTTGCCGCATGGTGCATCCGCGGCTCGCGCGTCCCGCTGTGGGAGAAGCTGGCCTGGGGCATCGCCGTGGTGGTCGCGCTCTCGCTGTCGGCGGGCATCTGGTACGGACGGGCGAACTTCCGAGGCTTCGAGGACCTCTACCTGTTGTCGACCATCGTGCTCCTCGGGTCCCGCCGCCGGCTGTGGATCGTCGCCGCGCTGGTGGCGGTGGCCTGGGTGGTCAACGTCGGCCACTACGTGGCCGCGCTCTGACGGCGAGGTCCCTCCGGGCTCCGAGGGCCAGGTTCCTCCGGCCCGCTCCCCGAGGCGGCGGGCCCGGGCGGCTCCTCGCCGCCGCCGGCGGCCTTCGCTACTCGCCGGCGCCGGCCGGCCCGCCGGCACCGCGGTCCGGGGCGCCGACCGGTCCGGCGTCGGCGTAGCCCTGCCGCACCCCCTGACCGGCGCGGCGGACGAGCTGATCGGGCTCGTAGAGCATCCAGTACGCGTTCCGGGCGTGCTTGCGCGAGCGGTCCCGGAAGACGGGCACCAGGTCCTCGGGGTCCTCCTCCTCGTCCTCGTGGACGAAGACCTCGAGGATCGGGGTGCTGGTCATGAGCTGGGCCATCATGATCCCGGTCGACGCCTCGTGGGCGCACTGCTTGTCGATCGGCGCCCGGCCGGGCATCCCCAGCGCGACCACGACCCGGCAGCCATCCAGCTCGATCATCCGCTTGGCCGCGACGGCCAGGTCCTTGAAGCCCGGAACGGTCCGCCGCACGACCTCGAAGCGTTGGCCGTACCCGGGGCACGACGCCAGCTCGTTCGTTGCTTCGGCACCCATGTCGTACCGGGCGAACATCGTGTCGACCACCCCGATCTTGTCCATGGCGCCATTGTCGCGTGCTCACGGTCGCCCCGTGCCGGGTCGGGGTGGGGGGAGGCTGCCGTCGAGGCCTCCCGGTCGCGGCCGGCACGCGCCCTCGGGCGCCGGCCGGTGCCGGCGCCCGAGGGCTGCTGCGTGGTCGTCGTCTCCGGCGGCCGGACCGGGCCGGCCCTGATCACCCCGGGCCGGCCCTGATCACCCCCAGCGCACGGTCCTGATCACCCGCAATCACCGCTGGGAGCACGATCCTGATCACCACCGGTAGAAGCGGTGCCTCCCTGCGCTCTCGCCGCGCCCGAGGGCAAAGCCGATGAGCCACAGCACGGCAAAGATGACGGCCACGATCCAGAGCAGATGGATGGCAAACCCCAGGCCGAAGAACAGGAACACGAGGAGTAATGCCAGTATGAGCAACACGTCGTTTCCTCCACATAACGAGCGACCCCATGGCCGCGTGCGTCTGCAATCGGTACCCTGTGCACCGGCGTTCCAATCTTCGTATCGGTCGGTGGTTGCCGCTGCCAACGCTCCTGCCCAGGCCGCTGGTCGCCGTCTCCCGCCCGGTGCCGGCCGGCAACGGGCAGCTGCCGAAGGTGCGGTCCGGATGCCCGCCGCTCGGAGGCGGCCATTGGATCCGGACCTCGCCCGTCGGGCGATGCCTGGCACGCCGATTTGAGCAAGGCAAGAATGGTCGCAATGCTGGAATCCCTCGCCCGTCGCGTCCTGCGTGACGATCCGGTGCACGACGACGGCCCGCCGTCGCTCCGGCGGTTCGGCCTGGCCGGGCTGGCCGCCGGGGGAGTGGCGGTCCTCGGCGCGGTCATGGGGGGGTCCAGCTTCGTGTCCCACCTGCCCGGGGCGTGGTTCTTCGGCACCCCGGGCGGTCCTCTGGGGTCCGTCGCCGCGTCGGCCAGCCGGGCGCCGGCTCTCGCCATCCTCTTCGTGTACGGCGGCCTCGGCGCCCTGGCGGCGGTCTGGTGGCGGCTCCTCCGAGCCCTGCGCGCCCACCCCGGCACGTCGCTCAGGCAGGTGGTCCGGGTGGTGGCGGCGTGGGCGGTCCCGTTCGCGGTGGCCCCCCCGCTGTTCAGCCGGGACGTGTACAGCTACGCCGGCCAGGGGGCGCTCGTCACCTTCCACATCAACCCGTACCACTACGGCCCGGGCGTGCTCGGGGCCACGCCGTTCAACCTGCTGGCCGGCCCGCTGTGGGCCAACACCCCCTCTCCCTACGGCCCGACCTTCCTCTCCCTCGACGGCCTGGTGACGCAGCTCTCGGGCCACCAGTTCCTGGCCGACCTCGTCCTCCTCCGGCTGCTGTCGGTGCTCGGGCTGGTGCTCATCGTGGCCAGCCTCCCCACGCTGGCCCGCAGCGTCGGGAGGGACCCGAGCTTCGCCGTGGCCCTGGGCGCCGGCAGCCCGATGGTGCTGGCCACGATCGTCGGCGGTGCCCACAACGACGGCTTGATGGTGGGCCTCCTCGTGGCCGGCCTGGCGGCATGGCTGCGATGGGGCCCGCCGGCCGGCATCGTCCTGTGCGCGCTGGCGGCCGGCGTGAAGGCACCGGCGGTCCTCGGCCTCGTCCTCATCGGTTGGAACTGGGCCCGGCCCGGCGCGGGCTTCGTGCGCCGGGGGGCGCGCACGCTCCTGGCACTGGGCTTGGGCGGCGCCGTCCTGGCCGCGCTGTCGGCCGTCTCCGGTGTCGGATGGGGATGGGTGGTCAACCTCACCGCCGGCGACAAGATCAGCACCGGCGTGACCCCGGTGGACGACGTCACGCGCGGGTTGGCCGGCCTCCTCCACCTGGCGGGGGTGACCACGCCCACCGGCTCGGTCCGCGCCGTGGTGGCCGTGTGCGCCATGGCCATGGCCATGGCCGTCGGCACCTGGCTCCTGTGGCACTCGCCGCGCCTCGGGCCCCTGCGGGCGCTCGGCCTCAGCCTCCTCGTGCTCGCGCTCTTCAGCCCCGTGCTGTGGGCGTGGTACCTGACCTGGGGCCTGGTGCTGCTGGCGCCGGTTGCCACCGGCCTGCTGCGGCGGGCGGTGGTCTGGCTGTCGGTGTGCGAGACGATCATCGGGGCGTCCTCGGTGCTCGGGATCCTGCGGTCCCTCCGCCACGACGGGATCCTGGCCGACGTGCTCGTCGTCCTGGGCGTGGCCGGTGCCGTCCTCTTGGCCCTGCGGGGCCGCTACGAGCTCCGGGACGCGACATGGTCGGGGAGCCCCGCCGCACGCCGCGCCGGGCGGACGCCCGGCGTCACCCCGGCCGTCCAGAACCCGCACCCGGGCCCGTAGCGCGCCACGGCGGCCGGCCCGGAGCCCCGCCCTCCGGTGCCCTACGCTCGACCAGGACCGGACAAGGAGGGCGCCGATGGCCTGGGACTTCTCGACCGAACCGGAGTTCGAGGCACAGCTCGAGTGGATGCGGGCCTTCGTCCGGGACGAGGTCTTCCCCCTCGAGACCGTCGAGCTGGACCACGAGACGCTGCGCCGGGTGGTGCGGCCGCTCCAGGATGAGGTGAAGCGCCGCGGCCTGTGGGCGGCGCACCTGCCCCCCTCGCTCGGAGGGTCCGGGTTCGGCCAGGTGCGGCTCGGGCTCATGCACGAGGTCCTGGGTCAGTCCCCTTACGGGCCGCTCGTCTTCGGCAACAACGCACCCGACTCCGGCAACGCCGAGCTCTTGGCGACCGCCGTCGAGGAGACCGGCCGTGAGGACCTGCGCGAACAGTGGCTGCAGCCGCTCCTGGACGGCACCATGCACAGCGGCTTCTCCATGACCGAGCCGGAGACGGCCGGGTCCGACCCGACGCTCCTCGCCACCCGGGCCGTGCGGGACGGCGACGAGTACGTCATCAACGGCCGCAAGTGGTTCACCACCAACGGGTCGGTGGCCGACTTCCTCATCGTCATGGCGGTGACGAACCCGGACGTGCATCCGTACCAGGGCTCCTCCATGCTGCTCGTGCCGGCCGGCACGCCCGGCGTCACGATCGTGCGCGACGTCCCCGTCATGGACCACCCCACCGCCGAGCTCGGGACCTTCGGGAACCACGCCGAGATCGAGTACCGCGACGTCCGGGTGCCGGTCGCCAACCTGCTGGGCCGGGAGGGCGAGGGCTTCCGGCTGGCCCAGACGCGCCTCGGACCGGGACGCATCCATCACTGCATGCGCTGGCTCGGACAGTCGCGTCGGGCGTTCGACATGCTGTGCGAGCGGGCGGTGTCCCGCTACGCCCACGGCTCGACGCTGGCCGAGAAGCAGACGGTGCAGAACTGGGTGGCGGACTCGCTGGCCGAGATGACCGCGGCCCGCCTCATGACGCTCCAGGCGGCCTGGAAGATCGACCGGGAGGGCGCAGCCGCGGCCCGCGACGAGATCGCCATGATCAAGTACTGGGGCGCCGCGGTGCTCTACAACGTGATCGACCGGGCCATCCAGGTCCACGGGGCGCTCGGCTTCTCCTGCGACCTCCCGCTGGAGTCGATGTACCGGGCGGCGCGCGCGGCGCGCATCTACGACGGCCCCGACGAGGTCCACCGCCAATCGGTGGCGCGCCGGGTGCTCCGCCGGTACCAGCCGGTGGAGGTGCCGACCGAGCACGTGCCGACCCGGCGGGTGGCGGCGCAGCGCAAGTTCGCCGACCTGCTCGCCGCCGCCACTGCCAACGACTGATCCGCCCGGAGGCGGGGCCTGCGCCATGGCGAGCCCCCTGCGCCGACGCCTGGTCCTGGCCGCCGCGGCCGTCGGGGCGGCGTCGACGCTCGCCGCGTGCTCCGCGGGCTCGGCCACCCCCGGCCTTGTGACCGCTCCGACCACCACTGCGCCCGCTCCCTCGTCGGCCACCGCACCACCCGCCGGGGTGCCCAACCTGGCCTCGAGGGCGTGGACGGCTCCGGTCCGCGGCGCCGTGTACGCGCAGCCCGTGGTGTCGGGCAACCAGGTGTTCGTGGCCACCGAGGCCGACGAGGTGTACGCCCTCTCGCTCTCGACCGGACGGATCGAGTGGCGCGTGTCGATCGGCACCCCGCTCACCCACGTCGTCAGCCATGCCGGCTGCGGGGACATCGATCCGCTCGGGATCACCTCGACGCCCGTTGTCGACGCCGCCACCGGCACCCTCTACGTCGTGGGGGAGGTGAGCCACGGCGGTGCGCCGCCGGTCCGGCGGGAGCTGGTCGGCCTGGCCGTGGCGACCGGGAAGGTGGTCCGGACGGCCGACGCCGACCCGGTGGGTGCCGGCATCTCCCAGGTGCACCTCCTCCAGCGGGCCGGCCTGGCGCTCGACGGGAGCCGCGTGGTGGTGGGGTTCGGCGGCCAGGACGGGGACTGCGGCTTCTACCACGGGTGGGTGGTCGGGGTGTCCACCGCCGCCGGCGTCGCCAACGTGCAGTTCGACACCACCCCGGGCGGGAGCGGCGGCGCGGTCTGGCAGGGCGGCGCCCCCCCGTCGGTGAGCGCGGCCGGCGACGTCTACGTCGCCACGGGCAACCAGAACGCCCAGGGCGCGGCGGGGTACTACGAGAGCGTCGTGAAGCTGTCGCCGAGCCTGCGCCCCCTGGCGTCCTTCCGGGACCGGGCGGCGGTGGGCGACGAGGACTTCGGCACGGGCGGTCCGCTGCTCCTCCCCGGCGGCAGGCTCTTTGTGGTGGGCAAGACCGACATCGGGTACCTGCTCGACCAGTCCGGCCTCCGCCTCGTGGCGCGGGTCCCCGGCGTGTGCGGTAGCAACCCCGACGGCCGGCTGGCCTTCGACCCGGCCACCGACGCGGTGTACGTGCCGTGCCGCGGCGGCGGCATCCAGGAGGTGCACCTCGCCACCGACCGGCTTGGCTGGAAGGCGGGGTCGGTGAACAGCAGCCCGGTCCTCGCCGCCGGCTCGCTGTGGGCGCTCTCCTATCCCGGCGGCCGCCTCCAGGCCCTCGACCCGGTCTCGGGCGCCGTCGAGCAGTCGGCCGCGGTGGGACGGGTGGCCACCTTCGCCACGCCCGCCTCCGCCGCCGGGCTCGTGGTGGTGGCGACGGCGCACGGGGCGGTGGAGGCGCTCGGCCGCTGACGGCCGCTGACGGCCGCTGACGGCCGCTGACGGCCGCTGACGGCCGGCGCGCCGCCCGGCCGGCGCCGCCGGTTCGCGGGCTCAGCGCAGGAGCCGGGACATCCGCCGGTCGGCCAGGGGCTTCCCGCCCGTCTGGCAGGTGCAGTACACGAGCTCGTAGGAGTCGAAGGAGACGCGCCGGAGCGGCGTCCCGCAGCGCGGGCACGGCTGGCCGACCTTTCCGTGCACGGCGAAGCGCTCGCCCAACTTGCCCTCGGAGAGGGCGCCGGTCCGCTCGCGCTCGACCGCGAGGCCTTCGGAGAGCACCGCCCGCACCGCTGCGAGGAGGCGCTCGCGCCCGTCGGCGTCGAGCGCCGCCATCGTGGCGAACGGGGACAGCTGGGCACGGTTCAGCGCGTCGTCGGTGTAGCCCCGGCCGATCCCGGCCACCACGTGCTGGTCCCGGAGCCAGGTGTAGACGCGCCGGGACGTGCGGTCGGTACGCACGAGCGCGGCGAACTCCTCGCTGAACGGCTCGGGCCCGAGCGTGGCCAGCGGCCCGTCGTCGCCGGGGGCGAGCACCCACCACCCGGCCTTGCGCTGGGTGCCGTGCTCGCGCAGGAGGAGGCCCCGGGCCGGCTCGGGGCCGAAGACGAACCGGACCAGCGCCCCCCGGGGCCGGGTCTGCTTGGGCGGGTCCTCCAGGTCCATCCGGCCGCCCTGGGAGAGGTGGACGGCCACCCGGGCGCCGCTGTCGAGCACCAAGAGCAGGTACTTGCCCCGGCGGTCCACCCGCTCCACCGTGCGCCCGAGCAGCGTGCCGGGGGCGGGGTCCGCCGTCTTCAGGCTGGCGAAGCCGAGGAGGTCCGCCCGCTGGAGCGTCCGGCCGCCGAGCGCCTCGGCCAGGCGCTCGGCCAGCGCCTGCATCTGGGGGAGCTCGGGCACGGCGCCGCCCGCCCTACACCGGGGCCAGCGCGTCGAAGCCGATCGCCTCCTCGAGGGCGGCCGCCGAGCGCAGCACCACCAGGTCGGCGTGTTGGGGGCCGACCAGCTGCACCCCGACGGGGAGCCCCGAGGGCCCGAGCCCGGCGCAGACGGTGGCGGCAGGCGAGCGGGTCATGTTGAAGGGGTAGGTGAGGCGCACCCAGTTGGGGTCCACGACGCCGTTCACGATGCCGCGCCCTCCGAGCTCGTTGGGCGGAGGCAGGCCGGCCGTCGTCGGCGTGACGAGGAGCCGCACGTCGCGGAAGAGCGAGACGAGGCGCACGTTGAGCTCGTGGCAGCGGTCGAGCGCAGCCACCAGGCGGGTGGCGGGCACCGCCTCGGCTCCCCTGGCCAGGGACACCAGCACGGGTGTGACCTGGTCCCAGCGGTCCCGGAACGGGGCCAGGGTGTGCAGGAGCCGGGCGCCGACGATGGTCAGCCAGTCGTCGAGGGGGTCCTCGTCGAAGACGCGGGGGACCTCCACGATCTCGGCGCCCAGGTCGTCCAGGGCGGCCACCGCCCGCTCGGCCACCGACAGCACCTCGGCGTCCACCTCGGTGTAGCCGAGCGCCGGGGACCAGGCCACGCGGGCGGGGACGTGCGGCTGTGTCAGCGCATCGCGCCAGTTGGCCTCGGGCCGGGGCAGGGAGCGGAGGTCGGTGGCGTCCGGCCCGACGACGGCGTCCAGCGCCACCACGATGTCGGCGATCCGGCGCCCGAGCACCCCCTTGGACGACAGGCCCAGCCATCCGGCTCCCTCCGAGCCGCCGGCGGGCACCCGGCCGTGCGAAGGCTTCATCCCCGACAGCCCGCAGCAGGCGGAGGGGATGCGGATGGAGCCCCCGCCGTCGCTCCCGGTCGCCAGCGGCACCATCCCGGCGGCGACGGCAGCCGCCGACCCGCCGGAGGAGCCGCCGGCCGAGTGGTCGAGGCGCCAGGGGTTCCGGGTGAGGCCGAACAGCGCGTTGTGGGTGTGGCCGGTCCAGGCCAGCTCGGGGAGGTTGGTCTTGCCCACGACCACCGCCCCGGCGGCTCGCAGCCGGGCGACGAGCACCGAGTCGTGGACTGCCGCCGGCGCGTCCGACCAGAGGGCCGAGCCGTAGGTGGTCCGGTAGCCGGCGGCCGCCTCGCCGTCCTTCACGCCGATGGGCACGCCGGCCAGGGGGCCGGGGTCGCCGCCGGTGGCCACCAGCTGGTCGACGGCCGCCGCCTGCTCGAGGGCCCGGTCACCGTCGACGGCGACGAAGGCGTTCACCGACGGGTTGAGCCTTTCGATCCGCGCCAGCGCATGCTGCGCCAGCTCCCGGGCCGAGGTCGCCCCGCGGCGGACGTCCGCCGCCAGCTCGCTGACGGAGGCGGTGCGGAAGTCCGTGGTCACGGGGTCAGCGTCCTCCGGCCAGGCTCAGGACCGGCTCCCGGAGGCCGGCCCCGGCCGTCACCACCGCCAGCACGGGCACCGTGACGCCGTTGGCCACGTAGCGGGCCACGTGGTCCCGGCACGCCGCCACGTCGCCGTGCACGACCAGCGCGTCCACCACGTCGTCGGGGATCGCGGCCAGCGCGCCCGCGCGGTCGCCCGCCGCCCAGGCGCGCCACATGGCGTCCAGCCGGGGGGCGCGGCCCAGCCAGCGGTGGAAGGCGGCGTAGGCGGGGACGGTCAGGTAGGCGGCGATCATGCGCCGGGCCACGCCCCGGGCCACCTCGGGATCGGGCTCGGGCACGACGAAGATCCGGGCCACGACCTCCTGCCCCGCCGGTCCCGCCGGCCCCGCCGGTCCCGCCGGCCCCGCCAGCCCCGCCGGCCCCGCCGGCCCCGCGGCTGTGGCCGACTCCTCCCGGCGGCGCGCCGCGCCGGCGTGCACCTCGGCCAGGGACACGGGCACGTCGTCGGCCGCCAGCCAATTGAGGATCACGCCGTCGGCTTCCCTCCCGGCCAGCCGCAGCATCCCCGGGCGCAGGGCGGCCAGGTAGAGGGGCGGCGGGTCGGCGACCGGCCGCGCCAGGCGGAACCCCTCGACCGAGAAGGTCTCGTAGGCCGTCCTGACCTTCTCCCCGGCGAGCGCCGCCCGCAGGAATCGCAGGGTGTCGCGGACCCGGGCGTAGGGCCGGTCGAACGCGATGCCGTTCCAGCGCTCCACGATGACGTCGGATGAGCTGCCGAGCCCGAAGGCGAACCGTCCGGGCGCGGCCTCGGCCATGGCGGCGACCGTCTGGGCCAGGAGCGCCGGCCCTCGGGTGAAGGCCGGCGCGATGGCGATGCCCAGTCGGAGGTCGGGCTGCCAGGCCGCCGCCAGGGCAAGGGGCGTGAACCCGTCGGCGCCGTCCACCTCGGCCGACCACACGTCGCTGTAGCCGGCGGCGGCCAGGTCGGCGTACCACTGCCGGTGCCCGGCCAGCGAAGCGTCGGGGAAGGGGACGGTGATGCCGAGTCGCCGGGCCACGTGGTGCACCCTACGACGGGCCGGCGGGCGACGGCGGCGTTCCCGCGGAAACGTCCCGCGAGGAGCGAGGCGGCCGGGCCCGGGAGGCGTTTCCGCGGAAACGTCTGGCGCCCCCCCCAGTTGTCGTCTTCTCCCTGCGATACGTTTCGGCGATGCAGGGAAGAGCGCCCCTCCCCCCGCAACCCCATGTGGCGCTTCGCCGGCAACGGCTGGAAGCTCTGGTCGACCTCAGCGAGGGCACCGGCCTCGAGATCGGACCGCTCGATTCCCCCATCGGCACGAGGCCGCCGTACGACGTGCGCTATGTCGACGTCCTGGACACGGAGCATCTCCGCCAGCACTACGGCGGCGATCCCGCCGTGGTGCAGGAACAGATTGTCGACGTCGACTTCTCCCTCCAAGGTGCAGACGGGATGCGCACGTTGGCCGAGGCCGTCTCCGTCGCCGCCCCGTACCGCTGGGTCATCGCGTCGCACGTCGTCGAGCACGTTCCCGACCTGGTGGGCTGGTTGGCCGACGTGGCGGCGGTCCTGGAGGACGGTGGCCGGCTGATGCTGGTGGTTCCCGATCGCCGCTACACCTTTGACGCCATGCGACCAGCGACCACCGTGGGCCAGGTGCTCCAGGCCCATTCGTCGCGCGACACCGTTCCCTCCGAGCGGGCGGTCTACGACCACTACCGCTCCGTGGTGCACGTTTCCGCCGCCGCGCTGTGGGCTGGCGCCGAGGCGGCGGAGCTGCCTCGGGCGTTCGCGAAGGAGGACGCGGTGGCGATGCGCGAGCGGGCACTTCGAGGCGACTACGTGGACTGCCACGTCTGGGTGTTCTCTCCCGCGGAGTTCGTCGCACAGCTCGGAGACCTGAGCGAGCTCGACCTCTGCGACTTCGCGGTCGAGCGGGTGCTGCCCACGCCACGCGACGAGCTCGAGTTCATCGCCGTCCTGCAGCGGCTGCCCCGCCACGCCGGCGCCGAACGGCGAGCGGCGTTGCGCCGAGGGGCGCTCTCCGCCTTGGAAGCCGACGGCAACCTCGACGCGCCGGTCGCACCGGACGCGGACGACGGGCCGAGGAAGCACGTGCTCGAGGTCAGCGCACGGGAAGTCCAGGTGATCCGGGCCAAGCGCGCCGCGATGGCCCGCCTGCGCGCCGCTCGAGCTCGGATGGTTCGCCGGCCGCCGGGCTGACGACCGCTCCTGCGCCGCCGTGCCGTCGCCGAGACCGCGCACGACCAGGTGTGACCATGCGGGCCAGATCAGGCACGACGGGCCGGGCCGGCCTCGCGGCGCACCCGCGATCGGGCCTCGTGCCGCGCCGCCCGGCGGGCCCCCGGGTGCGCCGCCATGGCCGCCGTGACCGCGGTCCGGACGGCTGTGACGGTCCCGGCGAGCACCAGGTACTCGCGGTTTCGCAGGTGCGACACCGAGCCGACCTTCACCCCCGCCGGGTTGTGGATGCCGAGCCGCGCCCCCACGTAGCGGGTCGAGTCGAAGGCGAGCGTGGCCACCTCGGCGTGGTGGGAGCACATGGTCTCGAGCTCCTCCACGCTCACCCAGGACTCGTCGTTGTAGGACAGGACGAGCAGTCGGCAGTCGACGGCGGCCGCGGTGGCGGCCAGGGCCGCCGGCATGGTCTTCTTCGAGTTGAAGGCGCTCTTCGTGGTGGGGTCCCGGGCGTCGAGCCGCTTGCACGCCACGCCGTAGTGCTCCGGTGCGTCCCAGGCCACCAGCGTCTCCCAGACGTGGTAGTTGGTGAAGTAGCGGTGCTGGTTGTACGGGGGGTCCAGGTAGGCGAGGTCGAACGGGCCGAGCGACGCGGCCAGGGTGGGGGCGTCGCCCCGGAGCGCCCTGCCGCTCCCGGCCAGGAGCTCGGGGCAGCGCAGCTCGAGCGGGCGGTACGAGCGCTGGGCCCATTCCTTCACGTAGGCCATCTGGACCCCGATCGTGGAGTCCACCCGGTCGGCCGCCTCGATGAGGCTCGTGAGGAGGATCGGCTCCAACGGGGTGCCGGCGTAGTCGGCGGCGATGGCCTGGCGGACGGCGTCGATCCTCCGGCCGTTGAAGGGCTGGAAGAACCGGGCGCGCTGGCAGAACGTCTCGGTCACGTAGCCGTCCACGCCCGGCAGCCGGTTGAGGCGGGCCAGGGCGTCGCCCAGCTCGCGCGGTGTGACGGCACGGGCGTCGGTCTCGACGTAGCAGCGGGCGAACACGTGGGAGTACCGGGCGGCGTCCGTGGCGGTGACGGCGATCCCGCGGCGCTTGAAGGCCTGGGCCACGCGGGTGGTCCCGGTGAAGAGGTCCAGTGCGCTGCGGGCTCCGCTGGCGGTGGCGATGGCGTCGAGCACCGGCACCAGCCGACGCTTCGAACCGATGTACTTGATCACTCGGACCCCGGCACCCGGTCGGTCACCGCGTGGGTCGGCTCGACGGCCATTGGCCCGCAGGCTACGCAACTGAGCATGGCGCGTGCTGGATGGTCGCCCGGCGCTGCCCGAACTCCCTGCTCACCGGCCCCTGCGGCCTGCCGTTCACCCTCCGAGCGGCCACACCCAGCCTGTCGCCCGGTGGGCCGGGGTGCCGAGCACCGCGGTGAGGGCCCGGCGCAGTGCGGCGCCGTTGGCGGCGCCCGGCAGGAGGACCACGGCCGAGGCGTGCACCGCCCGCAGGTCCTGGCGCACCGCGGCGCGGGTGCTCGCCGACAGGGGCAGGGCGAGGCGGTGGACGCTGGCGGCCGCCAGCACGAGCCACAGCGCGTTGGTCTGCGGCGCCTCCACCGCCCGGCCGCCGGGCCCCGGCACGATGGCGTACCCGTCGGCCAGCCGGAAGGCGAAGCCGTCCTCCGCCTGCCACACCATCTCGTCGGACACGGCCGAGGATGTGTCGGGGTAGACCACGACGACGGGATCCCGCCCGACGGCCGACCGGGCGACCGCGGCCAGCACCGGCGGCTGGTGGACCCGGGTCACGGGGTAGGGCCACCGGGGGAGCACGGCCAGTGGCGCCAGCGCCACCACGGCGACGGCGGCCGCGGCGGCCGCTCTCGCCCGGCTCCGCACCGGGAGGCGTGCCAGCGGGGCGACCGGGGCCCGGCCCCCCCGGCCCGCACCTGCGACGGCGCCGGACCGGACCCGGTCCACCACCAGCGCCAGGGCCACGCCGGCGAAGAGGTCGACCATGGCGGCAAAGCGCTCGGGCACGATCGACTCGAGCAGCGGCACGTGACCCAGCACCGCGGCAGGGAGCGGCACCCCGAGGCCGGACCTCCCGACGTGGAGCCGGTAGCCGAGGGAGGCGACAAAGGCGACCACCATGAGCCCGAGGGCCATGCGCAGCGCGACCGAGCGCCAGGAGAGCACCGCCCCGGCCGCCAGCACGACGAGGAGGGCCACGCCGAGGTAGCCGCCGTTCCCGCCGGAGACGAAGGAGACGCCGGCGAGCTCGCCATGTGGTTGCACCGCGGCAGCAAGGCTCGTGGCGATGTCCCCGATGTGCGGCCAGACCGGGCCCGTGGTGTGCCGCGGCCCCGTGACCACCACCGCCAGCGGGTACGCCAGGGCGGCGACGGCCACGGCCGTCGCCGACGCCAGCCCGGTCCAGGCGTGGGCCAGCGCACCCCGGACCGCCCGGGGCTGCGCCACCCCGGCCATCACCACCGTGGCCAGCACCATGAGGGCGGTGATGGCCAGCAGCTCGGTCGAGATGAAGAACTGGACGACCACCAGCACGCCGAGGGCGACGCCCACCGGCACGGGACGGCGGCGGCGCCGCACCAGCAGCTCGTCGAGGCAGGCGAGCACGAGCGGCGGCACGGCCAGCCACGTGAGGTCCACGTGGCCGTACCGGAGGTCGGTGGCGAGGAACGGACCGAAGCCGTAGCAGAGGGCGCCCACGAAGGCGGCGGGCTGCCAGCGCACGTACCGCCGGCACAGCACGAAGGCGGCGGTGGCGCTCAGGGCCGGCCCGAGGAGGGCGGCCACGCCGAGGGCGGCGACCGGCCCGGCGGTGACCGTGACCGGCGCAAGGAGGAGGCCGATCAGGTCGGTCGAGGTGTTGGCCAGGAGGTTGGCGCCGGCCGGGGCGAAGACGGCGTGGGTCAGGAAGGGGTCGGCGCCCGATCCCAGGGCATGGGGGAGCCACGCGAGGAACCACGCTTCCTGCCCCGGGTCGGCCGAGCCTGCGGGGAGCGAGGAGGCGACCCCGGCGGCGAGCAGGTGCCACCAGGCGGCGAGGGCCAGCGCCTGGTAGAGGGCGTAGGCCGCCGCCACCTGCCAGGCACGTCGGCGCGGCGGGCTCCCGCCCGCTCCCGCACCGCCTTCGGCGGCGGCTGTCGGGTGCGTGGCTGTCGGCTGGGTGGCTGTCGGCTGCGTGGCGGCGGGCTGCGTGGCGGTGGGCGAGCCGTCGACGACCCCGGCCGGACCGCCGCCGCCCCGGCCACCCCCGGCGCCCGTGCAGGCGGCCAGCCCGGCCCCGGGACGCGCGCCCGGCGCGGACGCCGGTGCCGAGGATCCCGGCCGGACCATGGCGGTCAAGGTTACGGGGCGCCCGCCGGCACGAGGATCCGTCGTCCGGCACGCCGTCCGAGTGCCCGGCGCGGGCGGCCCGTCACCGGGCCCGGGTCAGAGGATGTTGACGGCCCGGCCGATCACGATCCCGACGGTCACGATGGACACGAGGGACTCCGCGCCCATGAGGGCCTTGGCCGCCTGGGTGAGCGGCATGGTGTCGGTCGGGCTGAAGGCGGCGGCGTTGGTGAGCGCGACGTAGAGGTAGTCGACGAACCCCGGCGTCCAGCCGACGGCGGTTGTCTGTCCACCCACCATCTGGGGGAACTGGAAGTCCGGCTGCCGCTCCTGGCCTCGTGCCCGCGCCACCGGGCCGCCCCGGTCGAGCTGCCAGAACCACAAGGCGTAGACGATGATGTTGGTCAACCACACCGAGACGGCGCCGTAGAGGAGCGGCCGTCCCTTGGCCAGGCCGCCGTAGAGCAGGGAGTCGACCAGGAGGCCGACCGACACCATGTTGGCCACGTTCAAGAGCGCCGCCACGCCGATCGCCAGGAAGCGGACGTCGCGCTCTTCGAACCGCCGGCGGTAGGCGCGCACCAGGTTGAGCAGCACGACGAGGGACGCCTCGAGCACCGGGATCAGCCAGCGGGGCCCGATGGCCAACTGGTCGGGGAGGATGAGGTAGAGGCCGAGGGCGGCGAGGACGGCGAGGGTGGGCGGCACGTGGTTGACCCGGGCACGGCTGTGGTCGGCCGGCGCCGAGTCGTCGGGCGGCTGCCGGGGGGCTGTGGCCGGGGGCGGCTGCGCCGGGGACGGTGTCGCCATCGTGTCGCGACGGTAGCCCGGGTCCTCCGCTGGGGCGGGGAAGCCCGCCGCCGGGCCCCGCCAGGCCCCCGCCGCGGCCGGGAGACAGCGACGGCGCCCAGGGCTATCGTGGCGAACGTATGTTCGATACAGAGCGGGTCAAGCTGCTGGCCGAGCGGGTCCGGCCGACCGCCCCGAGCCGGACGCGGCTGTTGCCCGTCCTCGCCCCCCTGGCCTCGTTGCTGCCCGACGGCGGGCTCCGGCGTGGCACGTCCGTGCGGTGCGGCGCCGGGCCGCACGGCGGGGCGCTGAGCCTGGCCCTGGCCCTGGCCGCCGGCCCGTCGGCCGCAGGGTCCTGGTGCGCGGTGGTGGGGATGGACGACGTGGGGCCGCTCGCCGCCGCCGGGTTCGGCCTGGACCTGGACCGCCTGGCGGTGGTCCGGTCCGGCCCCGCCCACTGGGCGCTCGCCACCGGCGTGCTGATCGACGGCGTCGACCTGGTGGTGGTGGCCCCGCCCCCGCATCCTCGGCCCGCGGCGGTGCGGACGCTGGCGGCACGGGCCCGGGACCGCGGGGCCGTCCTCGTGGTGGTGGGGCCCTGGTCCGCCGACCACGAGCTCGTGGTCGAACGTTCCAGCTGGCACGGTCTGGCCGAGGGTGCCGGGCGGCTCCAGGCACGCCGGGTCACGGTGGTCGCCCGGGGGCGCGGCGCGGCCGTCCGGCCGGTGCGCCGGGAGCTGTGGCTCCCGACGGCCACGGGGAAGGTGGCGGCGGCGTGACGGCCCTGCCGCGCCTCCTCCTCGTGGAGTGCCCCGCGCTCACGGTGCCGGCGGTGGAGCCGGGCGCCGGCGGCGACGAGGGCGGCCGCCGCCTGCGGCTCTTCGCCCGGGTGGTCGACGCCCTGGCCGAGGTGTGCCCGTGGATCGACCCCGTCCGTCCCGGCGTCTGCACCCTGCCCATCAAGGGGCCCACCCGCTACTTCGGCAGCGAGGGCGCCGTGCTGGCACGGGTGGCGGAGGTCGTGACGACGGTGATGGCGGCCGGACCAGCGCTCGCGGGGGAGGGGACGGCCGTGGGCGCAGGGGACGGCGCTCCCCCGGTCCCGCCGGTCCCGCCCGTCCCCCCGGTCCGGCTCGGCGTGGCCGACGGGCTCTTTGCCGCCACCCTGGCCGCCCGGGCGGGGACGGTCGTGGCCGTGGGGGAGACGGAGCGGTTCCTGGCGCCGTGGCCGGTGGACGTGCTGGGCGATCCGGACCTGGCCGACGTGCTGGTCCGCCTGGGGCTGACGACGCTCGGCCGGTTTGCCGCCCTCCCCGCTCCCGACGTGCTGGCCCGGTTCGGCGCGGCCGGCGCCCGCTGCCACCGGGTGGCCCGGGGGCTCGACGGCGAGCTTCCCGGCTGGCGGGTCCCGGGCACGAGCCGCCATCTGCTTGCCGCCCTCGGCCGCGACCTGGCGCTCACCGAGCACCAGCCCGGCTTCTGGGGTGGGGCGAGCGCCGCCGACGAGCGGGCGGCCGAGGTGCTGACCGACCTGCAGCGCAGGCTCGGCCCCGAGGCGGTGGTGGTGCCCGTGCTGGAAGGCGGTCGGGGGCCGGCCGACCGGTGCCGCCTCGTCCCCTGGCGCCCGGCCGGCACCTCGGCAGAGGACGACCGGGGCCTGCACGGCCGGGCCCAGGCCAGAGGGGGGCGGGCATCCGAGCCGCCCTGGCCCGGCCGCCTCCCCCCGCCCGCGCCGGCCCGGGTGGCCGCCGGGGGGACGGGCGAGCGGGCCGGCGCGGCCGAGGTGGCCGACGGCGACGGCGCTCCGGTGGCCGTGACCGCCCGCGGGCTGCTCACGGGCCGCCCGGCCCGGCTCTCCGTCGGCGGCGGACCCTGGATGCCGGTGACCGGGTGGAGCGCCCCGTGGCCGGTGGAGGAACGGTGGTGGTCCCGGGGCCGTCGCCGTGCCGCCCGCCTGCAGGTGCTGGCGGGCGGCAGCGAGGGCCGGGCCTACCTCCTCGTGGTCGAGCGTGGCCGGTGGCGGGTGGAGGCCGCCTACGACTGAGATGCCGTACGCCGAGCTCCACTGCCACTCCAACTTCTCCTTCCTCGACGGCGCCTCGCACCCCGAGGAGCTGGTGGCCGAAGCCGCCCGGCTCGGCCTCTCCGCCCTCGCCCTCACCGACCACGACGGGCTCTACGGCGTGGTCCGCTTCAGCGAGGCGGCGCGCCGGCTGGGCGTGCCGACCGTCTTCGGGGCCGAGCTCAGCCTGGCCCCGGCCGCCGCCCGGACGGGCGACCCCGACCCCGGCGGCCACCACCTGGTGGTGCTGGCCCGCGACCCCGAGGGGTACGCCCGCCTCAGCCGCACCATCGCCGACGCCCAGCTGGCCGGGGGCGAGAAGGGCCGGCCGGTGGTGACCCTCGAGGCCCTTGCCGGCGCCCACGGCGGGCGGTGGCTGGTCCTGACCGGGTGCCGCAAGGGGACGGTGGCCGCCGCGCTGATGGACGAGGGCCCCCGGGCGGCCGCCCGGCGGCTGGGTGAGCTCGTGGCGGCGTTCGGCCGGGACGACGTGGCGGTGGAGCTGTGGGACCACGGGAGCCCGCTGGACTCCACCCGCAACGACGCCCTGGCCCATCTGGCCGTCCAGGCCGGCACCGCCCTCGTGGCCACCAACAACGTCCACTACGCCGTCCCGGCCCGGTTCCCCCTGGCGACGGCCCTGGCCGCGGTCCGGGCCCGTCGACCTCTCGACCAGCTCTGCGGGTGGTTGCCGGCGTCGGCCGCGGCCTGCCTGCGCGGGCCGGGCGAGCAGGCCCGGCGCTTCTCCCGCTGGCCCGGGGCGGTGGAGGAGGCGGCGGCGATCGGCGAGGCGTGCGCCTTCGACCTGCGGCTGGTGGCGCCGCGGCTGCCGGACTTCCCGGTGCCGCCCGGCCACACCGAGCAGAGCTTCCTGCGGCACCTGGTGGAGGAGGGGGCCGCCCGCCGCTACGGCCCCCGGGCGGCCGAGCGGGTGCCGGGGGCGTGGGCGCGGCTCGACCACGAGCTGGACGTCATCGGGCGGCTCGGCTACGCCGGCTACTTCCTCACCGTGTGGGACATCGTCGAACAGTGCCGGCGCACCGGGGTCTTCTGCCAGGGGCGCGGGTCGGCCGCCACCTCGGCCGTCTGCTACGTGCTGGGCATCACCCTGGTGGACGCGGTGTCCCTCGGCCTCCTCTTCGAGCGGTTCCTCTCGCCGGCGCGCGACGGGCCGCCCGACATCGACCTCGACATCGAGTCCACCCGGCGCGAGGAGATCATCCAGTACGTCTACGAGCGCTACGGCCGCCGGCACGCCGCCCAGGTGGCGAACGTCATCACCTACCGCCCCCGCTCGGCCCTGCGCGACATGGGCAAGGCCCTGGGCCACGACGCCGCCGACGTCGACCGCTGGGCCAAGCTGACCGACCGGGGCGACCCGTTGGCGGCGCGCGCCGACGTCCCGCCTCTCGTGCGGGACCTGGCCGCGGCCGCGCTGGACTCCCCCCGGCACCTCGGCATCCACTCCGGCGGGATGGTCATCTGCGACCGGCCGGTCGTGGACGTCTGCCCGGTCGAGCCGGCCCGGATGCCCGGGCGGACGGTCCTGCAGTGGGACAAGGACGATTGCGCGGCGGCGGGGTTGGTCAAGTTCGACCTGCTGGGCCTGGGCATGCTCGAGGCGCTCCACCACATGGTCGACCTGGTGGCCGAGCACCACGGGGTCGAGCTGGACCTGGCCGCCCTCCCCCAGGAGGACGCCGTCTACGACCTGCTGTGCCGGGCCGACACCGTCGGGGTCTTCCAGGTGGAGAGCAGGGCCCAGATGGGGACCCTGCCCCGGATGGAGCCCCGCACCTTCTACGACCTGGCCATCGAGGTGGCCCTCATCCGGCCCGGCCCCATCCAGGGCCACGCCGTGCACCCCTATCTCCGCCGCCGCCGGGGCGAGGAGCCCGTCACCTACCTGCACCCCCTGCTCGAGCCGGCCCTGGAGCGGACGCTCGGGGTCCCCCTGTTCCAGGAGCAGCTGATGCAGATCGCCGTCGACGTGGCCGGGTTCACCCCTGCCGACGCCGACGAGCTGCGCCAGGCCATGAGCCACAAGCGCTCCGACGAGCGGATGGGGGCGCTGCGGGACCGCCTGTTCGACGGCATGGCCGCCCGGGGCGTGCCCGACGAGGTGGCCCAGAAGGTGTTCGAGAGCCTCTCGGCCTTCGCCAACTTCGGCTTCCCCGAGAGCCACTCGCTGTCGTTCGCCTCGCTCGTCTACTCCTCGGCGTGGATGAAGCTGCACTACCCGGCCGCCTTCACCGCCGGGCTGTTGAACGCCCAGCCGATGGGGTTCTGGTCGCCGCAGAGCCTCCTGGCCGACGCCAAGCGGCACGGGATCGGCGTGCACCGGCCGCACGTCAACGCCAGCCGGGCCGGCGCCGCCCCCGCCGGGTCGCGGGCCGTCCGCCTCGGGCTCGAGTCGGTGCGCTCGATCGGCAAGGAGACGGCCGAGCGCCTGGCCGTCGGCCAGCCGTGGACCAGCCAGGAGGACCTGGTCCGCCGGGGCGGCCTCGCCCGCCCCCAGCTGGAGGCCCTCGCCCTGGCGGGGGCGCTCGACGGGCTGGGTGTGTCGGGGCCGGCCGGTGGGGCGCCGGCCGGTGGGGTACCAGCCGGTGGGGCGCCGGCGGATCGCAGAGCGTTGGTGTGGGCGGCCGGGGCGGCGGCGCAGGCCACGCCGGGCCGGCTGCCGGGCATCGTCACCGGGGCGGTCCCCCCACCCCTGCCCGCCCGTCAGGCCCTCGAGGAGGTCAGCGACGACCTGTGGTCGCTCGGGGTGACGCCCGACCGCACCGCCATGGAGCTCGCCCGCTCCCAGCTGGCGTCCCGCGGCGTGTCGACCATCGCCGACGTGGTGGCCGGCCCTGCCGGCCGGGTGGTGGTGGCCGGGGTGGTGACCCACCGCCAGCAGCCCGAGACGGCACGCGGCGCCGTGTTCTTGAACCTGGAGGACGAGACCGGGATGCTCAACGTCGTGTGCTCCCGGGGGGCATGGGTGCGCTGGCGAGCCGTGGCCCGGACGTCACCCGCCCTGGTGGTCACGGGACGGATGGAGCGGGCGCAGGGCGTGGTGAACGTGACCGCTGAGCGTTTCGAGCCGCTGGCCCTCGGCCCGGTGCCCGGCTCCCGCGACTTCCGATAGAACCCGCACCCGTACCCGTACCGCACCCGCGGTTCCGGCCCCGTACCCGCCGTCGCTCCCGCCGGCTCCGGCCCCGGCTCCGGCCCCGGCCCCGACCCCGTCAGCCGGTCAGCTCCTGGTGCGCGGGATGCCGGCCTTCTCGAGCACCTGGGCGCTCACGCCCACGGCCCGCCAGGCGGAGTACGAGAGCCCCTTGCGGGTGCTGTAGTCCTTGGCCACCCGGATGAACTCCTTCTCGAGGGTCGCCACGTCGACGGACTGGCCCGAGTGCGCCAGCTCAGCCTCGAGGTCCCGCTGCTCCTGGACCAGATGGAGACGGTTCAGCGGGCTGGCCGACGCCAGCTCCTTTTCGATCGCCGACAGCTTCTTGCGGATGGAATCGACCGTCCGCTTGCGGCCACGCCTCGGTTTGGTGGTCTCGAGGGCCTCGAGATAGGCACGAACGATGCGACCCTCTTCGCGCCCCTTTGCCAACGCGGCCTTGTGGGAGTCCGACATAGGCCCGGGTCGGCGGGCACGCCTCTTGCTTGCAGCAGTAGTCGCCATAGCGAATAACTGTACACGAGGATGTACCCATGTCGCTCCGGCCCCTATCGGGGAACACCAGAGATGAAGCGACGGAAGACGGCCCCTTCCGTCTACCGGCATTCAGCGTGTCGATCCTGTAGGCGCTTCTTATCTGCAACTTCATTCCCGGCGTTGCCCGGTCGGCCGCCCCGGTGCCGGCACCGGGGCGGGGGTGGCGGTGCGGGCGACAGGCCCGTGGCTCCGCCATGGCGGCGTTGGCGTTCTTGGCGTCACACCTTGCGAGCTCGCCCCCTCCTGCACCCCTCGGCACGTCGCAGGACCCGGGGGCCGATCGAGCGGTCCGGCGGGGGATGAAGGTGCGCTGGCCGGAGATGGAGGACACGACCGGCGGCTGTGCGGCCAGCGCACACGTCCCCCGGCGCGGTGCCGTGGATGCCGGCGCCCGGCACCGGCGCCATTCACTCCCGTGGACGGAGCGTCCTCGGGCAACCACCACGCTCCGACCATGCCCCATCGCCCGCCGTGATTTCAGTGCTATCCGAGGTGGAAAAAGCGGTGGACACCCCGGCGCTACCCGCGGGCGAGCCTGCGATCGTCCTCGGGGATCCCAGGCGGTCTCCACCGCATGGCGCCGGCGACGAGGCCGCTGGCAATCGCCAATGCAGGCGGGCCCGCCACCCCGGGAATCGGGGCGCATCGCCCGCCAGCGGCGCCATGCCCGGGGCGCGGCATGGAACGACGGCAAGAGTGGTAGAAGTGGGATGTCCGGAACGCCGGACGTCAGTCACAATGCGACGAGGCCCCCCGGGACGGGGGCTTCGTCGCGCCGGCGGTCGCTCAGCGTTCGGAGCCCGTGAGCTCCTCGACACTGAGCGCCCACCGCTCGTGGTCGCGCCAGTCCCCGTCCACCATGAGGTAGCGGGGCGAATAGCCCTCCCGTTGGAAGCCCACCCGCCGGGCAAGGGCGAGGGAGCGCTCGTTGGCGGGCTGGATGTTGGCCTCCACCCGGTGGAGGCCGAGCCCGAAGAAGGCGACCCGCACCGCCGCCCGCAGCGCCGACGTCATGAGGCCGCGTCCCTCGTGCCCCACGAAGGCGCCGTAGCCGAGGTACGCCGACTGGAAGCCGCCCCGCACGATGTTGCTCAGGCTCACGTACCCGACCAGGCCGTCGCACGAGCGGTGGCGAGCGAGGAAGGCGTGCTGGTCCTCGGCCCGGAAGCGGGCGAGCGTCGAGGCGAAGCGGGCCGGCGTGTCGGCGAGGTCGATCCAGGGATCGGTGGAGGTCCCGGCTGGCACGAACGGCGGCGACGAACGCCTCCTCGTCGGCCGGCGCCAGCAGGTCCAGCCGGATCTCGCCTTCGGCGACCGGGAAGCTGGTCCCTGTTGCCGTTGCCTCATCCACGTACCCAGTGTGGCAGCGTGAGGAGCATGCGCATCCGTCCCCGCCCCGGAAGCCCGTGCGAGGGGAGTCTCGAGGGGAGACGGGCAGGATGATCGCCTGGGACGACTTCGCCAAAGTGGACGTCCGCGTCGGGCGGATCGTGGAGGTCACGGCGTTCCCCGAGGCGCGCAAGCCGGCGTGGAAGCTGCGCATCGACTTCGGGCCGGAGGTCGGGGTCAGGCGCTCGTCGGCCCAGATCACGAACTACCGCCGGGAGGAGCTCGTGGGCCGGTTGGTGCTGGCGGTGGTCAACTTCCCGCCGCGGCAGATCGGCCCGTTCCGCTCGGAGGTGCTGACGCTCGGGACCTACCGCGACGACACGGTGCTCTTGGTCCAACCCGCAACCGGAGCGCAGCCGGGGGACCGCCTCGGTTGAGGCCGGCCGCCCGGGGGGCCGGCCGCACGCCGGCCGCACGCCGACCGCCCGGGGGCTCAGCCCGCCATGCTGCGGATCTCGTCCAGCATCAGCTCCTCGGTCAGCTCCTCGGCGCAGAACTCGCAGCTGTCGCGGCCCGGGGCGTGGCGCCACGACCGCAGGAGCCGCGAGCCCTGGGGGTTCAAGAGGACCACGAAGCCGTCGGAGTCCTGGTCCAGGTGGAGCCCGTAGTACGGCCGCCACCCCGTGCTGATGTAGGGCTCGCCGAGCCCCTTCAGCGCCCGGCGGAACCGCATGCGGCCGGGCTGGAAGTACCACACGCTGTGGCACGAGTCCAGGACGACGGTCACCTGGTCGCTCGACACGTCGGCCGCGCCGTTGCCGGGCACCGTGGTTGTGCTGAGCTCGCCCATGATCACCTCGCCCTTCCTGCTGTCGTGCTGCGTGCTGTCGTGCTGCTCCGGCGCTGACCGCTCGGCCGGTGCCCCACAGTCAAGGCGTCTTGTGTGTGGATCCTGTGAGGGGCGGCCAGGGAGTCGGTGAAAGATCGCCCGACCGGCGCCCCGCAGGCCTGGCTCCTCTTACCGCTGCTTTAAGTGGGTGCAGTTGTATCGGGGGGTGCGATCGAACAGGCTCTGGCGCTGGGTGGCCGCAACGGTCGTGATCGGCCTGGCCGCCCTCGGCTACGTCCTGTGGATCCCGGTGCACCACCTGGACCCGGCCAAGGTGTCGGCCCTGGCCGTGACGGACCGCCTGCCGGGGATCCAGGGTCGCCCCCGCGGGACCCACTCCGACGCCTCGGCCAGCCCGCTCGCTGCCGTGAAGCAGGCGGCCGCCGCCGCACCGGCCGAGACGGCCGTGTACACGGTGACATGGGGCACGGGGACGACCAGCACGGCCAAGACGCCCTCGGCGGCCCTGTTCGTCCTCGCCCTGCCCGGGACGAAGGAGGCCGAGGCGGCACGCCGCGACGCCCGCTCCTCGTACGCGGGCCGGACCAGCTTCACAGCCGTGGGCTTCGGCTACGCCGGCACCCTCCAGGTGCCGTCGGTGCCCGGGGCCACCGGGGCCACCTACACGGCCGGCACCACGCCCACGACCACCCCGAGCACGCGGCGCACCGACGCCGTGGTGTTCTCGGTGGGTCGGGTGGTGGTGGTCGCCACGTCGCAAGGCACCGAGCACCAGGCGACGGCGGCGCTCGACGCGCTGGCGGTCGCCGAGTACGACCACCTCCGGCACCTCCTGCGGGACGGTGCCGAGCCGAGCCTGGCCGTGCGGTCGTTCCCCCTTGTCGCCACCCTCGTCTACGTCGCAGTGGCGGTGGTGGTGCTCGCCGCGGTCGAGCTCGCCCCCTGGGGCGTGGCGGTGGCCCGCCGACGGCGGGCGGCGGCGTGGGAGGCGGCGCTGCGACGCGAACGGGCGTCGCGCGGCAGCAAGGTGGTGAAACGGCAGGCCGGCCGGACGCGGACCGGGCGGCCCGGGCGGGCCACGGCCGGCGGAGCCCGGGCCAGGCGCTGAAGATGGACCCGGCTCGCCCGATGTGCACGGCCGCGCCCCAATGGCCATGATGGAAGACGTGGCCGACCTGCTCTCCTACCTGGACGCCGTCGACGGTTCCCTGCGGGGGTACCTCGATGACGAGCACGACCTCTCGGCCGAGACGGTGCAACGGCTCCATCGGTTTGCCGTCGCCATGTCGGAGGGGTCGATGACCCCGGGCCTGGCGATGGCCGACTGGCCCGACTTCTACCCGTTGGCGGCGGCCTTCGTCGTGGTCTGCGGCAGCACCGAGCTGGCGGAGCTCTACGACCAGTCGACGGTCTTCAGCGCCGTGGTGCGCGGCGACGTGCCGTTGACCGACGCCGACCGGGTGTTCGTCGTCGTGCTGGCCGACGAGCTGGAGGCCTACGCGGGCGAGCGGCACGCCTGACGCCGGTGGCGGGCCCCGTCAGGGCTCGAGGCCGAACATCTCCCGGCACGACTCGAGGCCGCTGATCGAGATGTCCCTGCGCCGGCCGGCGGACCACCGGGCACGGTCGAGGCAGAAGGCGATCGAGCGGGCCGGCTCGCCCCGCCGCAGCACCACCGTGTGCCCGTTCTCCTCGTAGCCGAGGGCGCGGGTGACCCCGAGCGACGGGCCGTTGTCGGCAAAGGCGCAGGTGTGCGCCTCGTGCGCCCCGAGCCCGTCGAACGCCAAGTGGAGGACGGCGGCCCGCATCTCCTTGCCCAGACCCTTGCCCTGGTGCGCCCGCCCGAGCCACGACCCGGTCGACACGACCCGCCGCCTGGCGAAGTCCGAGGCTCCGAGGTCCTGGACGCCCACCGGCTCGCCGTCGACGAACACGGCCCCCGTGAACGACCAGTCGTCGGGCCGCCACTGGGCCCGCTGCGACCACCACCACTGGAGCGACTCCCGGTGGCGCCTCGGCGGGTCCACGTCGGTCCACGGGATGCTGAACGGCATCGTGGCCGGATCGTGGACGCCGGCGTCGGCCAGGGCGAGCAAGCAGTAGAGCTCGTCCTCGGTGGGCAGGCGGATCTCCAGCAACGGCGTGGTGACCCGCAGGTCGTAGAGGGGCCAGTAGGGGTGCGCCATGCGCCATTCTTGCCGGCCGGGCGGCGCAGCGTGGGGGTAGAACAGTCGGGTGACCGACGGGCTCACGGTGCTCGGCAGCTGCGGGGCGTGGCCGGAGCCGCACCGCGCGTGCAGCGGGTTCCTCGTCGAGCGTGATGGCTTCCGGGTCGTGCTCGACCTCGGCTACGGCACCTTGCCCCGCCTGCTCGACGCCCTCGGACCGCAGGGTGTGGACGCGCTCGACGGGGTGGTCGTGACGCACCACCACCCGGACCACGCGGTGGACCTGCACGGTCTCTTCCGGGCGTGGACGTACCCCCGGCGGTCGTGGGAGCGGCTGGCGGTCTGGGCGCCCCCGCAGGTCCGGGACGCCGTGATCGCCCTCGAGGACGGCGATGCCGCCGCCGTCGACGCTGCCTTCGACTTCACCCCCCTCCCCGCCGGGCCCACCGCCGCCGGGCCGTTCGTCTTGGAGAGCGTCGCCTTGCCCCACTTCGTCCCGAGCGTGGGGGTCCGGCTGTCGAGCCCGGGTCTCGTGGTCGCCTACACGGGTGATACGGGCCCCAGCCCGGCACTGGCCGAGCTCGGCAGGGACGCCGACCTCTTCGTGGTCGAGGCGACGGACCGGGAGCAGCGGCCCACCACCCCGCCCGCCCGCAAGCCCGGGCTCCAGCTCACCTCGACGGAGGCGGGCCGCGCCGCCCGCTCGGCCGCCGCCCGCCGTCTGCTGCTCACCCACTTCTGGCCCGGGAACGACCGGGAGCGGTCGCGGGCGAACGCGCAGGCGGAGTACGGGGGCGAGGTGCTGCTGGCGGACGAGGGGCTCCGCATCGACCTTCCCTGACGGGTCCGGCGACCGGCGGCGGCAGACCGGCGGTGCCCCTTGACTCTTCCCGCCGGGCAGGGTTCATGCTCGGGGGGTGGACGAGCTCCTCGGGATCAGTGACTTCTCGGCCCGGTGCGGCCTGTCGGTGAAGATGCTCCGGACGTACGCAGCGCGCGGGGTGGTGGTGCCGGCGGCCGTCGACGCGTCGTCGGGGTACCGCTACTACGCCGCCGGCCAGCTGCACGACGCCCGGGTTGTCGCCCTCCTCCGGCAGGCCGGCGTCCCGGTGCGCGACATCGCGGCCTTCATCGGGAGACCGGAGCAGGAGCAGCTCGACCGGTGGGCCCGGCAGCTGGACCGCGAGTGGGCCGGGCGTCGCCGGGCGCTGGACGAGGCCCGCGCCGCCCTGGGGATGGTCCCGGGGGCCGCCCCGGCGGTGGACGAGAGGTCCCAGGAGCGAAGGGGCCAGCAACGGAAGGGAGGCGGCATGACCTGCATGCTCGCGGCGGGAGCGGCGACCCACGTCGGTGGTCGCGCCAGCAACGAGGACGCGCTGGTGGTCTCGGAGCACCTGTACGCGGTGGCCGACGGCCTCGGCGGCCTCGAGATGGGCGATGTCGCCAGCCGCCTGGCGCTCGACACCCTCGCCGCCGCCGTCGGCAACGGGTCGGGGACCGCCGAGCTGCTCGCCGCCGGTCTGGAGGCGAACGACACCGTCTGGCGCCACGGCGGGAAGCACGCGGTCGCGATCGGGACGACGCTCACCGCCTTCGTGCCCACCGAGGACGGTGCCGCGATGGTGATCCATGTGGGCGACTCCCGGCTGTACCGGCTCCGTGGGAACCGGCTCGAACAGCTCACGGAGGACCACACCGTCACCGCCGACCTGGTCCGCACGGGGGCGCTGCGAGCGGAGGACGTCAGCTCGCACCCGCACCGTCACGTGCTCACGCGCGCCCTCGGCGTCGCGCCGGCGGTCGAGCTCGACCAGGTGCACGTGCGGCTCGAGGCCGGTGACCGCTTCCTCCTGTGCACCGACGGGCTGTACGCGGCGGGGCTGTACGCCGACGGGGACGGGCTGCTCCAGCCCGAGGGGCCTGCCGCGCTGCGCGACGCTCTGGCGGCGTCGGCGGAGCCCCAGGCCTGCGCCGACGGCCTCGTCGCGATCGCCGTCGGCGCCGGGACCACCGACAACGCAACGGCGGTGGTGATCGACGTGCGCTGACCGAGGCGCACGTGCGCCGGTCCCTTTCGGGAAGGGCGTCATGCAACCGTCATCTGGGCTGCGTATCGTGTGCGCGTGGGTTCGGACGCGGCACGGCAGGTCGCCCGCGAGCGCCCCCCCGGTCAGCGACCCCCCGACCGGTCCCGCGACGCGTCACGAGGCGGCCCCGACCAGGGCGGCCCCGACCAGGTGCGATCGCTGCAGACCCTGCCCCGCACCCACCGGCGCTCCCGTGGCCGAGGGCGGCACAAGAAGACCTCGCTCCTCCGCCGCCGCGTCCGGGCCGCGATCCTCCTGGTCCTGGTCGGCTTCCTGATCTGGGCGGGGACCTCGTTCGGCCTGGCGCTGACCAATCCCACCCTCGGCGTGAGCCTGCCCGCCCGCGCCGCGGAGTGGGTCCGCCAGAACGGCGGGGCGAGCGTCGTCCGGTGGGCCGAGAACATCTGGTACTCGCACCACGCCCCCAAGGTCGGCGGGGCGCCGCCCCCCGGCGCGATCCGCAAGCCGGTCAGCTCCACCACCGTCCCGGTCAACGTGGGCCCCCCCCACCTCCCCGCGCCGGCGCCCATCACCCCGTTCGCCTCGCCCCCGCTACCCGGAGAGGGTGACTGGTCGCCGGCGGGCCGCCTCGTCGGGGGCATCCCCGCCTTGTACGAGACGACCCTGCGTCCCGACGCGGTGCACACCAGCTACGTGGTCGGCGTGGCGTGGATGGACACGAAGCTGCTCAAGGCCACCCTCTACTCGGGCAGCCAGATCCCTGGTGGCGGCCCGTACCCGAACACGGCGCCGATCCAACCCGCGGCGGCGCAGAGCCTCGTCGCCGCCTTCAACGCCGGCTTCCTCATGTCCACAGCCAACGGCGGCTACTACACCGACGGCCGCACGGTGATCCCGTTGCGCCCGGGCGCCGCCTCGGCCGTCGTCTACAAGAACGGCTCGATCACCATCGGCGCGTGGGGACAGAACGGGCTCACCATGTCACCGAACGTCGTCAGCGTGCGTCAGAACCTCAGCCTCCTCGTGAACAACGGCAAGCCGGTGGCGGGCCTCACAGCCACAACAACCACGCGGTGGGGTGCGACGCTGGGCAACGCCGTCTACGTCTGGCGCTCCGGCGCCGGGGTGACCGCCGACGGCGCACTGGTCTACGTGGGTGGTCCCGGGCTCAACATCACGGACCTTGCCAACATCCTGGCCCGCGCCGGCTGCGTGCGGGCCATGGAGCTCGACATCAACACCACATGGGTGAACTTCACGAGCTTCAAGCCGTCGACGCCGACAGGGCTGGCGAACGGCACAAACGGCAGCCTGCTCGTGCCCCAGATGGCAGGCACGACGGCTCGCTACTTCCAGACCTGGTGGGCACGCGACTTCTTCACCATGTCGGCCCGGTGACCGAGCCGGCCGCCGGGCCCGTGGCGCCCCCGGAGCCGCTGGCCGTCCGGTCGCCGTCCCGGGCCGGTGACGTCTTCCGCCTGTTGCGCCCCACCCAGTGGACGAAGAACGTGCTCGTGTTCATCGCCCCCGGCGCCGCGGGCTCCCTCGTGCACGCGTCGCTGGTGCTGAAGGCGGTGGGCGCCTTCGCCATCTTTTGCGCCGCCGCCTCGGCCACCTACTGCCTGAACGACGTGATGGACGCCGCGACCGACCGGGTCCACCCCTCGAAGCGCCATCGTCCCGTGGCCGCCGGGCGGGTCAGCCCGGCGCTCGCCGTCGGGGTGGCGGTGCCCCTGACGGCGGCCGCCCTTCTCGGCGCGTGGTACCTCGCCGGATGGCGGCTCACGGTGGTGGTGGCACTCTACGTTGTCGTCACGCTGTCGTACTCCCTGTGGCTCAAGCGGCTCGCCGTGATCGAGCTCGCCGCCGTGGCGGCAGGGTTCGTGCTGCGGGCGATCGCCGGCGGCGTGGCGGTCAACGTCCCGCTCTCGAAGTGGTTCCTTTTGGTCACGTCCTTCGGCGCTCTCTTCCTCGTGATCGGGAAGCGAACGGGGGAGCGTGAGACCCTCGGTCCCGAGCGGGCGCTGCACCGCCACACCCTGTCGCTGTACTCGCCCGAGTTCCTGCGGTCGGCGCTCACGCTCACCGCCGCCGGCGCGGTGACCACGTACTGCCTCTGGGCGTTCGACCGGACCGGCCTCTCGCACCGGGGCGACCACCTCGTCTGGATCGAGCTCTCCATCGCCCCCGTCGTCACCGGCGTCCTCTACGTGCTGCGGCTGCTCGGCGACGGCCACGGCGAGGCCCCGACCGACCTGGCCCTCCACGACCGCACCCTGCAGGTGATCGGCCTCGTGTGGGCGATCCTCGTCGGCATCGGGGTCTACGCCTGAGGCGCCCGCCGTCGGCGGTGCCGAGACCCGTGCCTGACCCCTCGCTCCTCTCGGGCTGGGGACGGACCGCGCCGAGCCGGTCGACCGTGGCGCAACCCCGGGACGGAGCCGCCCTTCGAGCGCTCCTCGACGCCGGCGGGCACGGGCTCATCCCTCGCGGGCTGGGGCGAAGCTACGGGGACGCCGCGCAGTGCGGTGGCGGCACGGTGGTGGAGCTTCCCCACCTTTCCCGGATCCGGGAGCTCGACGAGGACGCCGGAGCGATCGAGGTGGAGGCCGGCGCCTCCCTGGACGCCGTCATGCGCCACACCCTGGGCCGCGGGTGGTTCCCACCGGTGACCCCGGGAACGCGGCAGGTGACGATCGGGGGTGCGCTGGCGGCCGACGTCCACGGGAAGAACCACCACCGGGACGGGAGCATCTGCCGCCACGTCACCGAGCTCACGCTGGAGGCGCCGGGCGGCACGCACGTGGTCGCCCCGGACCGGGACGCCGAGCTGTTCTGGGCGACCGCCGGCGGGATGGGGCTCACCGGCGTCATCACCCGGGCGACGCTGCGATTGCTGCCCGTGGAGACCGACCAGATGGTGGTCGACACCGACCGTTTCGAGGACCTCGACGCGGTGATGGCGGCGATGGAGGAAGGTGACCACCGCTACCGGTACTCGGTTGCGTGGGTGGACTGCACCGCCGGGGGCCGCCGGGCCGGCCGGGCCGTGCTCACCCGCGGCGACCATGCCCGCAGGGAGGACGTCCCGCTTCGCCGGGGCGGTCGCCGACCGCCCGGCATCCAGGACGGGCACCTGCGCGTGCCCGAAGGGCTGCCGGCCCACCTGCTCAACGGGCTCACCATCCGTGCGTTCAACGAGGCCTGGTACCGCCGCGCTCCGCGTCGCCGCCACGGAGAGCTCCAGCCGCTCGGGCGGTTCTTCCACCCCCTGGACGGCGTGGCCGACTGGAACCGGCTGTACGGCCCCAGGGGCTTCGTCCAGTACCAGTTCGCCGTCGGACCGGCGCACGGCGAGGTGGTGCGCCAGGCGGTCGACCTCCTCTCTGCCCGCCGCCTGCCGTCGTTCCTGGCGGTGCTGAAGCGCTTCGGTCCGGGGGACCCAGGGCCGCTGTCCTTCCCGATGGCGGGATGGACGCTGGCGCTCGACCTGCCGGTCGGGCCCCCGACGCTCCCGGCCAGCCTGGACGAGCTCGACGGCGTGGTGGCGGCGGCCGGCGGACGCGTCTACCTGGCCAAGGACGCCAGATTGCGTCCCGAGCTCCTCGCCACCATGTACCCTCGGCTCCCCGAGCTCGCGGCCGTGCGCCGGCGGGTCGATCCCGCCGGGATGCTCCGCTCGGATCTGTCGCGCCGGCTCGGGATCGACTAGTCGGGCCCGAGCCGCCCACGGGCGGCGGTGGGTGCAGGGTCGGGGCGGCACGCAGCAGAGGAAAGGACGGACGGTGCTGGACGCATTCGGGCAGCCGCAATCGATCGTCGTGCTCGGGGGCACCTCCGACATCGCCGGCGCCGTCGTGGACCGGCTCTGTGCCCGCCGCTGCCGGACGGTGGTGCTGGCCGGCCGCGATGCCGAACGCCTGGCGGAGTCGGCGGCCCGTGCGGAGGAGGCCGGGGCGGAGCGCGTGGCCCAGGTGGTCGTCGACGCCACCGACGTGCCGGGCGCCGCCGCGAGCGTCGAGCGGTGCTTCGCCGCCGCCGGAGACGTCGGCGCCGGCGGCGACGGCAACGTCGACGTGGTGCTCGTCGCCGTCGGCGTCCTCTCCGGTCGCGAGGACGAGCTGGACGCCGCCCACGCCGCCCGGGTCGCCGCCGTCACCTACGCGTGGCCCGTGGCCGCGATCACGCGCGCCGCCGCGCTGCTGGCCGAGCAGGGGTACGGCCGGATCGTCGTCCTCTCGTCGGTCGCCGGCGTCCGCGTCCGACGGGCCAACTTCGTGTACGGCTCGGCCAAGGCGGGGCTCGACGCCTTCGCGCGCGGCCTGGGCGACGCCCTGCAGGGAACCGGCGTGAGCGTCCAGGTGGTCCGTCCGGGCTTCGTGCGGACGAAGATGACGGAGGGCATGCCCGCCGCGCCGTTCGCCACCACCGCCGACGCGGTGGCCGACGTGGTGGTGGCCGGGCTCGGGACGCCCGCCTCGGTGCTGTGGGCTCCTCCGGTGCTGCGGGCGGTCTTTGCCGTCCTCAGCCGTCTGCCCGCGGCCATCTGGAGACGGCTCCCCGGCTGACGGCGGGGCGTCCGGCGCCGGGCGAGCGGCGTAGGGTGGCGCCAGGCCGACGAGGGGGTGGGACGGTGACGACACGACGGCGGGGGATGCGGCCCGAGGACATCGGCGCCCTCCACCAGGCCGAGGACCCCCGGGTCTCGCCCGACGGCTCGCTCGTCGCCTTCGTGGTGCGCGACGTCGATCTGGACGAGAACCGGTACCGGCGACGCATCTTCCTTGCCGACGCCGCCGGGGACCCGGCCGGGGCACGCCCGTTCACGACCGGCCCGGCCGACCGGCTGCCCCGCTGGTCGCCCGACGGCACCCTGCTGGCTTTCGTGACGGACCACGAAGATGGCCCGGCGGAGCTCTGCGTCCTGCCGGTGCACCGCGGGGGAGAGCGCGTGGTCGTCGCCCGCCTCGCCGAGGGCCCGTCCGAGCTCGAGTGGTCACCGGACGGCGGGCGCCTGGCGTTCGTCGCCCGGGACCCGGACCCGGCCCAGTACGGCAAGGTGGGGGAGACGCTGAAGCCGAAGGACATGCCGGCCCGGCGGGTCACCAGGTTCTTCTCCCGGCTCAACGGGGAGGGCTTCGTCGTCGACCGGCCGAACCGGTTGCTGGCGGTCCCCGTCGACGGATCGACGACCCCGCTTCCTCTCACTCCCGGTCCGTTCGAGGCGAGCGGCGTCTCCTGGTCGCCCGACGGACGTGCGATCGCCTTCGCCTCCGGGCGCCACGACACCTGGGACGTGGACCTGGCCGTCGACCTCTTCCTCGTCGCCGCCGACGGCTCGGGCGATCCCGAGCGGCTGACCGACACCGTCGGCTCCTACTCCTCCCCCTCCTGGTCGCCCGACGGGACGCGGATCGCCTACCTCGTCGACCCCACGCCGCTCGACTCGCCTCGCCACGAGCGCATCGGGGTTCTCGACCTGGCCACCCGGACGGGTGTCGACGTCATCGGCCGGCTCGATCGCAACTGCCGGCCGTACGGGTGCTCGCGGCCGCCGGCGTGGCGGGGCGAGCGGCTCCTGTGCCAAGTGGAGGACTCGGGCAACGTCCACGTCTACAGCTTCTCCGCCGACGGCCGGAGCGAGCCCGTCCGCGTGGTCGACGGTGACCGCTGGGTCCACGGCTTCGACGTGGCAGGCGACACCCTCGCCCTTGCCGTGGCCTCGCCGACCACCGTCCCCGACGTGGTCCTCGGGACCCTCGCCGACGATCCGGGTCCGACGGCCGAGCGGCCGGTGACCGACCTCACCGCGCCGCTCCGGCGCCGGGCGCAGCTGGTGGAGCCGGTGGCGTTCACGGCGCGTTCCGCCGACGGGACCGAGGTGCCGTGCTGGGCCGTCCCCCCTGTCGGGACCGAGCCCGGGCAGCACCACCCGACGCTCCTCAACGTCCACGGCGGCCCCTTCTCCTCGTACGGCAACCGCCTCTTCGACGAGTTCCAGCTGCAGGCGGGCGCCGGCTTCGGCGTGCTGTACTGCAACCCCCGCGGCAGCTCGGGCTACTCGGAGGCCTGGGGGCGAGCCATCCGCTGGCCCGGTTGCCAGAGCGACCCGGGGTCGGGCTGGGGCGGCGTCGACTACGACGACGTCCTGGCGTGCGCCGAGGAGGGGGCGCGGCGCTTCGACTGGGTCGACCCCGACCGCCTCGGCGTGCTCGGCGGCTCCTACGGCGGCTACATGACCTCGTGGATCATCGGGCACACCGACCGGTTCAAGGCCGCGTGCTCGGAACGGGCCTGCAACAACCTCCTCATGCTCGCGTACCACTCGGACACGTCGCCGTCGTTCCGCGCCTACATCGGCAGGAGCGTCGTGGAGGACCCGGCGGCGTACGCCGCGCGCTCGCCCGTGGCGCACGTGCGGGAGATGACGACGCCCGTGCTCATCCTCCACTCCGAGGACGACCTGCGCTGCCCGATCAGCCAGGCCGAGGAGCTCTTCGTGGCGCTCCGCCTGCTCGGCAGGGAGCCGCTCTTCGTCCGCTTCCCGGGCGAGAACCACGATCTCTCTCGTGCCGGTGCCCCGAGGCACCGGGTCGAGCGCATGGAGATCATCCTCGACTGGTTCCGCCATCACCTGGTCGACCAGCCGGTCGAGCGCCCTGCCGGCGACGCCGGTTGAGCGCCCTGCCCCAGACGGGTTCGGGCCCGGGCCCTTGACCTTCACACGGTGTCAAGCCTTCGTAATTGGGACGTCATGTTGACCATCGGAGCGTTCGCCCGGCTCGGCCAGGTCTCCCCGCGGATGCTGCGCCACTACGACGAGCTCGGCCTGCTCGTGCCGCAGCACGTCGACGCCGGCAGCGGCTACCGCCGCTACGGCGTCCACCAGCTCGGGACGCTGCATCGCATCGTGGCCCTCCGCGACGTCGGCTTCGGTCTGGAGCAGATCCGGAAGGTCATCGTCGACGACGTCTCCGTCGAGGAGCTCAAGGGGATGCTGCGACTTCGCCACGCCCAGATCGAAAGCGCCGTGGGCGAGGAGAAGGAGCGGCTCCGCCGGGTCGAGGCGCACCTCCGGGCACTGGAATGGAGCGACACCGTGGAATTGCAGGACATCGTCATCAAGCGCACGCAACCGGTCCGGGTGGCGCAGGCGTCGGCCGGTGGCCTCACCCATGCCGACATCGCGGCCGCCTTCGGCCGGTTGCTCCCCCGAGTTGTCGCCCACCTCGAGGCGACCGGCGCCAAGCCGGGGATCTCGGTCGGCATCTACGAGGACGACGGCGGCACGGCCGCCGAGGGCGAGCTCGTGTTGCACGCCGGCTTCGACGTCGGGGACCAGGACGTACCCGACGGTGACGGCGTCGAGGTGGTGGACCTCCCCGTCGTCGAGGTGGCTGCCGCCGTGTACCGCGGGGGCGCCGACGGCATCATGGCGGCCTGGGAGGCCCTCGTCCGCTGGATCGACACCAGCGGCTACCAGCTCGTCGGCAACTGCCGGGAGCTCTACCACGAGTGGGACGACGACAACCCGTCCCGAAACGTCATGGAGCTCCAGCAGCCCATCACCCGCGGGTGACCCGCGGTCCCGGCCGTCCGCAGCGGTCGACCGTGGCAGGCTGGTTGCGTGTTCCAGCGCTTCACGGACCGGTCGAGGCGGGTGCTCGTGCTGGCGCAGGAGGAAGCACGGCTGCTCGGCCACAGCTTCATCGGGACCGAGCACCTCCTCTTGGGCTTGATCCACGAGGGCGAGGGCGTCGCCGCCCGGGCGCTCGAATCGCTCGGCGTCACCCTCGAGGCGGTCCGGCAGAAGGTGGCGGAGACGCTCGGCGAGCCCGGGAGCGCCGAGCCGAGCGGGTCGCCGCCGTTCACGCCGCGGGCGAAGAAGGTGCTCGAGCTGGCGCTGCGCGAGTCGCTGCAGCTCGGGCACGACTTCGTCGGGACCGAGCATCTGCTGCTCGGGCTCGTGCGTGAGGGTGAGGGTGTGGCAGTCCAGGTGCTCGCGATGCTGGGCGCCGACCCGCCCCGGGTGCGCTGGGCCGTGATCGGCCTCCTCGCCGTGAGCGACGCCGAGCCCGGGGCCGGTGGCGCCCACCATCGGCCGGTTCTGTCGGCCCCTGGCGGGGGCATCCCAGCCGGGGTCCACCCCGGGGGCCGCCCCGGGGTCCACCCCGGGGCCGAGCACACGCAGGTGGTGGCGACCGGCCGGCGGTGGGTGGCGGAGGTCGTGGTCAGGGGTCGGCGACCGGAGGACTTCGCTACCGCCTACGACGAGCTCGGTGCGCTGGCGGCGCGGCTCGGTCTCGCGGACCTCGAGGCCAGCCGTGTGCACCTCAGCTCGGTCGAGACCGACGAGGGGCCGGGGCTGCGGCTCTCGGTCGCCCACGACCTGCCGGCGGTGGACGCCGGCGAGCAGGAGCCGGGATCCGCCGAGTGAGACCGGCGCACCGCACGAGGCGGCGTGCGGGGCGGTCGGCCCACGACGTGACCGATGCGAGCCGCTCCTGGTAGCCGGGCAGGAGCTCCGACCAGCGCTCGCTACGCTCGCTCCATCGGGTCCCCCGACCCTCACCGCCGGTGAGGTCGACGTAGTCCCCGCCCTGGCGGAGCTCGCCGTCCACGTGGGCGAACCACCGCTGGAGCCGCCCGGCGGGGGCGGCCTCGGTCACGGGCCCCCGGACGTCGCCTGGAAGTACGCGGCGGGGGTGACGCCGGTCTCCTTGCGGAACGCCGCCACGAAGGCGCTGGTGGACTCGTACCCCACGGTACGGGCCACCGTGCTCACCGGGACCCCGGCGCCGAGGTCGGCAAGGGCGGCGCTCAGCCGGAGCCGGGTCCGCCACCGGCCGAAGGAGAGGCCGGTGTCGCCGAGGAACGCCCGGGCGAGCGTGCGCTCGCTCGCCCCCACCTCGTGTCCCCAGGCCTGGAGGGTCCTGGTGTCGTTCGGGATGGCGTGCAGCGCCTCGGCCACCGCCCGCGCCCGCTCCTCGGACGGCATGGGCACGTCGATGGTCGCCATCCTGACCGGGCGCAGCAGGTCGACCACGACGGCCTCGCCCCGGGTGCGCGCCTCGGGGTCGAGCCCGGGGTCGGCGAGGTACCCGATGAGCTCCCCCAGCAGCCGGCCGGCGGCGATCGGGGTGCAGTCGGTCCATCCGATCGGGCACCGGTGCGGCCGCACGTAGACGGCCTGCATGGTTGCCGCGGACGTCGACAGCGTCTCGTGGCGGACGCCGGCGGGGATCCACAAGGCCCTGGTCGGCGGGAGCACCCAGGCGGTCGAGTCCGTCCGCACCATGAGCACCCCCGTCGGCGCCCACGCCACCTGGTGGTCCTCGTGGGCATGCCAGTCGAACACCGAGCCCCGCGGCATCGGAAAGCTCACGACCGCCAGCGCCTGGTCCCCAAGCGAGCATTGTCCGTCCTGCGACACCGAACGTCAGGCTACGGCCTTTCGCCTCCGCGCAGCGCTCCCTACCGTGTCTGCATGAACGAGAACCACGCGCTCTGCGCGACGACGGCGTGGTCCGAGCACATGCGCGACGACGTCGTGACCTACATGACGACCCACGCCGACCTTGGCACCTCGATGTTGGAGATCGGGCCCGGACCTGGGGCTGCGACCGAATGGCTCCGTCACGAAGTGGTGCGCCTCGTCGCGCTCGAGCGCGACGAGACAGCAGCAGCTGCGCTCTCCTCCCGCTATGGAGGGACGAACGTCGACGTGGTGACCGGCGACGCCACGCGCATCGAGTTCCCGGCGGGGAGCTTCGACTCCGTCGGTTGCTTCACGATGCTCCACCATGTGCCGACGTCGCGGCTGCAGAACGCCATCCTCGGCGAAGTGCTGCGAGTGCTCCGACCCGGTGGCGTCCTCCTCGCGTCCGACAGCCTGCCGAGCGACGGGCTGCACGCCTTCCATGCCGACGACACGTGCAATGCGATCGACCCCGGCTCGCTGATCGCGCGGTTGCAGACGGTCGGCTTCGATCGCATCACCGTCGTCGTCGACGACATCCTCAAGTTCATAGCCCACAAGCCCACGGCGGACGCCGACCCGCAGCATTGCCACGAGCCGCGCGCCGCCGAGAGAGGGAGCACCGCATGACCCTTCCGTACGAGGAACCGCTGGCCGTGCGCCAGCCCGGACCGCGCGTCGTCCCCGAACCGCCCCGGCGCGGCGAGCCCGGTGGCGAGCCGTGTGGGATCTGCACCGGTCAAGCGTCCGCCGCCGTCTGGTCGGACGACCTCTGGTCGCTCCATCCTCCCGTGGGAGGCAGCCTCCCGGGGGCGGTGTGGCTGGCGAGCCGAGACCACGTGGACTCGTTCCGCGACCTGCCCGACGCCGCGGCGAAGGACTTCGGCTCGATCATCGCCGCCGTCGAGCGGGCGATCTACACGCTCGGCGACGTCGGCCGCGTCCATCTCTACCGGTGGGGGGACGGAGGCGCCCACTTCCACGTGTGGCTCTTGCCCCGGCCTCTCGGGATGCTCGAGGCCCGCAACATGATGCTGCCGCTCTGGGAGGACGTGCTCCCCAGCGTCCCCGACGAGGCGCTGCGGTCGGCGGCCGAGCAGGTTGCCGCCGCGCTCGGCGCGGAGCGCCCGCCGCGACCACGCTGAGGGAGCACCGTCGCGGACGTCGACGAGGTCCGCCCGGAGCCGCCGGTCAGCGCCGGGCAGGCACCGCCCAACGGGGAACTGCCGCCAGCTCGACGAGGAGGAGGGCTCCGAACACGGCCACCGGGAGCTCCACGACGAGGAAGGTGTGGCGGTAGCCGACGGCGGTCGCGAGCCAGCCGCACAGGAGGGGCATCACGACGGCGGCCGACTCGGTGGACGCCATGAGCCTGGCATTGGCCCGTCCCAGCGTGTCGTGGTCGACGTGCTCGGCCAGGATCGATCCCGCCAGCGGGAAGGTGAGCCCGTGCGGCGCGCCGAGGAGCGCCATGCCGACCAGGAGCACGCCGAGCTGGTGCGCCGTCCCGAGCACCGCGAGGCCACCGGCGGTGGCGAGGAGCGACGCCGCCAGCGCGGTGCGCAGGTGGCGGATGGGGGACAGCCGGACGACCAGCAGGCGCACCAGGAGCGAGACCGTGTAGAAGGCTGCGAAGCCGAGCTCGGCGCCCGACGAGGAAGCCCCGTCCGCCCGCGTGGCGAGGAGGCCCCCGAAGGCGACCAGCGCCGCGTACGGACCTTCGTACGTCAAGAGCACGGCCAGTGCCAGGCGGTACGGCGGAAGCCGTAGGAGCGCCGGGCGGCGGTCCGGGCGGAGCCGCTTCCGTCCGCCTCCGGTGGGCAGCAGCTCGCCCGCCGACCCGTCGGCCATGAGGAGGGCCAGCTCGCTGTGGTCGACGGTGGGTGGCGGTGGACCGCTGTCGCGCCGGACCGCACCGAGGACCGATAGTCCCGTGGCGGCGACGGGTAGGGGGAGCAGGGCGGCGAAGGTGCCGCGGAGCGACTCCGACAGCAGGCGGAGCACGCCCGCCTCCAGGAGTGGCCCTCCGGTCAGGCCGATCGCCAACCCGACGGCGTACACGGCCATGGCCCGCGACGGGTTCCTCGCCCCTCCGGTGCCGACCGCGGTCATCGTGGCCGGGAACACGAGGCCGCCGCCCGCCCACACGAGCACCGCCCCCAGCCACAGGCAGGGCGTCCCGCCACCGGGGATGGCGAGCGACACGAAGGCGGCGAGGACCATCGCCTGGCCGATGGCGAGCATCCGCAGGGCGTTGGCGGGCGTCACCCGCGCGCCGACGGTGGCGGCCACGGCGACGCCGGCGAGCCCGCCCACGGCCGTCATGATCCCGAGGACGCCGTTGCCGACCCCGAGGAGCGCCCGCCCCTCGAGCGGGTACGTCGTCTGGCCGATGTTCTGCGCCGCCCGCCCGAGCACGGTGACGGCCACCAGGAAGGGCGCCATGCCGAGGTACGGCGACCGTGCCCAGCCCCACCGGAGCAGGCGGGGGCGCGCGCCCATCGAGGGAGCGGGGCTGGCCATGCCGGGCGAGCCTACCGACAGGTGCGGAGGGGCCATGTCGAGCGTGGCGTGCCACCGCACGAGGCAGGCAAGATGGGGAGGAAGGGAGTGACGACATGAGCAGCTTTCTCAGGGCCGCCCCCGGCGCCGCCGCCCGGCTGCGCCGACTGCTGGCGGAGGAGGATCCCGTCCTCGCCCCCGGCGCCTACGACGCGCTGAGCGCCCGGCTCATCGAGGAGGCCGGCTTCCCGGCCGTCTACATGACCGGGTTCGGCACGGCCGCCTCCCATCTCGGCCGGCCCGACGTGGGCCTGCTCACCATGACCGAGATGGTCGACCAGGCGCGGCGCATCGCCGCCGCCGTCGACATCCCGGTGATCGCGGATGCCGACACCGGGTACGGCAACCCGATCAACGTCATTCGTACCGTCCACGAGTACGAGCGATGCGGTGTTGCCGCCCTCCACATGGAGGACCAGGAGGCACCCAAGAAGTGCGGCCACATCGAGGGCAAGCGCCTCATCCCCGCGGCCGACATGGTGGCGAAGATCGAGGCAGCGGTCGAGGCGCGGACCGACCCCGACTTCGTGCTCATCGCCCGGACCGATGCCCGGGCGGTCGAAGGCATGCAGTCCGCCCTCGAACGTGCCCGCCGTTACCGTGACGCCGGTGCCGACGTCCTGTTCGTCGAGGCGCCGCAGACGGAGCCCGAGATCGAGGCCGTCGCCAGGGCCCTGTCGGACGTTCCGCTCCTCTTCAACTGGGCCGAAGGGGGAAGGACGCCGCCGGTGAGCCGTGAGCGGCTCGGCGAGCTGGGGTTTCGCATCGTGATCTTCCCCGTGGGAGCGCTCCTCGCCGCCGCACACGCCGTTCGTGGTCTCCTGGCGTCGATCCGCGCCACCGGCACGCCGGCCCAGGCGATGGGCGGGATCGTCGGCTTCGGGGACTTCCTGGAGATGATCGGGTTGCCCGAGATCCGACGCCTGGAGCAGCGCTTCGCAGTGCAGGCAGCCGAGCACCCACAGGAGGGATGATGGCAGAGACGTTCGAGAAGCAGAGTGTGTCATCGGAAGTCGCCCGTCGCATGATCGCCGCCGCAGAGGAGAAGGCGGCGGCCATGGGACACGGCCTTGTCGTCGCCGTCGTGGACGAGAGCGGCGTGCTGAAGGCGTTCAGCCGGATGGACGGGGCACCCCTCCTCTCGGTCCAGGTGGCCCAGGACAAGGCGTACACGGCCGCTGGGTTCGGGATGTCCACCGACGCGTGGCACGACTTCATCAAGGACGACCCGCCGCTCGCCGCCGGGGCGCCAACCGGGATCGACCGGCTCGTCGTGTTCGGCGGCGGCTACCCGATCACCGTTGACGGGCGCGTCGTGGGGGGCGTCGGCGTGAGCGGCGGCCACTACAGCCAGGACATGGAGGTTGCCAGGGCGGCGCTCACCGCGCTCGAGCACTGAGCCACGTCGCGGCGCCAGGCACCTCGCAATCTGCGGTGGCCCGGCGTGCGACCAGGGCGAGAGCCGCATACCCCCGGGCCGGCGGGGGTGCCATCATCGGGAGGTGAGCCCCGGAGCGGAACGGCGCCGACGCCGGCGCCAGCGAGCCCGTCGTCGGGGGGCGGCTGTCCTGGTGCTCGCGCTCGTGGCTGCCGGAGTGGGGTTCGCCCTGACCCGGACGGGGAGCGCGAGCCCTCCGGCAGCGACGCACTCGCACACCGCCCACCATGCAGCCCACCACGCAGCGGCCGACGCCAAGAACTTCCTGGGACCCGACGGAGTGGTGTCGCCGGCCATCGTGGCGGAGAACCGAAAGCCCGGTACCACGGCGTGGAAGATCACCCACGAGCCGGCGTCCGGCTCGATCCAAGGGTGGGCCAGCACGACGGCCGCCGCCGCGGGTCAGACAGTCGGGCTCTACGTCACCACGACAGCGCCGACGTTCCGCGTCCTTGCCTACCGTATGGGCTACTACCAGGGGAAAGGTGCCCGGCAGATCTGGGAGTCGAGCCCGGTCCCCGGGCAGGTGCAGCCCCCTTGCCCGGTCACGCCCGGGGTGAACATGGTGAGCTGCGACAACTGGCACCGCTCGCTCACCATGCACGTCACGAAGGCGTTCGTGCAGGGCGACTATCTCTTGAAGCTCGTGGGGAGCGGAGGCCAGCAGAGCTACGTGCTGCTCACCGTTTGGGACCCGGCGAGCACGGCCACCTATCTCGTGGTGGCGCGCAGCCTGACCGAGGAGGGGTGGAACACCTACGGCGGCTACTCCTACTACCAGGGCCAGGGGACATGCACGCTCGGGCAGACGAGCTCGTACCCGCCCTGCAATCGGGCCCGGATCGTCTCGTTCGACCGGCCGATGGCCACAGGTCTCGGCGCGTCGGACTTCCTCGGCGACGAGTACCCGCTCGTCCGGTTCATGGAGCAGCACGGGCTCGACGCCGCGTACGTCACGGACGTGACGGTCTCCCAGCACCCGTCGATCGTCTTGCACCACAAGGTGGTCCTCTCCCTCGGGCATGACGAGACGTGGACGACCAGCGAGCGGGACGCCGTCCAGACGGGGCTGGCGCACGGCGTCAACCTCGCCTTCATGGGCGCGGCGCCGTTGGTGCGTCACGCACGGCTCCAATCGTCGCCGATCGGCCCCGACCGGGAGGAGGTCGACTACCGCACATCCACAGAGGACCCGCTGAACGGGACGGGGCACACAAGCACAGTCACGGGCAACACGTTCGCCACACCGCCGGTGAGCGCCGCGCCCACAAGCTTGATCGGCGGCGAGTACAGCGGCTACGTCGCCACAAGCGCCGCGCCGCTTCCCTTCGTCGTCTACGACGCCTCCTCGTGGATCTTCAAGGGCACCGGCCTGCAGAACGGGTCGCAGATCCCCGACGTGATCCGCTCCGACATCGAGCACGTCAACCCCACAGCGGCGCCCACAGACCTCCAGGTCCTCGGGCACTCGCCCGTGCCGCTCACGAGCGCGTACACGAACCAGGGTCAATGGGGCGGCGACACCTACTCCGACATGACCTACTACACCGACCCGACCAGCCACGCCGGTGTTTTCGAGAGCGGCACGGTCAGCTGGATCTCCCGGCTCACAATCTGCACACCGGCGCCTGGACCGTGCCCGGCCCACGCCGTCGCGCGCATCACCGGGAACCTCCTCAGGCTCTTCGGGCAGGGCCCCGCCGGAGCATCCCAGCCGTCGGTCGCCAACTGGGCCCAGGTGACCCCGGCAGGGTCCTGAGGCCGGAAGGGGAGGCCCGAGCCGTGCGCGCGCTGGTCCAGCGGGTCACGTCCGCGTCCGTCCACGTCGGCGAGGAGACCGTCGGCGCCATCGGGCCGGGCCTGTGCGCGTTCGTGGGGGTGACGCACTCGGACGTGGTCGCCGACGCCGAACGGCTGGCCGGACGGTTGTGGCACGTCCGTCTGTTCGAGGATGCCCACGGTCTCACCAACCTCTCCGCCAGCGATCTCGGACGCGAGATCCTGGTGGTGAGCCAGTTCACCCTCTACGCCGACACGGCCAAGGGAAGGCGGCCGTCGTTCGCGCGCGCCGCCCCACCGGAGCACGCCGAACCGCTCGTTGACGCGCTCGCCGTCGCCCTCGGGAAGCTTGGCGCGAGCGTCGCCACCGGCCGCTTCCGGGCGTCCATGCGAGTGGAGCTGGTGAACGACGGCCCCTTCACCATGCTCCTCGAGACCGGCCCCCGCCCGCAGACCGGTTCGCGTCAGGGGCGCTTCCCCGATCTGCCGGCACGAGAGTGAGGAGCGCGCATGCCTGCTTGGATCTGCTCGACCTGCGGCGTCCAGCACGCCGACGCACCCCGACCGCCCGACCGATGCGCCATCTGCGACGACGAGCGCCAGTACGTCGGTCAGGACGGCCAGCGCTGGACGACCATGGCCGAGCTCGCCGAGACGCACCACGTGGTCGTGCGAGAGGAGGAGCGCGACCTGTTCGGGATCGGGGTCGAGCCGCAGGTCGGCATCGGCCAGCGTGCGCTCCTCGTCCGCACTCCGTCCGGCAACGTGCTGTGGGACTGCGTCCCGCTGCTGGATGCCCCGGCGCGCGACCGCGTGGCGGAGCTCGGGGGCATCTCGGCCATCTGCATGTCGCATCCTCACTTCTACGGCGCGTACGTTGCCTTTGCCGACGCGTTCGACGCGAGGGTGCTCATCCCGAGAGCGGACGCGGGATGGGTCCGGCGCCCCTCGGCGCACGTCGAGCTCTTCGATGACGAGACGGAGCCGGTGCCCGGATTGAGCGTGGCGCGCATCGGCGGGCACTTCGACGGCGCCGCCGTGCTGCACTGGCCGGCCGGCTCCGAAGGTCGGGGCGTGCTCCTCACCGGCGACACCGTGCAGGTCGTCCCCGATCGCGGCTGGGCGAGCTTCATGTGGAGCTACCCCAACCTGATCCCGCTGGACGAGCGAACGGTGCGGGAGATCGCCGAGCGGGTCGGCCGCTTCCGCTTCGACCGCGTGTACGGCGGCTGGTGGGGGCGGGTGATCGTCGACGACGGCGCCGCCGCGGTCCGTCGTTCGGCGGATCGCTATGTCGAGCGCCTGCGCGGCGATCGACCGAGCTCCGCTCCTCCTGCTGGCCGGTAGCCGGCGGCCGGGACGAGTGCGGCCACGCGGGCAGGGGAGGCGAGCCATGACCGGGACGGACCTCGAGCCGGACATCCGGTGCCTGGCTGACATCGTGCGGGTGCACGCCCGGCTGCGGCCGGACGCCATCGCCCTCGAGTGCGATGGCGAGTCGCTCACCTTCGCCGAATGGTACGAGCGCGCTGCGGCGGTTGCCGCCGCTCTCGTCGCCGACGGCGTCGGGCCAAACGCTCGCATCGCCGTCCTCGCCCGGAACAGCCTGGCCCTGTTCGAGCTCACGTTCGGCGCCGCCCTGGTCGGAGCGGTCGCGGTCCCGGTCAACTGGCGTCTCGCTCCACCTGAGGTGCTCGAGATCGTCAACGACGCCGAGGCGGAGATCCTCGTCGTCGGTGGCGAGCTGGTGGCGGTCGTCGAGCGGATCGAGCCCGAGCTCGACCAGGTTCGGCGTCTGGTCTCCCTCGGACCGCACGATCGGTGGACGACCTACGAGGCCTGGCTGGGCGCCCAGCCGCCGGCCGATCCGGGAGCCACCGCCGATGCCGACCAGGTGGCCATGCAGCTCTACACGTCGGGCACGACCGGGCTCCCCAAGGGGGCCATGCTCACCACCGCCAACGTCCTCTCGCTCATGTCCGGCGTGAACCGGTCCTGGGAGCTCCGAGCGGCAGACTCGGTGAACCTGGCGCTGATGCCGATGTTCCACATCGCCGGGCTGGGGTGGAGCGTGTGCGGGCTGGCGTTCGGTTGCCGGACCGTCGTCGTCCCCGACGTCGAACCGGCCAAGGTGCTGGCCGCCCTGCGCCGGGGCGTCACGCACGCCTTCATGGTCCCCGCCGTCATCCAGCTCCTGCTGGCGGCGCCCGGGGTGGACCGATCGGACTTCCGATCGCTGCGGAAGGTCGTCTACGGAGCGTCGCCGATCTCGGAGTCGGTGCTCACGCGGGCCATCGAGACCATGGGGTGCGAGCTGATCCAGGTCTACGGCCTGACCGAGACCACCGGCGCGATCGTCCAGCTGGACGCCCACGACCACGACCCCGTCCTCCGGCCGGAGCTGCTCCGGTCCTGCGGTCGGCCCTACCCGTGGGTGGCGGTCCGAATCGTCCTGCCCGACGGGTCGGAGGCGGCCGAGGGCGAGGTGGGCGAGCTCTGGGTGCGAAGCCCACAGGTGATGTCGGGATACTGGCGGAACCGGGAAGCGACCGCCGATGCCATCACGGCCGACGGCTGGTTCAGGACCGGCGATGCCGGCTACCGGGACCCAGACGGCTACCTGTACCTCTACGACCGGGTGAAGGACATGATCGTGACCGGCGGCGAGAACGTCTACCCGGCGGAGGTGGAGAACGCCTTGATGGCCCATCCCGCGGTCGCCGACGCGGCCGTCTTCGGCATCCCCGACGAGCAGTGGGGCGAGGCGGTGAAGGCGGTCGTCGTGGCGGTCGGAGAACCGCCGCCGGCCGAAGCGCTGATCGCCTTCTGCCGGGAGCGGATCGCCGGCTACAAGTGCCCCAAGTCGATCGACTTCGCTGCGACGCTGCCTCGCAACCCATCGGGGAAGCTCCTCAAGCGTGAGCTGCGCGCCCCGTACTGGGGCGGCACGGACCGGCTCGTGGGCTGACGCCGACGGGCTGACGCCCGGAGCGCCGGCGGCACCTGCGATCCGCGCCGCCGGCTCCCGTGTCCGAGAGCGGCACGTGGAAAGAGGTGCGAGCACCGTCACGGGTACGCTCGGCGTGTGCCGGAACTGCCGACGTTCGATTGCGGCGCACTGTTCGACGCGCTGGATGCCCAGCGCCGCGAGCACGGGCTGGGTTGGTACGAGCTCGCCGACGTGCTCTGGCAGCAGTCGTCGGGCCTCAACGCGCAGCGCGGGGACCACCCGCTCTGCGGAGGGGCGATCCAGCGACTGCCCATCCGTGGTGCTGTCTCGTGCCAGTACGCGCTGTTCATGCTCCGCTGGCTCGGTCGGCCACCCGAGGACTTCCTGGTCGGCCCGCTCGTCCCCGTCGGTGACGCCAACCTGCCACGGGCGGGTGCGGACCGTCGGCTCCGATGGGACTTGCACCAGCTGCACGCAGCACTCGACGACGGGCGAAGGCAGCAGGCCCTCGCCTGGACGGAGCTGGCGCAGGAGCTCGTCTGCACGCCGAGCCGGTTGACCAATCTCCGCAAGGCTCGCTTCGCAGACATGGACCTGACGATGCGGACCACGCAATGGCTCGGACGGCCTGCTGCCGCGTTCATCCATCCAGCGCAGTGGTGACGTCGATCCGTCGGCAGCGCCGAGGTGCCACGTCGTGAGCCGGGCCGCGTGAGCGGGGCGCCGAGACCGCGGCGCCTCGGCCGAACCCGGGGCTTCGTGGTGCTCGGTGCCGTTGCCGTTGCCGTTGGTGTGGGCGTGGGGTGGTCCACCCGCACAACGTCGGGCGATCCGGGGGGTCGGATCCTCGCGCAGATCGTCCCTGCGGCGTCCGCCCTGCCCGGCTACGGCACGTCGGCCCTCCCGTTGAGGTCGTCGACACTGGCACCCACAGAGCCGTACCTGATCGAGTCCGAGCCGCACCAGACGAGCTGCGACGGCCGCCCAGGGACCGCTGGCTGGTCGTCGGTCGTCGTGCAGGCCCGGGTCTTCTCTGCAGGCACACGCGCCGCCTTGGTCAACGAGGTCGGGGCTCGGCTCAGGGCGCTCGGGTGGACGCGCCTGCCTGACGTCCGCTCGACGGACACAGAGCACATGTGGAAGAAGACGCTGACGAGCGGTGCCACGGCGCACGCGGTTCTGACCTCCGCAGGCGGTCGGAACGGGCCGTGGACATTCGTCGTCACAGCGCCGCCGATCAGCCACGCAGCGAGCGGCTGCTGACCCGGGACCTTCCCCTCGGGCCACGTCGTCGGGAGCGTTTCCGCGGGAACGTCGTGTGCCCATGTTCCAGAGCCTCCTGCGCCGACGCACATCAGGCCGTTCGCCATCCGGCGCCCAAGGCGGGCACACCTGGGCGTGCACCACCCCGATGGCAGGATGCCGACGGCTCGAAACGTGAACTTGGTCCCCACCGAAAGGTGAAGACCTCTGTGGTGGAGAAGACGGTCTCTTATTCAAACTTCCCTGAGCTGCGGGAACGGCTTGCTGGGCTCCCTCGTCTTCCGGTCGGCAGGAATCAACGGCGGCGGTAAACGTCGGCTCGGTGCTCGATCCGGACCACGTGGATGACAGAGTCGTCTTCGATCAATCGGTAGATGACCCGGTAGGCGCCACGTCGCGCCGAGAAGTAGCCGGCCAGCTCGCGACCGAGCGGCTTGCCGACCCGACGTGGGTTCTCATGCAGCGGCCCGTCGCAGAACTCCCACACTGCGAGGGCGATCGCCACCGGCAGCTCTCGCTCGAGGGCACGCCGAGCGGCACTGGACAGAAGCAGCTTGTAGCGGCCACTCACGCAGCGCCGTTCTGGCGGCGCCGACGCTCCTCGATCAGGTGGCGCATCTCCTCGCCGGTCGTGAAGTCCCCACGGGCATACTCCGCCTCCGCCCCGCGTATGTCAGCTAAGGCCTCGGGGTCCGAGAGGATGTCTACGGTCTCCTCCAGCGAGGCAAGGTCATCAGGTGAGACCAGCACCGCGGCCGGGTGGCCGTGCTTGGTGATCGTGACGCGGGCGTGAGTCTTCTCCACATCGGCAACCAGCTCCGAGAGCCGGTTCCGGGCGTCCGCAAGAGGTAACTCTTCCATAGCCACAAGTATAGGCAGATTTACGCGGTGAGGTCTTCACAGAAGGGTCTGAGCAGGCGCGACGCTCCATGATGGAGCTTCCGCCCACGCGATAAGCGACGCCAGCCCACACCGGGATCACCCTGAGCAGGGAGGACGCGAACCGGGGTCGCCGAGCCGGCGGAAGAGGGACGCGGAGCCCACATGGCCCCGGTGCAGGCCGTTCAGCGCTCGAAGCGGGGGTCGGCCTCTAGCACCTCGAGCCCGACGGACTCGAGGCGGGCGACGAGCT
>JAJYVT010000069.1 GCA_021791845.1 Actinomycetes bacterium | reverse complement strand
CCACCGCGTGGACGCCGAGAGCACGCTCGGGGACTTCTCCTACGAGCCGTCCGACACCAAGCTCGCCCGCCACGTGAAGCCGGGAGCCGTCCTCCAGCTCTGCGGCTACGCCGCCCAGCTGGCCCGCCTCCAGGGGAAGGACCCCGAGCACGTGCACGTCGTCCTGGGCGGCGGCGTGGAGCGGGTGACGCTGCGCCTGGCCGATCTTGCCGCCTACTTCCGCCACGCCAAGGGGTGGTTCGAAGAGTTCGTCCGGACGGGTGGCCCCTCCTACCCCCTGCCGAACCAGCACTGCCCCGTCTGCCCGTGGCACGAACAGTGCGAGGAGCGGTGGCGCCGCGACGATCACCTCGTGACCGTGGCCGGGCTCCGCCTGGAGCAGGCGCGCCGACTCCAAGCGGCGGGGATCCCGACCGCGGCCGCCCTCGCCGACCACGGTGGTGGCCGCGTCCCGGGCTTGGCGCCGGTCACGCTCGACAAGCTGCGCCAGCAGGCCCGGCTCCAGCGCACGACGGTCCAACGAGCGGCGACGGGCGGGGACCGTCCCGCCTACGAGCTGCTCCCGGGGGCGGCACAGGACGTCGGCCTCGGCGCCCTTCCTCCGCCCTCCCCCGGTGACCTCTTCTTCGACATCGAAGGCGACCCCCACGTGGCGCCGGCGGGCATCGAGTACCTCCTCGGCGTGGGGTGGGACGGAGGAGACGGGGCCTTCGACTACCTCCCCTTCTGGGCCCACGACGGCGCGGAGGAGAAGCGGTCGTTCGAGGCCTTCATCGACTTCGTGACCGCAAGGCGGGCAACCCACCCCGACATGCACGTCTACCACTTTGCCGCCTACGAGCGGACCGCCATCGGCCGGCTGATGGGGCGCCACGGCACCCGGGAGAAGGAGGTGGACGAGCTCCTCCGGGCCGGCGTCCTCGTCGACCTGTACCGGATCGTCCGCCAGGGGGTGCGGGTCGGGACGCCGTCGTACTCCCTGAAGAAGCTGGAGGCCCTCTACATGGAGGACCGCCGTAGCGACGCCGTGGTGGACGCCGGGTCCTCCATCGTCGAGTACGAGCGGTGGCTCCAGACACCCGACCCTGCGATCCTCGACGAGCTCGCCGCCTACAACAGGACGGACTGCCGGTCGACGTCGCAGCTACGGGACTGGCTGGAGGAGCGACGCGGCGAGTACGCCGGCATGTTCGGCGCCGAGCCGCCACGGCCCCGCGGGCGCGACGGCACGGCTCCCGAGGGCGTCCAGGAGGAAGAGACCGCCACCGACGAGCTCGTCCGAGCGCTCACCCCGGTCGGGGTCGAGCGGGACACCGCCGAGGGGCGGGCGCGCCAGCTCCTGTGCGACCTGCTGCCCTGGCACCGGCGAGAGGACAAGCCCGCCTGGTGGCAGTACTTCCAGCGGATCGACGTCTACCAGGAAGAGGACTTCTTCGACGACACCGAGTGCCTCGGCGGGCTCGTGTACGAAGGCGCTGTCGGCACCGTCCGCAGGTCGGTGGTCCACCGCTACCGGTTCGACCCCTCCCAGGAGCACAAGTTCGACGTCGGCGACGCCACGCTCGACCCGGAGGTCGAGCGGGCCAAGCGGGATGGCGCGCCACGGCCCGGCCCGGGCACCATCCATCGGATCGAGCCGGGTGAAGGCGTCGTCGAGCTCCTCCGGGGATCCACGTCCACGGCCCTGCACCCGCGGGCGCTCGTCCCGCCCGGTCCCATCCCCACGCCAGAACAGCGGGAGGCGCTCCGGCGGCTGGGCGAGGCGGTGGTGGCATCCGGCATGGACGGCCCGGGCCCCTACCGCGCCGCCCGTGACCTGCTCCTGCGCCGCCCCCCGCGACGGACTGCCGCCCCCGAAGGGGCGATCGCGCTGGTCGACGCCGGCGAGCACCCCATGGAGGCCGCGGCGCGGCTCTCGGGGGCGCTGGAGGGCGGCTGCCTCGGGATCCAGGGGCCACCGGGATCGGGGAAGACGACAACGGCCGGAGCGATCGCGGCGGCGCTGCTCGGCGCAGGCCGGACCGTGGGTGTCACCGCCCAGAGCCATGCCGTCATCGGCAACCTGCTGGCCTCGATCCTCCGCCATGCCGAGCGCACCCGGGTCGCGGTGCGGTGCAGCCAGAAGGCGGAGCAGGGACAGGGCCTGAAGCATCCGGCGGTGACGCTGCGGGCGGACGCCCGGCAGGTGGAGGACGACCTCGCCGCCGGATGCAACCTGATCGCCGGGACGTCCTGGCTCTTCGCTCGCCAAGGCCTCGACCAGGCGCTCGACTGCCTCATCGTCGACGAAGCAGGCCAGCTCTCCCTCGCCAACACGCTGGCGGTGGCGACGTCCGCGCGGAACCTCGTGCTCGTCGGCGACCCTCGCCAGCTCGCCCAGCCGTCGCACGGCACCCACCCCGAGGGGGCGGACGCCTCCGCCCTCGAGCACCTCCTGGGCGACCACGACACGATGCCCCCGACACTCGGCATCTTCCTCGACCGCACCCACCGGCTGCACCCCGACATCTGCCGGTTCGTCTCCGAGATCGTCTACGAGGGTCGTTTGGAGTCGGTCCCCGAGTGCGCGCGTCAGCGGATCGACGGGCCAGGCGCCGTCACCGGCGCCGGCCTGCGCTGGCACGCCGTCGAGCATGCCGGCAACCGGACGTCGTCGGAGGAGGAGGCAGACGAGGTGGCCGCCATCCACCGCCAGCTCCTGCGCCAGACGTTCACCGACCGGGACGGGCGCCGCCGGCCCGTGCGGCTCGACGACGTGCTCGTTGTCGCGCCCTACAACGCCCAGGTGTCGATGATCTCGCGCGTGCTCCCCGCCGGGGCCCGCGTGGGGACCGTCGACAAGTTCCAGGGGCAGGAGGCACCGGTGGTGGTCGTGTCACTCGCCACCTCCAGCCTGGAGGAGATCCCCCGCGGCATGCAGTTCCTCTACAGCCGGAACCGCCTCAACGTGGCGGTGTCCCGGGCACAGGCACTGGCGATCGTGGTCGCCAGCCCCGCCCTGCTCTCGGTCCGGTGCAGCACCGTCGAGCAGCTCCGGCTGGCCAACGGGTTGTGCCGGCTGGTGGAGCTGGCCGGGTGACCCGGACCCGGGGGCGGCGCCGCTCCGGCCTGGCTCAGCGGGACACCCCCGCCTGCGCCCCGTGCCCCGCGACGGGCTGCGGCAGGGGGCGGAGCGGAGGGTGGAGCCCGACCCGCAGGAGCGAGAAGAAGACGAAGAAGTGCCCGCACAGGTCGGTCACCGCCGCGACGGCCAGCGCCGCGACGCTTCCGGTGGCGATCGACACCCCCACGAGGGCCAGCGTCCCGCCGATCCCGAGCCCCACGGCAACGCCCAGGAACACGCGCGTCATCGGCCCCCGGGTGAGCAGGGCGACGGCCGCCTGGACCGCGGCCTGGCGGGCCTGGGCGGTCACGATCACCAATCCCACCAGGACGCCGTTCAAGGCAAGGAGGGCGATCTCCAGCCACTCGAGCTGGGCGTGCGTGGTGGCTCCGGAGCCCGCCTGCACCACGAGCGTCAACGTGGTCCCGCCGAGGAGCGCGTAGAAGAGCGCCAGCACCGGCATGAGGTAGGTGTTCCAAAGCGGCGTGCCCCGACTGGCCTTCAAGACGAAGCCGTCGTAGACCATCACGACCACGGCGGCGATGACCGCGGCAACCCCGAAGGCGACGGTGACATCGTGGGGGACGAACGACGCCCCGAGGTACCGCGCCAGGTACACGACGCCGCACACGAGAAGGAGCCCCATGGCGATCAGCCCTCGGGAGATCCACGACGTCCGCCAGCGGACGATCACGCGCAGGAAGCGTTCGGGCCGGCCCAGGTAGAGCAGGTGGGCCGCGCTCTTGCCGACGCCGACGATCAGCAGCCCGATCCCCGCACCGAGCGAGAGCCCGGTGGCGTAGGAGACGAGGAACAGCCCTGCGCCGACGTTGCCGAGGAAGAAGGCCGTGGTGATGAGCCACGACCACTCCTGCTGATGGCGGTACCCCATCGTGAACTGGCTTCGTCCGATGACCACCACGTTCGTCGCGGACATGCGGGGCCCCTCCTACTCGACGTAGTACACGGACGGGTTCGTGCCCATCTCGGCCAGCGGCTGCTTGCCGTTGCGCTTCCTGATCAGGACGCTCGGCCTGCTCTCCGGATCCGCGAGATCGCCGAAGATCCGAGCCTCGGTCGGGCACGTCACCACGCACGCCGGCTCGAGGCCCTTGTCGACCCGGTGCACGCAGAACGTGCACTTGGTGACGGTGCCCCCGACGAACCACTTCCACTTCGCGTCCTCGTAGGCCGTGCGCTCGCCGTAGTACCCCGTCTTGAGGTCGCGCTTTCGCAGGAAGAACCGGTTGCCGTAGGGGCACGCCACCATGCAGGCGCGGCACCCGATGCACTTGTCGCGGTCGACGAGGACGATCCCGTCCGCCCGTTGATGGCTGGCGCCCGTCGGGCACACGGTGACGCACGGCGCGTCCTCGCAGTGGTTGCAGAGCGCGGGGACGTACGTGACCTTCGTGTCCGGGAACGTGCCCCGCTCCTCCGTGTAGACCCGGGCCCAATAGTGGTCGGGCGGGGTCCCGTTCTCCGTCTTGCAGGCGACGGTGCAGGCATTGCACCCGATGCAGCGGGCCAGGTCGATCACCATCCCCCATCGCGTCATGCGACCCCCTCCTTCACACGATGCCGCACCTGGACACGCGCAACCGACTCGAGCGCACCCGAGAACAGGTCCGTGTACTCGAGCTCCGACGGGAGCAGGGTGTTGAAGTGGGCCCCGAGCTTGCGTCCGTTGCCGGTGAGCGCGTTGGCGACGGCGACGACATCCGGGTGCAGGCCCTCGGTGAGCGCGGCGCTTCCCTCCAGCCGGCCGAACCGGGACTCGACCTCGATGGGGTCCCCGTCGGCGAGGCCGTAGCGACGCGCCGTCGCCGGGTTCAGCAGGATCCCCCGCGTCTGGGCCGCGCCTTTCGTCAGGTCGCTGATGACCGGGATCGACATCGTCTCGGCGAAGTTGGTCTCGGCGGTCTTGAACGTGATGGCGTAGAGCGGGTAGTCGGGGTCGTCACCGTGGATCGGGCCGTCGGACCAGGCCGGCAAGGGCACGTAGCCGGTCGTGTCCCACTCGTAGCCGGTCCCCTCGAACCGCTCCTTCAGCTCGATCCCCGCCGCCTTGATCGTCTCGTAGTAGAAGGGGATGCGGAGCCCGTCGTAGGGGAGGTACGTCTCCGAGGCGTTGCGCTTGGTCACCATGTGCCCGTTGGCCTTGAACCACTCGAGACCGTGGTCGTCGCCGTAGGCGGCGCGGCACATCCGGTCGATGAGCTCCTCGTTGGAGTACTTCCGATCGGGAGCCAGCACCAGGTCGTCGCGCACCGTCAGGCCGAGGAGGAAGCTGAGGAAGCCGTTCCACACGTCGAGGAACCCGCACCGCTCGGCGATGTCGATGAGGATCTCGGTCGCGTCCCGGGTGTCGTAGAGGGGCGGCACCACCGCTTGGCGCAGGGCGAGCCCCTTCACCACCGGGGGCTCGAGCGACACCGCCAGGGTCGACTCGAGGTAGGTGTGGTCGGGCAGGATGAGGTCGGCCCATTCGGTCGTGGGGTTCACCACGACGTCGATCGAGATGATGTAGCTGAATTTCTCGAGCGCACGCCGTACCTTATCCGGAGCCGGCATGTTCCACACCGGGTTCGAGTGGTAGGTCAGCAAGACCTCCGGGGTGTAGTCGAGGCGGTACCGCTCGGGGTTGAGCACGGCGTCGACGGCGACGTGCCCCGCGTCCATGCCGAGCGGGAACCACTCCATCATCTGGAGGCTGTCGGCGGGGAACTTGAACGGAACCGGCGGGTGGAGGATGTGCGGCTGCGGCTTCAACATCCCGTGCTCTCCGGGCTCGATGAAGAACCCGCGAAGGTCGAGCGGGACACCCAGGTGGCCACCCGGCACGTCGATGTTGCCGAGCAGCGTGTTCACCATCTTGAGGGCCATCGAGTCCTGGCCGCCGTCCTTGTGGGCGACGGCTCCCCGGTAGTAGTTGACCGCCGCCGGCCGGTACGGGTACTCCTTGCCCTCGATGACGATGGTCTCGCCGATGTGCGCGGCGTCACCCAGCTCGTACGCCAGTCGGCGCATGGTCGCAGCGGGGACCGTGCAGATCTCCTCCATGCGCTCGGGCGTGTGGCGCTCCAGGACGTCCAGGAAGAGCTGGAACCCGGTGGCGCACTCGACACCGTCGACCTCGTAGCGTCCCTCGAGCGCGAGCTCGGAGACTTCGGGGTCGTCCCACTCCCGTGCCCGCCCCGCTGCCGGGTCCCAGACCATCGCCTTGCCGCCGGGGCTCAGGGCATAGGTTCCGCTGGGCCCGATCAGGTAGGGCGCGTTGGTGCGGTGCCGCAGGAACTCGGCGTCGTAGAGCTTGTGCTCGAAGACCAGGCTGTGCATGAGCCCCAGGGCGAACGCGCGGTCGGTACCCGGCCGGATCGGCACCCACTCGTCGGCCTTGGCGGCGGCAGGCGACATGCGCGGCTCGACCGTGACCACCCGCATGCCGTTCATCCGTGCGTCGGCCATGCGCTTGGCCGATCCCGAGAGGTGGAGGTGGCTGGAGAACCCGTCGCCCGCACCGACCTGCAGCCAGTACTTGCAGTACTCGTAGTCGTTCACGGCGGCGAACGACGTGTCGGTGATCCCGTTGATCGGGTGGTACGCGGCGCCGCAGTACTGGCCCACGGTGCTGAAGAAGTGCGGGGAGCCGAAGGCGGCGGGCCACGCCCAGTTGAAGATGCGCTGGAAGTCGCCGCTCGCCACCACGAGCTTTCTCGGATCGGTCTTTCGGATCGGCTCGAGCTTCTGCGTCACGAGGTCCATCGCCTCGTCCCAGGAGATCTCCTTCCACCCTGGGTCCTCGCCGGGGCCCTTCCTCGGGTTCGTCCGCACCATGGGGGCCTTCACCCGCTTGGGGTCGTAGAGACGGAGCATGCCGACGTTCCCCTTGGGGCAGAGCTTGCCCAGGTTGTCGGGGTTGGTCGGGTCGCCTTCGATCTTGGTGACGATGCCGTCCACCACGTGCACCCGGATGCCGCACCCGTGCAGGCACATCTTGCAGACGCTCTGGACCCAGCGGTCCGACGCCGGCTTCGACGCCGACCTCGACGCCGACCTCGGCTTCGACGACCTCGCCGGCGGTGCCGACGTCGCCGTCGCCGACCTCCCCGACCCCGACCAGCGTGCCTTCACCGTGCCCCCCTGCTCGTTCGCTCAGGGGGTGGCGACCGCTCGCGGGTGAAGACTCCCCCCGGAGGGTGCAGCGGCCGTCCGACTGCCCCCGATCGGCTTACAGGAACCTTGCGCTGACTTGGACTTCTCTAAAGTTGTTTAGTACCGTACTCTACGTCAGTTCGCGAAGTCAACGTCCTTGCACGGGGGCAGGCTCCAGCGCCATCGGCCGCGCCGTGAAGCCGAGACGTCGTTGGCCGCACTTCGGGGGACGGCCCGAAGAGTGCCTCGGGCTTCTGAACGAACTACTCCGCGCGAACGGCCTCGAGGCTCACCACAGGTAGACGCTCACGCGCCCGAACCGACCCACGAAATTGAATCCGGAGGCAACAACGGCCTCATGCATCCGGGCGTTGTAATAGACGAGGCGGAGCGGTCGGGGATGCTCACGGAGGTGAGCTGCCAGTGACTCGATGAAGGACGTGAACGTGGATCCGACGAACGGGTTGAAGAGCAACACGATTGACAGGTCCGCCGGCAGTGGCCACTCCAGTGCATCCGCGTGTACGAGCTCGACAGGACTCAGGTTCGGTCCCCGCCACTTCTCGAGATTCACCTTTGCCCGTCGATGCAACCGCTCGTCATGCTCAACGCCAATGACACGGGCGAACGGATAGCGGCTTGCCGCAAGGAGCACTCCGCGTCCCTTGCCCGATCCGATGTCAGCTAGGACGTCGGTTGGCTTCACGCATCCAGGTGGAAGTCCAGCCCGCAGGTGCCATCCACAAATAGCTTCGTATCCCTGGCTGTCCTGGTTCCCTCGAGCGTCCAAGTCCACCTTGCCTACACGTCTTGCCGTCGATACTCCGTGGCGAAGATCGAACGTAGACCCGTAGATCCAGAACAAGACGTTGAGAAGTGCACGAGTCTTGGCCCGACGGGCAATGTGACGCTCAAGCTCGGCCAGAAGCGACATGAGTTCACTCTACAACTGTGCTGCCAGATCTTCCGGATTGTCCGATCGTTGGCATCCGCAGCGATCCAGTAGTTGTAGGGACTGTCCCGCTCGTGTCCTGACCCTCCAGCAGCCCTGTCAGGACGAGGGCTGCGGACGTCGCTGGTCAGGGCGGCGCTAGTAGGAGCGCGGCATGCCGAGGTCGTGCTGGGCCAGGTAATTGAGCGTCATTTCGTCAGAGACCGGGGTGATCCGGTAGAGGCGGAGATTGCGCCAGTGCCGCTCGACCCCCGACTCCGTGATGTAGCCGGCTCCCCCCAGCGTCTGGATGGCGGCATCCGCAGCGGCAAGTGCCGCATGGGTCGCTGCGTACTTCGCCATCGCAGCCGAGACGCCGCAGTCGCGCCCCTGGTCATAGAGCCACGCGGCCTCGTACACCTGCAGGCGAGCAGCGGCCAGGTTCACCCGGGCTTCCGCCAGCGGGAACTGGAGCCCCTGGTGGGACGCGATCGGCGCGCCCCAGACCTTGCGGTCCATCGCGTAGTCGATCGCCTTCCGCAATGCCAGGGCGCCCGTACCGATCTCGGTCGCCGCCAAGATGATCCGCTCGGGGTTCAGCACGTCGTACAGGGCCTTCCACGCCCCGCCCTCCTCGCCCACGATGTTCTCCGCCGGTACCGCGTAATCGTTGAAGTACACCGCGTTCGTGTCCATGAAGTTGTTGCCCATCTTCCGGAACGGTCTGGCCTCGACCGCCGGGCTCGGAAGGTCGCCCAACAGGAGGGAGACGCCTTTGGTACGGCGCTGCGGATCGTAGGGAGACGTCCGTGCCATGACGACGATCCGGTCCGCGTTCGCCATCAGGGAGATGAACATCTTCTGACCGTTGATCCGGTAGCTCTCTCCTGACAGCGTCGCGCTCGTGCGGATCGTCGTGATGTTGGAGCCCGAATCAGGTTCGGTGAATGCTCCCGCCCAGAGGTCGCCGGAGGTCAGACCCGGCAGGTATGCCTCCTGCTGCTCCCGGCTGCCATGGCGGGTCAACAGACAGCCACCGAACACCGGTCCGCTCACGAACAGCGAGCCGCCCTCCATGCCCGCGCCACCCTCGGCGAGCGCCTCGACCGCGATGGCCATGTCCAGGAGGCCCTTGCCGCTGCCGCCGAACTCTTCGGGCACGGACATGCCGAGCAGCTCGCGCTTGGTCAGCGTTTCCCAGAACTCCCGTGGGAAGCGGTGGTGCTCGTCCACCTCTTGCCAGTAGGTGTCATCCACGCTCCTGGCGACATCCATCGCCAGGTCGCGAAGCGCGACCTGGTCTTCGTCGTACTCGAAGTCCATGGGGAACCTCCTCGATCAGTGTCGGTTCAGAGCCTGCCCGAGCTCCCTGATTCGCCCATCCGGAGCGAAGGCGCGATCAATCCCGGTGACGGGAACAGTCCCGATCCGACTCTGGGAACGGGCGAAGACGCCGGCCCGGCCGGACATCGCTGGGGCTTCGTGTGCCGGGGGAGGTCACGCGATATCGGTCGCCAGAAGGCGCGCTCGCGCAGCCTGGAGCGCGGCGTCGACGATCTTGTTGTACCCGGTGCAGCGGCAGAGGTTCCCCGACAGGGACTCGCGCACCTGGGCTTCGGTGGGTGACGGGTTCGACCTGAGCAGCGCTTCGACCGCCACGATCATCCCCGGGGTGCAGAACCCGCACTGGGCGGCCCCGTTCGAGACGAAGGCCGCCTGCACCTCGTCGAGGCCATCGGCGGTCTCGAGACCTTCAACCGTCGTCACCTCCCTGTCCCGGACCTGGCAGGCCAGCTGCAGGCACGAGACCACCGGCTCCCCGTCCACCAGGACCGTGCATGCCCCGCAGTCCCCCGTGAGGCAGCCCCACTTCGTTCCGGTCAAGCCCAGGACGTCTCGCAGGAAGTGGAGCAGGGTGAGGTCCGGCTCCACCTCACGCCGGTAGTCGTCGCCGTTCACCCTGAGCTCGATCCTCACAGGTCCTCCTCGGTCCAGACACCGTTCACCGGAGCTGGGACGCCCTCCGGCCAGGCTCCCGTGGCCCGCAGCCACGCGATGCGCAACGCTCTCGGCACCAGCACGGACACGACCTCGCGCCGGTAGTCGGCCGTGCCCCTGGCGTCGCTGATGGGCGAGCAGGCCGCCGCGGCCTGTCTCCCGGCCTCGTCTGCGACCTCCGACGGGAGATCGGTGCCAACCACGGTCTCCGTCGCGGAGCCGACCAGCAGCGGCACCGGGGCCACGGCCGCAAGCGCCACCCGGGCGCTCGTCACCGTTGTCCCCTCCACCTCCACCGAGGCCGCGACGCCGACGCCGGCCAGATCCATGGACCAGCGGACGGTCTGGCGAAGGTAGCAGGAGCCTGCCGACGATGCCCGGACCCGAGCTCGGAGGGACGTCAGCAGTTCGTCCGGCCCGAGGGTGGTCCGACCCGGTCCGGCGAAGAGCTCGGCCAGGGGGATCGACCGCCGCCCCCCCAGCCCGACGATCTCGGCAACGGCGTCGTGCACGAGCAGGGCGGGAGGCATCTCGGCCGATGGCGTTCCGTGGCAGAGATTGCCGCCAACGGTTGCCATGGTCCGGATCTGCACCGAGCCGAGCACCTTGGCAGCCTCGACCAGGGCGACCGCCCGCCTCTGGAGCTCGGGGTCGAGCTCCACCGCTCGGATGCGGGTCAGCGCGCCGAGCCGGAGCACCTCCCCGTCGAGCTCGACGCCGCCGAGCCCGGGAAGCGAGCTCAAGTCCACCAGCCACTCCGGAGCGGACCGGCCGGTCCGAGTGTCGACCAGGACGTCGGTGCCACCGGCGATCGGGATCGCCGCGCCCGCATGATGGCCGAGGAAGCCGACAGCCTCGTCGAGGGTGTCCGGTACGAACACGTCAACCATCGTCGAGCCCACCCTTCGCGACGACCACGTGCGAGCGTTCGCCGGAGTCGATCCATTGCTTCACTTTCCAGGGTCGCATCGGGTACGCACGGGGGCGGATGCCGGTTGCATCTGCGATCGCGTTGGCGATGGCAGCCGGTGGCGGGATGATCCCGGCTTCGCCGACGCCTTTGGCCCCGAACGGCCCCAGCGGGTCGACCGTCTCGACCAGGTTGACCACGATCCGGGGCACGTCGACGGCGGTCGGCATGCCGTAGTCATGGAAGTTCGGCGCCGCGATCTGGCCGTCGAACATCACGAGCTCCTCGGACAGGGCGAGGCCCGCTCCCATGGCCGATCCACCCTCGATCTGCCCTTCGCAGGACATCGGGTTGATGGCCCGACCCACGTCGTGCGCCGTCCAGAGGTTGAGCAGGCGGACCATCCCGGTGCCGGGATCGACCTCCACCTCGGCCACGTGGGCGCCGAAGCCGTAGGCGGCGGAGATGTTGCCGCGGTACTCCTTGTCCTGGTGCTCGGTTGGCGGGTCGTAGAAGGCGGTCGCCATGACCACCGTGCCTTCCTCCCGCAGGAGACGACGACGGACGGCCCGCGCGAAGTCGATCCGGCGATCAGGTTCTGCGGCCACCTCGACCATGCCGTTCCGGATGCGCAGCTCGGCGGGCGGCGCCCCCAGGAGCTCGGCCGCTGTCGCCAGGAGCTTGTCGCGGGCCGCCGCTGCTGCCAGACGCGCCGCGTTGCCGGCCACGAAGGTCGTCCGGCTTGCATGCACGCCGACGTCCCACGGCTTGATGTCGGTGTTGGAGTTCACCACCTGAACAGACCCGATCGGCACGCCCATCTCCTCGGCCACGATCATGGCGAGGGCGGTCTCCGAGCCTTGACCGAGCTCCGATGAGCCGGAGATGAGCGTCACCTGACCGGAGTCGTCCACCTTGACGATGGCGCCGCACCCGTCGGAGCCATAGATGCGCGCCCCCCCTCCGACGTGGATGAAGGCTGCAGCCCCGAGACCCCGGTGGCGGTCGCGCATCGTGCCCCGGCGTTGGTCCCATCCCGACTGCTCACGCACGATCCTGAGGCACTCGCTCAGTCCGCAGGACGTGATCTTCATGCCCTGGGGCGTCACGTCACCGGACTGGTTCGCATTCTTCAGCCTGAGATCCATGGGGTCCATCCCGAGCGCGTCCGCGAGCTCCTCCATCTGCTGCTCGACGGCGAACGTCGCCTGGGGATTGCCGAACCCCCGCACAGAACCGCCGTAATTCTTGTTCGTATAGACGACGGCACAGCGAATGCGACTGTTGGGCACCCGGTACATGGAGGTGATGGTGCTCATCGCGACGAGCATCGCGTGGGATCCCCAAGCGTTGTAGGCCCCGTTGTCGGAGACGACCTCCGCGTCACGGAACAGCAGGTTCCCCTCGGCATCGGCTCCGGTTCGCAACCTGAAGTGGATCGGCTGGCGAGTGCGCGTCCCGATGAACTCCTCTTCCCTCGTCATGACCAGGCGGACCGGTCGTCGCGCGTGCCGGGCCAGCATCACGGCGATGAAGTCGTGGGAATCGATGTCGATCTTGCCGCCGAAGCTGCCGCCGACGGGGGGCTGGATCACCGTGATGTTCTGCCAGTCCAGTCCAAGGCAGTCGGCGAGCGCCTTGCGGTACATGAAGACCATGTGGACCGGGCTCCAGACCGTCAGGTGCCCGGAAGGGCTGAAGGAGGCGATCACGACGTGGGTCTCGATCGGAGCCGGGGCAGCTTGAGGCGCGGAGTACATGCCCTCGACGATCGCCGCGGCGCGAGCGGCGGCGGCATCGACGTCCCCGTCGTCGAAGTCCCAGCGCATGGCTACGTTGCCGACGACGCCGGGCAGCTCGTCGTGGATCGACGGGGACGCGTCCTCCAGGGCCTCGAAAGGGTCGAAGACGGCCGGCAGCACCTCGTAGTCGACCCGGATCAGCTCGAGCGCCCGCCTGGCGGTCTCTTCGTCGACCGCCGCCACCGCCGCCACCTCGTCCCCGATGAAGCGGACCTTGTCCCCCTTGAGCGGGAGATTGTCGTCGCCGTAGCCGAACCGGCGTTGTTCCACGTTGCCGGCGTGGATCACCGCTCGCACGCCCGGCAGCCGCTCGGCAGCCGAGACGTCGATGGACAGGATCCGGGCGTGGGGATGGGGGCTGCGGAGGATGGCCCCCTCCAGTAGGCCCGACATGCGCAGATCGTCCGCATAGGCGATCTGCCCGGTCACCTTCTGCGGCGCGTCGAGCTTTGGAAGGCGATGCCCGACGACCTGCAACTCACCCACCGGACCAGCTGGCATACGTCCACGCTCCCGTCCTGTCCGTCTCGACCTCGAATATGGCACCGCCCGGAGCCGGTGTCAAGCTCTTGTGACGACCGTCACCGATCTGCCATATCCGGCGGGCAGGTGACGGGCACACGTGGGAAGCCACGCTCACGAGGAATGGCGACCGAGCACGGTGGACACATGGCGCTCGCCGGGGCCGGCAAGCCGGTCGGCGAGGTCGAAGAAGATCCCGGCGGCTCGTTGTCCCTCCCAGGTGGGTGGCAGCAGCTCGGCAGGCAGGCCCGGATCGAGGTAGGGGAAGCGCTGCCAGGCCGCCACCGCCGCCAGGTAGTCGGCGAAGGCGGTCCGCCCGTCACCACCGTCCCGGCACCACCGCGCCAGGACGGACGAGTGCTCCTCGACGAAATGGGCGTACTCGACGCCCAGCCGATCCAGGTCCCACCAGCGCGCGGCCCGCGCGGCCGTGGCGCCGAACCCCTCGTGGTCGGCATGGAACAAGTCGACGTACCCGTCGAGACCCAGCCCCACGAGCAGGCGCCGAGCCCCCTCGGCGAGGCGCCACGGCGCGATCCACACCCCGGGCGACACGATGCCGAACCCTTGCCAGGCCAGCCGAGATCTCAGGAGATGACGTTCGTGGCGCTCCGACTCCGGAACGGAGAAGACCGCCACGACCCACCCGTCTTTCAGCATGGCAGGCGGACGCCTGGCGAAGATCCGCTCGTCTCCCTCTTCGAGGATCTCCCTTGCGTGATCGGTGAGCGTGTAGCCGATCCGACCGTGCCGGCGCTCGGGCACGAGGAGCTCGCGTCGCTTCATCCGGGACACTGCCGAGCGGGCAGCCCGTTCGTCGATGCCGAGGTCTCCGAGGAGCTCGACCAGCGCGGCGACAGCGATCCACCCACCGAGGCGCCGGCCGTACGCGCCATAGATGTTGAGGACGGTCGACTTCGGCTGCTGCGGCGTCATGTTCGCCAGCTCCTTCCGACACTGCGGGCGGACGCGCCCAGCATCGCACGTGCCAACGATCCGGTGGCCGACGCGGATCGACGCGGCTGCTCGGACACGGACGCGCGCCCGCGTCCGCGAGGGTGGAGATCGGTTAGGCGACGCTCCATCCGCCGTCCACGGGGATCGCCGCCCCCGTCATGAACCCGGCCTCGGCACCGGCGAGGAGCACTGCGAGCGCTCCGAGCTCGTGCGGCTCACCCCAGCGGCCCATGGGCGCCCGGGCCACGAGCTCGCGGCCGGTGGGGTCGGCTTCGAGCACCCGGGTCATCTCGGTGCGGAAGAACCCCGGCAGGATCGCATTGACCCGGATGCCGTCGGCCGCCCACTCCACGGCAAGCGTCCGCATCAGCCCGAGGAGCCCGCTCTTGGCGGTGTTGTACGCGACCGTCCCGGCCGTGGCCATGCGCTCGCTCGTGAGCGAGCCCAGGAAGATGATGCTCCGGTCGCGTCGGGACGGCGCCGCATGGCTGGCGGCGCACTGGCGGGCCTGCCGGGCGAAGGCCTGCGCAAGGAGGAAGGCGGCGGTCAGGTGCACGCACATGACCTTCTCCCAGTCAGCCAGCGAGAAGTCCGCCGCCGGGACGACCACCTGGTGTCCCGCCGCATGGACCAGGACGTCGACATCCCCGAGCGATCGGCACGCCCACTCGACGGCAGCAGCGGCTTGCCCGGGATCGGCGAGATCGAGGGGGCGGCCGACCGCACGCACCCCGAACGACTCTGCTTCGGCGCGTACCGACTCGATCTGGTCGGCCGAGCGAGCCACGATCGAGACGTCTGCCCCAGCCCGGGCAAGTGCGAGCGCAAGCGCGCGGCCGATCCCCCGCCCCGCTCCGGTGATCAGGGCGTGCCTTCCTTCGAGGTCCCGCACGAGCAGCAAGTATGCCATCGGTGTGACGACCCGAGACCGGAGACCCAGCTCGAACCTCGACCCGCGCGGAGGACACCGGGTGCAGAGAGCCGAAAACTAGGATGACCTGATGGTCTCCGGTTCCTCAGGGTCCGGCGAGCCCGCGCCACGTCACCCTGCTCCGAGCACGCAAGCCCTGCTCCGTCTCGAGGAGCTCCTCGGCGCCGGACAGGTGCTCATCCCCGGCCGTGACGACATGGCCCGGTACGAGACGGACGTGCTCGGTCGACGACGCCCCGCCTGCTGGGTGGCCCGGCCGCGCGGTGTCGACGACGTGCGCTCCGTCGTCCGTTGGGCGTACGCCGAACGGGCGGCCTTCGTCGTCCAAGGTGCGAACACCGGACCGGTCCTCGCCGGCGTGCCCCAACCGGGCGGTCGTCAGGGCGTCCTGTCCATGGAGCGCTGTCGCTCGACCATCGATGTCGACGTCGTGAACCGGACGGTGACCGTGAGCGCCGGCGTCGATCTCGACACCCTCAACGAGGTGCTGGCGCGCGACGGCCTCACCTTCCCGATCGATCTCGGCGCCAATCCATCGGTGGGAGGCATGGTTGGAGCCAACACGGGCGGCGCCCGACTGATCCGCCACGGCGACGTCCGGCGTCACGTGCTCGGCCTCGAAGTCGTGCTTCCCGACGAGGATGCCACCGTCCTTTCCCTTCTCGCCGGCCTCCGCAAGGACAATCGCGGCCCGGATCTCAAGCAGCTCTTCATCGCCAGCAGCGGCACGCTCGGCATCGTGACCGCCGCCGTCTTCAGCGTCGACCCGTTGCCGCAGCAGGTGGCGGTGGCCCTGGCTGCCGTCACCGACGGGGAGGACGTGCTTCGCCTCCTGACCTTCCTCGAGGCAAAGGCGACGGGGCGGCTCAGCGCGTTCGAGATGCTGTCACGACCCGCCGTCGAGGCGATCGCCAGGCACCGTCCGGACTGCATGCCGTCTCCCCTCGCCCAGGGTCGACTTCCCGAGCTCCTCGTCCTGGTGGAGCTGAACGACTCCGACGTCGCCACCGGCGGTCGCCACGGCCTCGACGAGGAGCTGGCGGCGCTCCTCGATCACGGCTCGGCCGAGGGCTGGGTGGACGACGCGTGGTTCGGGCCACCGGCCGCGCTCTGGGCTCTTCGCCATGCGGCAATCGATGCGCTTCGCCAGGAGGGGCCGATGGTCGCGTTCGACCTCTCCGCACCGCGCTCCCGGCTGTTCGAGGTGCGCGAGGAGGTCATGGCGCTGGTCGGTCGGGCCGCGCCCCACGCCCGATACGCCGACTTCGGGCACGTCGGCGACGGTGGGCTCCACTCCATCGTCATCTGGCCCGACGGCATGCGAGCCGGACAGCAGGACGAGGAGCGGGATCAGCTCCGTGCCGCCGTCTACGACCTCGTCGCCGAGGCAGGTGGCACGTTCAGCGCTGAGCACGGGGTCGGTCCGGAGAACGAGTCGGCGTTCCGGCGCCACACCCCTCCGGAGGTGCGGGTCCTGCACGCCGGCCTCAAGTCGCTGTTCGATCCGCAGGGGATTCTCG
>JAJYVT010000158.1 GCA_021791845.1 Actinomycetes bacterium | reverse complement strand
TCGTCGTCCGGCACCCATCACCCACACGGAGGTTCGCCATCGAGTAGAACAACCACCGGCGATGCCCACCGTGGCCGGAATCAACCGGAACAGGTGGCCGGTTTCAACCGGAACAGGTGGCTGAATTTGCCGGAATGCGCAGGCCATTCCGCGCCGCCCAGACTGCCGTCGGGACGGGGAGCACGTTGGTCGTGGCGGAGTGGGGAGACCACGAGGGCTACTTGAGCAACAACCCCGGCGTGCTCCTGACGAGCACCGACGGCGGCGGGAGCTGGCAGCAGCGCCCGCTACCTTGTCCGGCGGACTTTCGCGAGGGAGGCCAGCTGTCCCTCGCTCCTTCCTCGCCCACGGTCTGGCTGGTCTGCAGCGGCCAGGGAGCGGTCGGAACCCGCCCGAACGTCTTGTACCGCTCGACCGACCTCGGTGCCTCGTGGGTCGCCGAATCCAGCTACCCCCCGGCCTTGGCCGCCGCAGCAAGCTTGTCGCCGGGCGCTCCCACAAGCACGATCGACGCGCTGGCAGCTCGCTCGAGCACGGACGCCTGGGTGCTCGAAGTGACCCGGGGAGGGCTGCTCGCGACCACCGACGGAGGGCGAAGCTGGCACGACGCCATGCCCTCGGGCGTCCAGCGTGGCATCGACACAACGCGCGACACGCTCGACGTGGTCAGCCCCACGCTCGCGTACCTTGCCTCGCACGCGTTCGCCCCCATCGACTCCGGCGGATTGTGGCGCACCGAAGACGGCGGTCGGAGCTGGCACCGGCTTCGGTAGCACGCCACGTCGCGGTGAAGCCGATCCGAGGTCCGCTGGCGCGAGCTTCGGCAGGGAACGCGAGAACCCGAGCGAAGCTCACGGACCCGAGCCAGGCTCACATGGTGGCTGTAGACTGACCATCAGTCCGCATGTGGAGGGACCGTGCCTCAAGTCACTGTGTTCGTAGATGCCGCAGTGCTCGGTACGTTGCCACCGGTGTGCGTCAAGGACGGGACGCCAACTCACGACCACCTCGCCATCGAGTCCGAAGTCTCCGGTGGTACGGGGCTCGGCGTTGCCTGGTTGCTCGTCCTCTTTGGACCGATCGGATGGTTGGGCCTCATCGTCATCGCCGTGATGCGACGACCATCGGACATCCTCACGGTCAGGTTGCCCTTCTCGGAGCAGGCGTACCAGCGGTACCGGGGGGCACGTCGTATGCAGCACACCTTGTTCCTCGTCGCAGTTGTCGTCGCTGTCCTCGCTCTGACCGCCTACCGGACGCTTCATCCCCTCGGGGCGCTTGCTGGGGCCCTCCTGGGGCTCTGCGCCCTTGGCGCGGTCGTCGGGGGGTTGCTCGAATGGCGCCGCGCTCGCTCGTCAACGGTGGGAGTGGAGTTGGATGCGAGCCGCCGTTGGGTCACCTTGACCAGAGTGCACCCGGACTTCGAACGGGCAATTGACGGATCCGGCGCTCCCTCCGAATACGGGCGGTGGGCTCCAGATGTTCACTGAAGTGCGCTCCGGGTCATAGCTCGAAACAACCATCTCGCTGATTGACGGCGCTCGCCTGCCAGGCATCCCCAAGCGTCGGCGGCGTCGACGACCACACGCGACCCCGAACGAAGGAAGGGGGTCACGTGATACCGGCTCGAGGAAGTGCAACGTCCACCACAACTTGTTCCGTGCGGGCACGAACGAGGAATCGGACGCCCTGCGCAGCGGGGGCCATCCGCGGCCGGAAGCGGAGCAAGACGTCATAGCCAGCGTCGTCAGGCGTTCGAGAACCGCCACCGTTGAGGCTGACGTAGGTGCCGCCGACGTCGTCTTCGGCCACGATTTCGACCAGCGTCCGCTTCTGGTGGTGGTCCTGGCTGTAAGACCACCAGTCCGGCTCGGCGTTCAGGTGCAGAGACCAGGAGTCGTCTTCGAAGACGACCGTCCTGAAGTGGAGCGTGACGCCGTCGAGGGGAGGCAAGGAGACGTGGACGTCCGCGCTCGGTCGCAGGCCGTCGCCGAGCCCGCCCGCATTGAGCATCGCCCTCCACGTCGCCCGCAGCCCGTGGTCGTCGCCTGTGCCCTCGGACAGAAAGCGGCACAGCGCCGCGAGCTCCTGTTTCAAGGCGGGCGGGACGCTCGATCCTTCCTCTTCCACCTGGGCCATCGCCCCAGCGCTCTGCTCGACGAAGAAACGGTCGCCGATCGGAGCCCCGTTCAGCCTCATGGCCATGAGCCGCTGGGCGATCGATTCGACTCGATGCGCCCTGTCGGTGCTCGAGGTCGGCGTCGGTCCGACGACACGGGCTGGGGCCACCTTGCCGTGCACCAGGCGCGTCCTCGCCCCATCTGGGCCAACGAGCGCGATCCACTCGACGTCTGCGTCGGGGACCGGGTCCAGGTGGAGCTGGAGCTCGGCGTGGCGAGGAATCCTGCGCCTGCCCACCACCTGGGCGTGCCCGCTGCCGCCGCCCTGGCGCCAGGCATACTCCGAGCCACGGCTGTCGATGACAGTGAGCCCCTCGAGGCGCGGCATCACTGCCTCCATCGCCCTCCCGCGCAAAGCGGGCCGCAACAGCGACAGCCATCGTGCCCGCCGTGGCTCCACCACTCCCCGATGCTGCTCGCTGACGTCGAGCCCGACGCGCAGGACCGCCCGCCCGGACTCGAAGACGAGACCACGGGGGTGAAGGACCCCCGCTGCGAGGGTGATCGGCGACCCCGCCGACCACGACGCGCCCCTCGCCCGGCCCTCGGGTCGCACCGGCGCTTCGTCCGGATCGGCGGCCCCGACGGGCCGGCTCTCCTGCTCTCGACGCCTTGCCACCTCGGCGACGAGCTCACGCCAGCTCGCCATGCCGTACTCCCGGGCGATGGCGAGCTGGGCCGCGGTGAGGTTCAGGCGATCGGACACGATGCCGATGCGCCGTCGGGCTGTCTCGTCACCGGCGATCGCCGCTTTCAACAGGTCGCGGGCTTGGTGGCGAAGTTGGTCGAGGTTGGGACGATTGGGCAG
>JAJYVT010000009.1 GCA_021791845.1 Actinomycetes bacterium | reverse complement strand
CACCTTGTTCGCCTTGGCCTGGAAGATGTTCTTGGTTCGCTGCCACACCCCTGGCACGCCTCTGCCCTCCTGTGTGGGCCGCTCGCCGACGGTCTGCCGGTTCCGTCTGAGCATAAAGCCCCGCGCACGCCCATGGGGCAACGCTGCGCCTGGCCGCGGGGCTGGCAGCGAGAGGCGCCGACCGGGGTGCCGTCGGCCGCCGGCAGGGTGCCGTCGGCTGCCGACCAGCTCGATAGCCTCGGGGCGTGCCCGAGCGCCTCTGCCTGTTGACGGTCCACGCCCATCCCGACGACGAGGCGTCGAAGGGCCCGGGGACCGTGGCCCGGTACCACGCCGAAGGCGTCCACACCGTGCTCGTCTGCTGCACCGGCGGCGAGGAGGGCGACATCCTCAACCCGGCCATGGAGAGCCCCGAGGTCCGGGCCAACCTCCCGGCCATTCGCCGCCAGGAGCTGGAGGCGTCCACCAGGATCATCGGCTACGACGAGGTCGTCCTGCTCGGCTACCGCGACTCGGGGATGCCCGGCACGGAGGCGAACCAGCGGCCGGAGGCCTTCGCCAACGCCCCGCTGGACGAGGCGGTGGGCCGACTGGTGGCGATCGTGCGCCGGGTGCGACCGCAGGTGATGGTGACCTACCCCGACGACCAGAGCGAGTACCCGCACCCCGACCACCTGCGGGTGCACGAGATCTCGATGCTCGCCTTCGCCGCCGCCGGCGACCCGGGCCGGTTCCCCGAGGCGGGCGCGCCCTTCGCTCCCTCGAAGCTGTACTACAACCGTTGGCCCCGCCAGCGCATGCGCGAGATGCACGAGAAGTTCCTCGAGCTGGGGATGGAGTCGCCCTACGACGAGAAGCGCCTGGCCCGGATGGAGCGCGACGAGCCGGTGACGACGACGATCTCGCTGGCCGGCTTCGAGGACGTGCGAAGCGACGCCCTCCGAGCCCACGCCACCCAGGTGGACCCGACCTCTCCGCACTGGTTCGGGCTGCCGCCCGAGACCCTGCGGACGATCTATCCCTACGACGACTACTTCCTGGCCCGCAGCCGGGTGGGCCCGCCCGGGCCCGACGATCCCGATGGCGCGGCGGGAGGGGACGAGGACGTGAAGGAGGACGACCTGTTCGCCGGGCTGCGCTGAGCGGTCGTCAGCTCCGCCGGGCCAGGTCCCGCAGGCGCCGGTAGCCGATGAGCGTCACTCCGGCCGCCGCCAGGGACTTCTCCAGGGTCTGGTCCTCGCACACCATCCGGTAGTCGTCGACGCGCGCCAGCCAGTCGGAGGCGATGGCCCGGAGCTCGGCCGAGTCGGCCGCGGGATGGAGGCGCAGCTCGGTGACGCCGGGCTCGATGTGCGCCAGCCGCTCCTCCACCAGCGGGCGGGCGCCGGTCCTCGGGACCGACAGCACGCGGTCGACGAAGATGGCCCCGGCCTCGGCCGCCAGCTGGCGGGCGGGGAAGCCCAGCAGCTCCGCCCGGCGCTGTGGGATCCGCACGGGCAGGCCGAACTCGACGGCCAGCTCGAGGTAGACGTCGAAGAACTCGGGGCGAAGCAGCAGCGTCCCCATGTGGGCGTCGAGGTGGCTCACGTCGAAGCCCCAGAGGATGGCCCGCTCGATCTGGGCCCGGCACTCGCGCCGCACCTCGTCGACGTCGGCGTGGTCCCACACGTCCTCCACCGTGCGCGGGAACCCGCCGTCCCCGTCGAGGAGCGACGGGGCGTGGGTGATGGGGCCCCAGCGGTAGCGGTCCCACTCGGCGTTGACCGTGAGGTGGACGCCCACGTCCTCGCCCCGGTACCGAGCCGCCGCGTCGCGGGCCCAGGGGCACGGCACCATCAGCGTGGCGCTGGTCACGAGGCCCGAGTGCAGACCGTCGTAGACCCCGACGTTGGCGGCGTGGCAGAGGCCGAGGTCCTCGGCGTTCACCACGAGGAGCTTGGCGTCGGCGGGGTACCCCAACCGTTCGGCCAGCGCGGGCATCACACGACGGTAGCGCCGGCCCGGCGGCGACCGATCAACGGCATCCGCGCATGCGGCGCACGCCCGCCCGACGCCCCGCCGTGGGGCGGCCGCTCATTCGGCGTCCCCCCGGTCGACGCCCCCCCGCCCGGCGTCCCCCCGGTCGACGCCCCCCCGCCCGGCGTCCCCCCGGTCGACGCCCCCTCGTTCGGGGGACCGAAGGGCGGCGTCCTGCGCCTTGGCCGTCTCGGCCAGGACCACCTGGTAGGCGCCGAGCTCCCTCGCCAGGTCGGGGTCCGAGGCGGCGAGGATGCGCACCGCCAGCAGCGCGGCGTTGGCCGCCCCGTTCACCGCCACCGTGGCCACGGGCACGCCCCGCGGCATCTGCACGATGGAGAGCAGCGAGTCCAGGCCGTCCAGCCGGGCGAGCGCCACCGGGACCCCCACCACGGGCAGGACGGTGGCGGCCGCCAGCATCCCGGGCAGGTGCGCGGCCCCGCCCGCACCCGCCACGAGCACCCGCAGCCCTCGCTGGGCGGCGCCGTGACCGTAGGCGAGCATGTCGTCGGGCGTGCGGTGGGCAGAGACCACCCGTACCTCGCGGGGGACGCCGAACTCGTCGAGCACCTCGACCGCGCCCCGCATCACCTCGAGGTCCGATGCGCTGCCCATGACCACGCCGACCAGGGGATCGCCCGGCGCGCCGGGCGGAACAGGCTCGAGGTCCCTCGTCACCGCGCCAGCTCCACGTCCAGCGACGCCGGCAGCGGCGTGCCCAGTGCCCGAGCGGCCGCCCACGCCCGCGCCCGCACCTCGCCGGCATCGCTGCCGCACACCGTCACGTGCCCCAGTTTGCGTCCCGGGCGCGGCGTCTTGCCATAGAGGTGCACGTGGGCGCCCTCGACCGCCAGGGCACGCGGCAGGGTCGCGTCCGGTCCCCGCGGGCCGCCGGACGGGGGGACCTCCGGCGGTGCGCCGAAGACGTTCACGCTGGCGACCTCGGCGGCGGCCGGTGCCGTGGACCCGAGGGGCAGGTCGAGCACGCCGCGCAGGTGGTTCTCGAACTGGGACGTGATGGAGCCCTCGATGGTCCAGTGAGCGCTGTTGTGGGGCCGGGCAGCCACCTCGTTGACCAGCAGCGCCCCGCCGGCGAGGAAGAGCTCGACCGCCAGCACGCCGACGGAGCCGGCGACCTCCGCCACGGCACGGCCGAGCGCTGCCGCCCGCCCGGCGACGGCCGGGTCCAAGCGGCCGGGGAAGAGCACCTCCCGGCAGACCCCGTCCACCTGGGCGGTCTCCACCGGTGGCCAGGCGACGACGTCCCCGCCGGGGCGCCGGGCCACCACCACCGCCAGCTCGGCCTCGATGGGGACGAAGGCCTCCACCAGGAGGGGCGTGCCGGCCCGGGCGGTGGTCTCGCAGAGCCGGCGCGTCGCGTCCACGTCGGGCACGGGCCAGACGCCCTTGCCGTCGTAGCCGCCCCGCGCCGCCTTCACCACGACGGGCCAGCCGTGGCGGTCCGCGAACGAGGCGATGGCCGCCGTTGCCGCTGCCGGGTCGGACGAGACCGCCGGGTGGAGGGACTCGTAGGGTGGAACGGGGAGCCCGGCGGCGGCGAGGCGTGCCCGCATCACCGACTTGTCGACCGCCATCTGCAGCGTCTCGAGCCCGGGGCGCACCACCGCGCCCTCGGCCGCCAGCTCGGCCAGGATGCCCAGGTCGACCTGTTCGTGGTCGAACGTCACGACGTCGACCATCCCCGCCAGCGCCCGCATGGCCGCCGGGTCGGACGGGCTCCCGACGACCAGGCCGGGCGCCACCGGCGCGGCGGCGTCGTCGGCGCGCTCGGCCAGCACCACCACGCCGATGTCGAGCGCGCTGGCGGCCTCGCACAGCATGCGCGCCAGCTGCCCGGCGCCGACCACGCCGACCACGGGCGCGCCGGGCGGCGCGGCGCGCATGACCTGGGTGCGGGCGTCGGGCACGCCGGAACGATACCGGGGTGCTGCCACCCGTCCGTCGCCGTAGTGTCGGCGCAGGCGGCGCGGCGGTGCAGACCGCGGCACGCCGGGACGAGGAGGGTGCTCATGCGCGTTGGTGTGCTCTTGGACCTGGGCAAGTCGGTGGCCGAGGTCCGCGAGGAGGTGGGGGAGTACCGGGCGCAGGGGTTCGCCTCGGTGTGGGCGAGCCAGATCTTCGGCTACGACGCCCTGACCCTGCTGGCCGTGGTGGGTACGTCGGTCCCCGACATCGAGCTCGGGACGGCCGTGGTCCCCGTCTACAGCCGCCTTCCGCAGGTCATGGCCCAGCAGGCCCTGACCGTGCAGTCGGCCACCGGCGGCCGATTGGCGCTCGGCGTCGGCCTGTCGCACCAAGTGGTGGTGGAGGGCATGTGGGGCCTCTCCTTCGACCGCCCGGCGCGCTACCTGCGCGAGTACCTGGCGGCGCTGGTGCCGATGCTGCACGGCGAGCCCGCCCGGGTCGAGGGCGAGGTGGTGACCGCCCGGTCCGCCGGCCCGCTCGAGATCCCCGACGCCCCCGCCCCGCCGGTGCTGGTGGCCGCCCTGGCGCCGGCCATGCTGCGGCTCGCCGGCCGGGTGGCGGACGGCACGGTCACCTGGATGACCGGCACGAAGACGGTGGCCGAGCACATCGTGCCCACCATCGGCGCGGCGGCCCACGAGGCCGGGCGCGGCACCCCTCGGGTGGTCGTGATGGTGCCGGTCACGGTCACCGCCGACGCCGAAGCGGCTCGCCGGAGGATCGACGAGGTTTTCGCCATCTATCCCTCGCTGCCCTCCTACCGGGCGATGCTCGACCGCGAAGGCGCCGCCGGGCCGTCGGACGTGGCGCTGGTCGGCGACGAGGGGGCGGTGGCCGAGGGCATCCGGCGGCTGGCCGACGCCGGCGCCACCGACGTCGCCGCCGCGGTCGTCGGGGGCGACGAGGAGCGGGTCCGCACGAGGGCTGTGCTGGCGGAGCTCGCCCGGTCCGGCTGACCCGCTCCCCCGGGCGGGAGCTCAGCGGGGGATGGACGTGTGCTTGAACTCGTTGAGCTCCGGGCGCTCCGCCACGAGCGCGACCACGCCCTCGATGACGGTCCGGGCCCGGGCCCCGTCACCCTGCGGCCGTGTCATGAGCCGGACGAACACCGCCGAGTCGCCGAGGACGAACGTCGGGACGCCGAAGACGTCGTGCTCGGCCACCGACTTCTCGTGGGCGGCACGGAGCGTGTCGAGCGGCCACCCCTGCTCGATGTGGCCGAACACCTCCTCGGCCGGGACGCCGACGCGCTCGAGCACTTCCCGCACGACGGCAGGATCGGCCAGCTCCTTGCCCTCGTCGTGGCGAGCGGAGAAGAGCGCCCGGTGGGCGGCCAGGAACCGGTCGGGGAAGCGGTCGCGCACCACGATGCCCGCCTCGAGCGCCAGGACACCCCGGGCCTTCTCCTCCCGGTCCCACACCGGCGGCTCACCCTCCTCCACGTGCGCCTGCATCAAGCAGAAGGGGGTGAAGGTCACGTCCCACGGCGCACCGGCCTCGAGCGCGGTGACCAGGTGCTCATGCACGTTGCGGGCGAACGGGCAGAGGTAGTCCCAGGTGACGGCAAAGGGCGGGGTGTCCATGCCGGGGGCCAACGCCGGGTGGGCCGGCGCTATTCCTGGGCGTCGCAGCGGTCGAGGACGAAGCGGCGCACCGCCAGGCCGGCCGCAGTCCCGATCAGGGCGCCGCCGACGACGTCGCTCGCATGGTGCGCCCGGAGGTGCACCCGGCTGGCGGCGACCACGGCGGCAAAGCCGAGGGCCCCGGCCGTCTGGGCCGGCCCGTCGGTGAGGACCACGGCGGTGCAGAAGGCGGCGAGCGTGTGGCCGCTCGGGAAGCTGCTGCTCGTCGGCCGACGGACGGCCAAAGGGCCGCCGCGCCCGGTGGCGGTGACGTCGTGCGGCCGCTGCCGCCCCACGAGGCGTTTGACCGCCTTGTTGACGCCGTAGGACGTGACGCCGGCGCCAGCCAGCGCGAGCACCGCCCGGCGCCGGGACGGGCCAGGACGCCGCGCCTTCCACAGCGCCAGCCCGACCCAGACGTACCCGTAGTCGGCGAGGTTCGAGACGGCGGCGGCGGCCGTGTCGGCCCACGGCCGCCCGCGCAGCCTGCCGAGCGTGGCTTCGCCGGCGTCATCGAGCGACTCCAGGAGCTGCGCGACGGCCGGTCCTCTCGAGGCGAGCGGCCGGCGTGGTGCGTCGACGCTCACGAGACCGATGCCGGGGGGACCAGCTCCGGGGGGACCAGGTCCGGCGGGACCAGGTCCGGCGGGGTGCCGCCGAACGCCGGGCACAGCGGCTGGTAGCTGCAGTAGGCGCACAGCCCCGACGGGCGGGGCTGGAAGTCGGCGTGCTCGCAGGCCCGCTCGATGGCGTGCCAGACGGCCATCGTGCGTTGCCGCTGGCCGCGCAGGGTCTGGGGGCTCGGGTAGGCGGTGATCACGACGGGCTCACGCAGGTGGAGCAGGCGCACCTCGACCGGGACGGCACCCAGCGCCAGCTCGCACAGGAGCGCGTACAGGTGGACCCCGGTGAGCTTGACCCGCTCGAAGCGGGGGGAGGGGGCACGGCCGGTCTTGTAGTCGACGACCACCAGGGTGCCGTCCTCCATGCGGTCGAGCCGGTCGATGATGCCGCGCAGCCGGAGGCCGCCGAGGTCGGCCTCCAGCGACACCTCGACGCCCACCGCCTCGACGGCGTCGGGATCCTCCAGGGCGAAGTAGTTCTCGACGAGCTGCGCGGCGTCGGCCCGGAAGGCGGCCCGGGCCCCCTCGTCGAGCTCGAGCGAGCCGAACCGGGGGTCGTCGACGAGGTCGGCCCAGGCCCGGTCGAGCTCGGCCGCGGCCACTGCCGGCGTCCGGTCACCGGCGGCGTGCTCCCAGACGAGCCGCTCGAGCACGCGGTGGACGAGCGTCCCCTTGGTGGCGTGCGGCGATGGCGCCTCGGGGATCCGGTCGATGGCCCGGAACCGGAACGCCAGGGGGCAGTCGGTGAACGAGGTGACCCGGCTGGGCGAGAGCGACCGGGGCAACGTGGGCGACATCGTCGTGAACACTACGACGAGGCTGTGCCCCTCCCGCTGACGCCGGGCTGCCGGTCGGGCATCGCCGGAGGGACGGTGGTCCGATGCCATCATCGCGTCGATGTCCCGCGCCGCTCCGCACGAGCCCGAGGGGGGCGCCCGCGGCCCCGCGGCGCGGCCGGCGCGCCCTCAGGCCCGCCGTGCCGGCCGCCAACCGGCGCCCGGCCCGCCCCACCTGGTGCGCTCGACGTCCTGGGCCGGCGTGCACGCCGGGGAGGAGGTCCAGGTCGACGGCGTGCGCCAGCGGTCGGCCAGCTGGGCGTTCGTCGCACACGTGCGCAACGCCCGTACGGGCGAGGAGTGGGTCGAGGTGGTGGGCGGCAGGTCCGGCAACCATGCGGTGCGGTCCTTCCGCCCCGAGCAGATCTTCCCGGCCACGCCGGGCAGGGGTCGACGAGGCGCCAAGGGGCCCGCCGGACCGTCGCTCGCCGACGCCCCCCGCCTGCCGTTGTGAGGCCGGCGGCGGCGCCGCCACGCCGCGCCGGGCCGCGATGTCGCCCGGCGCACCGGGCGTGAGGGGCCGGCCGGTGCCTCCTACACTCCAGCCCATGGCCGCCGGTGCCGCCATGCTCGTGCACTCCGATCGCATCGGCCCTGTCCTCACGGTCACGCTGGACTCGCCGGAGAACCGCAACGCCCTGTCGAGGCAGCTCCTGGCCGAGCTCCACGCCGCACTTGCCGGGGCGCAGGCCGATCCCGATGTGCGGGCGGTGGTGCTCACCGGGGCCGGACGGGTGTTCTGCTCGGGGGTCGACCTGAACGAGCGGCTGCATCCGCCACCCGGGGAACCGCCCGCGACGCTGGCCGAGGTGCTCACCACGATCGTGTCGATGCCCCAGCCGGTCATCGCCCGGGTCAACGGCCACGTGCGCGCCGGGGGGATGGGCCTGGTCGCCGCCTGCGACCTCGCGGTGGCCGCCGATGCGGCCACGTTCGCGTTCACGGAGGTCCGGGTGGGCGTGGCCCCGGCGCTGATCGCCGTCCCGGCCTTGCGGCGGATGGGCCGGCGCGCGTTCGACCGCTACGCGCTCACCGGCGACGTCTTCTCGGCGGGGGAGGCCGTGGCCGCGGGGCTCCTGACCACGGCGGTCCCCGACGGGCACGCGCTGGACGCCTGGGTGGACGAGGCGGTCTCGTCGCTCCTCGCGGCCGAGCCAGGGGCGGTGGCTGCGACCAAGGGCCTGGCCGACCTCGTCGACCGCCCATGGGGCGAGGCGCTCGCTGCGGCCGAGGAGCTCTCCGATGTGCTGTTCGCCTCCGAGCCGGCGGCCGAGGGGATGGCCGCCTTCTTGGAGAAGCGTCGTGCCGCCTGGGTGGTCGGGTGGCCGCCGGGCCGGCGGCTCACCGGCGGCGACCCCCCGTCGGGCTGACGGGGCGGAGCGCCTCAGCCCCGGCGGGCCCGCTTGGGCACCCGGCCCGCGGCGGCCTTGGCCGCTCCGTGCGGTCGCAGTCGTGCCAGGCCGTCGGGCGTCGCCGCCCCGCGGCACGCCTCGGCGACGGCGCGGCGTGCCCAGCTCGGCTCGTACGGCACTCCGGCAATGCGGCGGGCGAACACGGCGCCGGCGAGCATCTGGAGGACGAGGTCGAGATCGGCGTCGTCCCGCAGGAGGCCGTCGTCGCGGGCCCGCTCGAGGAGGGCCCGCACCACCTGCATGCGGGGTTGGACGACCCGGTCGCGGTGGAGCGCCATCGCCTGGGGCTCCTCCCGGGCGGCCAGCAGGCAGCCGATCACCTCGAGGCAGTGCTCGGCCAGCCGGGCGTCGAACCGGTCCAGGAAGGCGACGAGCGCCTCCAGCGTGCCGCCGTCACCGGCTTCCGGCTCCGGCCGGCTGGCGATCGCCGCCGTCACGAGGTCGGCCTTGTCGTGGAAGCGGCGGTAGACGGTGGCCCGTCCCACCCCGGCCTCGGCCGCCACCGATTCCATCGACATGCGGCTGTAGCCGAGCTCGTCCAGTTGCCGCAGCGCAGCGGCGGCGATGGCTGCGGTTGCCCGCTCGTCCCTCGGCCGGCCGCGGCAGGTAGCGGCCACCTCGCCGGCGCCGGTGCTCGCAGCGCCGGGGGCGCCCACCTCGTCAGCGGCGTGCTCGGTCGTCATCTCGACCTTCCCTGCCGCCATCTCAGCTGGCTCGTCGACCGGGGTCAAGCCCGTGCCGGCACACGACCGGGCCCGGTGCCTGCCGGGACGGGCGCCGGGGCGGCTCCCGAGCCGTCCGATCCGTCCCGGCCGCCGGCCGGCCCGCTCCCGCCGCCTCCGCCCGGCCCCCCGCCTCCGGCGGGTCCGCCGGCACCACCCGGGGCGCCGCCTCCACCGTGGGGCGCCTGAAAGGCGACAAAGTCACGCTGACGCACCAGCAGGTAGGAGAGCACCGAGCCCACGAAGGCGACGCCGGCCGCCACGAAGAAGAGGTGGTCCATGCTGGTGGCGAAGGCTCCGCGGTAGGCGTCGAGCACGGCGTGGCCCTGGGCGGCCGGCCAGTGGGCGATCCGTGTGCGCACCTCGCCGGAGACGAGGGCTGTCGCCAGCGCCTTGCCGTGCTGGGTGGCCGCGGCCCGCCCTGCCGGCGTGGAGAGCAGCGAGGAGGTCACCTTGCTGCGCACTTGCGTCTCGAAGATCGTCCCCAGGGCGGCGATCCCGGTGGCGATGCCAACCTGGCGAAACGTGTTGTTCGCCCCCGAGGCCATGCCGCTCCGCTCGGGACGCACGACGGCCACCGCCGAGGAGGCCAGCACCGGGTTGGCCATCCCGATCCCCACGCCGGCGACGATGAACCCGGGCAGCAGTGCCGTCCAACCCGACGTGGGGGAGAGGAACCCCATGAGCAGGCACCCGACGGCAACGAGCAGCAGGCCGGTGCCGAGCATGACGCGGGCGTGGACGCGCTGCGTGAGCTTCCCCGCCACCGGAGCGACAAAGAAGGAGAGCATGGAGATCGGCAGGAAGCGCACCCCCGCGCCCAACGGGCTGTAGCCCAGGTCGTCCTGGAGGAACAGCGTCAAGTACAGGAACATGGCGAAGATCGACGCTGCGACGGTGAAGGCGGTGAACGACACGCCGACCATGGCCGGGCGACGGAACAGCGAAAGGTCCAGCATCGGCTGTCGCTGGCGCAGCTCGCCGATCACGAAGGCGGCCATCAGCGCCGCGGCGCCGGCGAACAGGCTCACGATGAGGGGGCTGCCCCACCCGTCTGTGTCGGCGCGCACCAGTGCGAGGACGAGCAGGAACAGCGATCCCGAGAAGGTGAGGAACCCGAGCCAGTCGACGTGCCGGCCGGTTGGGTCCCTGGACTCCTGCACGCGGGTCAGCGTGAGGAGGATGGCGACGGCGCCGATGGGCACGTTCACGAAGAAGATCCAGCGCCATCCGACGGCGCTCGTGATCGCCCCTCCCAGGAGCGGGCCGATGGCGACGGCGCCGCCGACCACCGCGCCGTAGATCCCGAAGGCCGTGCCCCGCTCCCGGCCGTGGAAGGCCTCGGCGATCAGGGCCAGCGAGGTGGCGAACATGACGGCGCCACCGACGCCCTGCGCGGCGCGGGCCAGGTTCAGCATGAGGGAGTCGACCGACACCCCACAGACGAACGAGGAGGCCGAGAAGATGCCGAGGCCGATGGCGAAGGTTCCCCGCCGGCCGAACATGTCGCCGAGCACGCCTGCCGTCAGCATGAAGGCGGCGAGGGTGAGGGCGTAGGCGTCCACCACCCACTGGAGGTCGCTGAAGCTTGCGTGGAGGGAGTGCTGGATGCTGGGCAGCGCCACGTTCACGATGGTGATGTCGAGCAGCAGCATGAAGATGGCGGTGCAGACGGCGATCAACGTCCACCATTTGCGATGCAAGCCGGGCATGTCGTGCGCCTTCCTGGCTGACCGTCGCGGGTGCCGGGTAGATGGTCGGGGGCGGAGCGGGCCGGGTCTCGGGGACCGGAGGTAACGATACGAGACGTATTGTATCAGAACATCGGGAGAACCGGCATCGGGCCGCTCACGGGAGCCCGGTCTCGGATCGCATCAAAGGGCCGGTACCCGTCCCGCCGGGACTAGCCTCGGATTCTCCGGGGCATCACCTCGAGCCGCCCGCCTCCCCGCCCGCCCGTTACGAGGGGAGGCGGACGGGGCAATGGCACTGCGACGCCCACCTCCCGGGCGACGGGGCAGTGGGCTCGGCGTCCATACCGATGGGAGGCAGCCATGCGGATCGTGCTCGTCCACCCGAGTGCCTTGATGTACTCGGAGCTCTACCTGCGCCTGGAGCCGCTGGGGCTCGAGCGCGTGGCCAGCGCGCTCCTCGGCGCGGGCCACGACGTCCGCATGGTGGACCTGCAGGTGTACGACCACGACGACTACTTCGCCCTGCTCCGTGACTTCCAGCCCGACGCGGTGGGGATGAGCCTGAATTACCTGGCGAACGTGCCCGAGGTCGTCGACCTGGCCAAGGCGACCAAGGCGGTGGCCCCCGGGTGCGCCGTGTTCGTCGGCGGCCACAGTGTGTCGTTCGTGGCCGAGCGGGTCCTCGAGCACGCCGGCGGCGCCATCGACGCCGTGCTGCGCGGCGAGGGCGAGGCCGGCGCGCCGTTGCTCGTCGAGGCGCTTCGGGACGGCGGGCTCGAGTCGGTGCCCGGGGCCGTGGGCCCGGGCGTCACGGGTCCGTCCCCCGAGACCGTGCACAGCCTCGACGACCACCTCCCGGCGCGCCACATCGGCGGCCGGCGCCGGAAGTACTTCATCGGGGTGCTGGACCCCTGCGCGTCGATCGAGTTCAGCCGGGGGTGCCCGTGGGACTGCTCGTTCTGCAGCGCATGGACGTTCTACGGCCGGAGCTATCGCCAGGTGTCGCCGGAGGCGGCCGTGGATGACCTGGCCCGGGTACGCGAGCCCGGGGTCTTCCTCGTCGACGACGTCGCCTTCATCAAGCCCGAGCACGGGATGGCCATCGGGCGCGAGATCGAGCGACGGCGTATCAAAGAGGAGTACTACCTCGAGACCCGGTGCGACGTCCTCGTGCGACAGCCCGAGGTGTTCCGGTACTGGAAGCGGCTCGGGCTCAACTACATGTTCCTCGGCATCGAGTCGATCGACGAAGAGGGGCTGAAGGCCTTCCGCAAGCGCAGCACCACCGACGTCAACATGCGTGCCCTCGAGCTGGCCCGCCAGCTCGGCCTGTCGGTGGCCGTCAACCTGATCGTGGACCCGGCGTGGGACGAGCGGCAATTCGCCACCGTCCGGCAGTGGGCGACCGAGGTGCCCGAGATCGTGCACCTCACGGTGCAGACCCCCTACCCCGGCACCGAGACCTGGCACAGCGAGTCGCGCAAGCTCACCACCCGGGACTACCGGCTCTTCGACATCCAGCACGCGGTGCTCCCCACCACGTTGCCGCTGCACCGCTTCTACGAGGAGCTCGTCCGGACCCAGGCGATCCTCGCCAAGAAGCACCTCGGCGTCTCGGCCCTGGCGCAGACGGCGGGGATCGTGGGTCGCCACCTCGCGCACGGGCAGACGAACTTCCTCAAGATGATCTGGAACTTCAGCCGTGTCTACAACCCGAACCGCCAGCTCGCCGACCACGCTCGGCCGGTGGCGTACGAGCTGCCGGAGCCGCCGGGCCACCGGGAGGAAGCCCCCGACCGGGAGGACCTCTACGTGCACGTGCCCGTGCGCCTGCGGCGCCGCGCCGCCGCTCGCGACGCGCACCGCGGCACGGGGCGGTCCGCCGCCGGACCGGCGCGACCGGGTGCTCCGACGTAGGAGGGTGAGCCGTCGGGACCGGCGCGCCGGGGGCCAGCGCCGGGACCCGGCACGCTGTCGCCGCCGGGTGTGCCAGCTCGCGTGCGCACCGCCCGGCGAGTAGGTTCGGGGCGTGGCCGACTACGTCATTCCCGAGCCCGAGCCGAAGGAGATCGACGAGAAGGTGTCGATCGAGCTGCGCCACATGGCGGAGAACGCCGTGCTGCGCGGGCACCCGTCGGGCGACGAGAAGTGCGACAACTGCCGTTACTACCTCGAGCCGTACAACGATCTGTCGTACTGCTGGCACCCCAAGCTCCGCATCCTGGTCGGGGCGAACTGGTGGTGCCAGTGGTGGGAGGAGATCCCCGCAGCCGACGCGTAGTCGTCCCCAACCGCCGTCGGGCGGTGGTCCGCCCGGCGGGACGTCGTCGGCGCGCGGTCCCGTCCGGGAAGGGTGTACCGCATTCCATGGACGAGATGATCCCCCAACCGTTCCGGATCGAGGTGAGCTGCGATCACGGCGTGGACATCGTGCAGCTCTTCGGCGAGCTCGACCTGGTGAGCGCCGACGCCGTCGAGCGGACCCTGGTGGAGCGCACCGGCCCCGTGGTCGTGGCCGACCTGTCGCAATTGGAGTTCATCGACTCGACCGGCCTGTCGGCGCTGCTGCTCGCCCGCCACGCCATCTTGACGCGTCGCCACCGCCTGGAGATCCGGGGCGCGCGTGGTGCCACCCGGCGCATCTTCGAGGCCGCGGGTCTGAGCGACGTCCTCGACGATTGAACGGGGCAGGTGCCCCGAGAGCCGGCGTGCCTAAGGTGAGGCGATGACCTCCGCCGCCCCGTTCGGAACCTGGCCGTCGCCGCTCACCCTCGACGTGTTGGTGGAAGGCGCCGTGGGGCTTTCGTTCCCGTCGGTGGTGGGCGGCAGGACCTACTGGGTCGAGAGCCGGCCGGCCGAGGGCGGTCGCCTGGTGCTCGTGCGGTCGGCGGTCGACGGGACCGACCCCGAGGACGTGTTCGGCCCCGACTTCAGCGTTCGCACGCTGGTGCACGAGTACGGCGGCCTCTGTTACGCGGTCGACGGCCACACCGTGTACTTCTCCAACTTCGCCGACCAGCGCATCTACCGCGTCGATCCGGGCGGAGTCCCGCGGCCCATCACGCCGGAGCCGCCGGCCCCGAGGGCCGTCCGGTTCGCGGCACCCGTCGTCACCCCCGGCGGGCAGCACCTGGTCGCCGTGCGGGAGCGCCACCCCGACCCCGACACCCCCGCAGGGGTGACGAACGACGTGGTGGTCCTGCCGACCGACGGGAGCTCGGAGCCGAGGGTCCTCCTCGAAGGCCACGACTTCTTCGGCCATCCCGTGCTCTCGCCGGACGGGCGGCGGATGGCGTGGGTCACCTGGGACCATCCCAACATGCCGTGGGACGAGTCGGAGGTGTGGTGCGGCGAGCTGCACGAGGACGCCGATGGTCACCCCTCGGTGACGTCCCGGCGGCGCGTGGCGGGCGGGCCGTCGGAGTCGGTGACCCAGCCCAAGTTCGCGCCGGACGGGACGCTCCTCTTCCTCTCCGACCGGACCGGCTGGTGGAACATCTACGCGGCGGACCCCGACGGCGGCCCGGACCGGCCGCTCGCTGTCATGGACCACGACCTCGGGTCGCCCGACTGGGTGTTCGGCACGTCGTCGTTCGCCGTCCGCCACGACGGGTCCGTCGTCGGGACGTGGTTCGACCGGGGGTTGTGCCGGCTCGGCGTGCTGCGCCCGGGGGCCCGGCGCTTCGTCGAGATCCCGACGCCGCTCACCGAGCTCGGCGAGCTGCGCCCTGACGACGAGGGCCGGTCGGTCGTGGCCGTCGCCGGCTCTGCGTCCCAGCCGCCGGCGGTGGTCCGGATCGGCGCCGCAGCGACCGGAGAGGAGGCGAGCACGCCGATCGACGTCCTGCGCCGGTCCCGGGACGACACCGTGGGTGAGGCCTACCTGTCGGTGCCCGAACCGATCGAGTTCCCGACCGAGGGGAACCTGACGGCCCACGCGCTCTTCTATCCGCCGCGCAACGTGGACGCCGTGCCGCCCGCCGGCGAGCTCCCCCCGTTGATCGTGAGCATCCACGGGGGGCCGACGGGCATGGCCCGGTCCGTGCTCACCTACGGGATCCAGTTCTGGACGAGCCGGGGCTTTGCCGTGGTGGACGTGAACTACGGGGGCAGCGCCGGGTACGGCCGGGCCTACCGGGAGCGCCTCCGGGGGGCGTGGGGCGTGGTCGACCTCGCCGACTGCGTCAACGCCGCGCGCCACCTCGTGGACACCGGACGGGTCGACGGCAACAGGCTCCTCATCCACGGAGGGAGCGCCGGCGGGTACACGACGCTGTGCGCCGCGACCTTCACCGACGTCTTCGCCGCCGGCGCCAGCTACTTCGGGATCGCCGACACCATGGTCTTCGTGAACGAGACGCACAAGTTCGAGTCTCGCTACACCGACGGGCTGTTCGGCCCCTGGCCGGACACAGCCGACGTGTACCGCGACCGCTCGCCGGTGGCGCACGCCGAGCGGCTGGCCACGCCCTTGATCATCTTCCAGGGACTGGAGGACAAGGTCGTGCCGCCGGACCAGGCCGAGATCATGGTCGCCGCATTGCGCGACAAGGGCGTTCCCCACGCCTACGTGCCCTACGAGGGCGAGCAGCACGGGTTCCGCCGGGCCGAGAACGTCCGGCGCACGGCCGAGGCCGAGCTCTACTTCTACGGGAAGGTGCTGGGCTTCGAGCCGGCGGACGAGCTGACGCCCGTCGAGATCGTCCACGCCGACCGGCTCGGCCGCGGCCGGGGCACCGCCTGAGAACTCAGGCTGGCCATCGAGTGGCGAGCGGGCATGGCGGTGGACCGGTGGTCACCAGAGGTGCACCAGGAGGATGACTCGCCCTGGTGCCGTAATGGTGGACCAGTAAGCGGGGGAGACGGCGCGAGGCGCCGCAGCTGAGGCGGCGGCACGCGGGCCGCGGCTCGGCGTGCGGCAGCTCAGCGGGAGAAGTCGACCGCCGTCGTGTTGGCGCCGCTGAGCACGACCGCCACCGTCTCGCCCGGATCGGGCTCGTAGCGGCCGGCGACCAGGGCCGCCAACCCGGTGCAGCCTCCTGGCTCCAGTACGAGGCGAAGGCGGTCCCACAGCAACTGCTGGGTGGAGGCGATGGCGTCGTCGTCCACGAGCGTCACGCCCGAGCCGAGCCTGGCGATCACGGCGAAGGTGTGGGTCCCCATGCGGCGCGGGGCCAGCGAGTCGATGGCGATGCTCCCGACAGGCGCGTCCGCCGGCCGCCCGGCGGCGAGCGCGGTCGCCAGGGTCGGGGCGCCCTCGGGCTCGGCGCCGATCACCCGCACGTGCGGTCCGCCCCCCTCCGGGGAGTAGCCGGCGCACAGCCCGGCCAGGAGCCCTCCGCCGCCCACCGATGCCAGCACCGTGTCGACGTCGGGCGCCTGGTCCTGGAGCTCGAGCGCCGCCGACCCGGCCCCGAGGACGGTGGGCGCGGCGTCGAAGGCCGGGACGTCCATCGCGCCGGTGGCGGCCTGGAACTCGGCGGCGGCGGCGCGCGCGGCGTCGTAGTCGGGCCCGCCGACCACGAGGGTGGCGCCGTACGACTCGATGCGGGCCCGCTTGGCCGGCGACGACACCTCGGGGACGAAGATCGTGGCCGGGATGCCCAGGCGTGCGGCGGCATAGGCGGCGGCCGAGCCGTGGTTGCCGCCCGAGGCGGCGACGATCCCGGCGGCCGGGACCGGGCGGGTGAGGAGGTTGGCGAAGGCGCCCCGGACCTTGAACGAACCGGAGTGTTGGAGGTGCTCGAGCTTGAGCACGAGGGGCCCCGGCGGGAGGTCGAGCTCGGCCCGGTCGATTCGGACGACCGGCGTCGTGCGCACGTAGGGCCGCAACGTCGGCAGCAGCGCGGCCACCGCGGCGCGCCCGATGGCAGCATCCTCCAGGGCACCCAAGTCGGCCCGGCCGGTGTCGACGAGGTTGTCGACGAGCGGCTCGCCGGTCCGCGACGGTGCACCGGTTGCCTTCGCCATCCGCGCACTCTACGACACCGTGCCCGTGCCCCCGGATCGGTCAGACGTCGGTGCGTCCCGTCGTGGGGGAGCCCCCTTCGACTTCGTCGGCATAGCCCAGGACGATGGCGTCCTCGGGTTCGAGGTAGGCGCCGCCGCCCCACTCCCGGGCCACGTGGGCGACCGGGCGCCGGGTGCAGTCCGACAGTCGCTGCAGGAAGCGGTCGCGCTGCGACGACTGGGCGGCGAGGGCCTGCTCGATGTCGGCGGCGCGCCCGGCGACGGAGGTGTCGGGCTCGAAGAGCCTGAGGCGGGCGTGGGGCGCGAGGCGCCGCTGCCGCCCGGCGGCCAGGATGCCGATCGCCCCACCGCTGATCGTCCCGGCGGCGACGGTGTCGACCGGCACGCCCGCCACCTCCATGACGTCCATCAGGACCAGGGCGGCGTCGATGCTCGCCGACGTCCCGGTCAGCCGGACCACGATCCGCTCGTCGCCGCCGGCGTCGAGCATGAGCAACGTGGCTGCAGCCTCCGCCACCGCCGCGTCGTCGAGCTCGCCGTGGAGGAGGATCACACGCCGGGCGAGGAGGGCACGTCGGACCACGTCGCCCACGTCGCCCACGTCGCCGGGGCCACCCGGGCCCGGCAGGGGTCCGAGCACGCCGTCGGGTACCCCTGTGCGGATCCCGGACCTCACGGCTGCCCCCCGGCCCCGGCCCCGGTCCCTGGGTCCCCGGTCCCAGCGTCTTCGACTCCGCCGCCGTCGGTCCCAGACCGAAGGCTCCAGTCGACGACGGCCCCCACCGCTGCCGCGTACCGCTCGACGGTGGAGAGGCGCAGATCGGAGCCGCCCGTCTCCATCCGGGCGACCGCCGACTGCGACGTGCCCATCCGCGCCGCGACCTCGGTCTGGGTCAGGCCGAGCGCGACCCGCCTGGCCGCGAGGTCGTCGGCCAGGGCGCGGCGCCGGGCGGCCATCTGCTTGAAGCCCGGCAGCAGCGGGTCGTGCCGGCGCTCGTTCACGTTCGTGCCTCCACGGTCTGCGCCGGCTCCGGCGCCGGACGGTACCGGCGGGCGCCGGAGGGCGTGCTATCGCGAATATGATATCTCGTCAGTGAGATCGCACGTGCGATGTGAGGAGAGGTCGCCATGCCGCAGCCACGAGCCGTGATCCCCACCGTCTTCGACCAGACGGCACGCGGCGACCGACCCTTCGACATCTACTCCCTCCTCCTCAAGGACCGGATCGTGTTCCTGGGCCAGGAGGTGGACGACCAGATCGCCAACCTGTTGGTGGCCGAGATCCTGTACCTGGCGGCCGAGGAGCCTGACCGGGACATCGCGCTCTACATCAACTCGCCCGGCGGGCTCTCCTACGCAGGGATGGCGATCTACGACGTAATGCAGCACGTCTCCTGCGACGTCTCGACCATCTGCGTGGGCATGGGCATGTCGGCGGCGGCCATGATCCTGTGCGGGGGTGCTCCCGGGAAGCGCTACGCCCTGCCGAACTCCCGCATCATGATCCACCAGGGCACCGCCGGCACCCGGGGGGCGCCGAGGGACATGGAGATCCACCTGCGGGAGGTCCTCGCCACGACGCGCCGCATGGCCGAGATCATCGCCTTCCACAGCGGCCAGCCGCTCGACAAGGTCGAGCGCGACATCGACCGCGACTTCTTCATGACGGCCGAGGAGGCCAAGGCCTACGGCATCGTCGACGGCATCATCGCGCCCGCCCGCGGCTTGTGCGCCCCCGACGGCCGCGCCGGTGCGCGGCACGAGGGCGCGTAGCCGGGAGGGCGCTGGAGGAGCTGTACCGATCCGACCGGGGCGAAGCCACAGGCGAGCAGGACCCGGAGGCTGGCGACGTTCCCGGGGGCGACGCAGGCGACCAGCGGCGTGGCGGTGCCGACGGCGCCGAGGGCGGCCCGGACCAACGCTGCCCCCTCGCCCCGGCCGCGACGGCCGGGCTCGAGCTCGTAGCTGAGCTCGCGCAACCCCCCGATCCCGCGCCCGACGATGGCGACGGCCGTGCGGTCGGGGTCGGGGAAGCCGAAGACGGCGAGGTCGTCCCGGAGGCGCGCCGCGTAGGCCACGCGGGGCTCGCCGGCCAGGTCGGGTCGTTCGACCAGGGGAGGCCCGGGGGGCGGGCGAAGGCCGAGCTGCCCGGGCGGGCGCACGAGAACCGCGTCGAGGCTCGACGCCCACCCACCGGGGCCAGCCAGGGTGGTGAGCACGTGCGGCGCATGGGCGCCCCCCAAGCCGTCCACGCCCAGCTCGTCGAGGAGGCCGTCTCCGACGTCGTCGTCGACGCACGCCACGGCATGGGCGGTGAAGGCGACCATCGCCTCGAGGCCGGACCGCCACGGGGCCAGCCGGCGCCAGCCGCCGTCGGGCACGGGGAACTGCCCCGCGGCGGCGTCGAGGATCATCGAGCCCAGGGGATGGGGGGCGCCGTCCGGGGAGCGGGGGCTCGGTGCGGGCATCCGGCCGACGGTAGTGCACGGCGTCGGGGACGCATCGGAGCAGGCGGCGGTATCGTGCCTCGTGGCCGGTCCCTTCGACGACGTGGCGCGGATCGACGGCGTGCGGAGCCAGCGGTGAGCGGTCCTCCCGGCCTCGAGGTGCGCCCGGTGCGTCCCGAGGAGCACGAGGCGGCGGGCGCCCTGGTCATCGCCGCCTACGAGGCGTTGCCCGGCGCCCACCTGTCGGGGGGGTACGCCGCCGTGCTGGCGGACGTCGCCCGGCGGGCGCACGAGGCGGTCGTGCTGGTCGCCGTGGACGGCGGGGATCTCCTCGGCTGTGCCACCTACGTCCCCGACCGTTCGTCGCCGTGGGCCGAGCTGCTCGACGAGGGCGAGGCGGGGCTCCGGATGCTGGCGGTCCGGCCGTCGGCCCAGGGGCGCGGCGTGGGGCGCACGCTGCTCGACGCCTGCGTGGACAGGGCGAGAGCCGAGGGGCGGCGCGCCCTGATGCTCCACACGACGCCCTGGATGACCGTGGCCCACCGCCTCTACGAGCACGCCGGGTTCACCCGGCTCCCCGAACGGGACTGGACGCCCGAGCCGGACGTCCCGCTCCTCGCCTACCGCCTGGCCCTGCGCTGAACGGCACCTGGCGCCTGACCGGGCCTGGTGGGCTGGCAGGGCGCGGCTCGTGCGGGTCCTCCGCGACGCCCGTCGTTGCGTGCCCTACCATGCGCGCGCGATGACCTCGACCTCGGCCGAAGGGCGCAACCCGACCGGGACCGAGCCGGACCCGGCGGCCGGGACCACGGGGCGCGGGGGCTCGGCGCGGCGCGGCGCGGCGGACGCCGCGTCCTCACCGTCCGATCCCGGCCGCCAGGCGGGTGAGGAGACCTACCGGGGCCGGATGTGGCGGGCGGCGGCCCGGCGGCGGGTGCCGATGGCGACGATCCTCACCACGGTGCTCGTGGTGTTCCTCGTGCTCGACGTCAACCTGCTCGCCATCTGGCTTCTCGTCGTGCTCCGCTTCGTGGTCCTCTACATCGTGATGGGACTGTTCCTGGCCCTCCTGCTGGCGCCGGCGGTCCGGCTGGTCGAGCGCGGCCCGATCCGCCACGGGCTCGCGGTCGTGATCGTGTTCGTCGCCTGCCTGCTGGCCGTCGGCGGGGTCATCGCCGCCTTCACCGCGCCGCTGGTCGCCGCCATCACCCATTTCGCCAAGGAGCTCCCCACGCTCGTGCGTCAGGCCGAGGCAGGGCACGGCCGGGTCGGCCACCTGCTCGAGCACTTCCACCTCGAGTCCTGGGTGAAGAAGAACGTGCCGAAGATCGCCTCCGACATCACGAAGAGCCTCAAGCCTGCCCAGGCGTTCTCGGTCGGGGCGACGGCGCTCTCCACGCTCGTGGCCCTGGCGGCCGTGGCAGTCCTCACGCTCTTCCTGCTGCTCGAGGGTCCGAACCTGCGCCGCAGCCTTCTGGGCAGGTTGTCACCGCCGACCGCGGCGCGCGTGGCCAAGGTGTACCGCCAGGTCTCGGGCTCGGTCACCGGCTACATGTTCGGCGACTTCCTCACGTCGGTGATCGCCGGCGTCGTGGTGGCGGTGTCCCTCTCGCTCCTCGGGGTGCCGTACCCGTTGCTGCTCGGCCTCTGGGTGGGGCTCGTGGACTTCCTGCCCCTGGTGGGAGGGTTGCTGGCCGGCGTGCCGGTCGTCGTCATCGCCGCCTTCCACTCCTTTGGCGCCGCGCTGGTGATGTTGGTGGTCTTCCTCGCCTACCAGGAGATCGAGAACCACGTGCTGTACCCGCTGGTGATGAGCAAGACGGTGCGCCTGAGCCCGCTGTGGGTGCTGGTGGCGGTCCTGGTCGGCGCCACGCTGGGGGAGAAGATCGGCTCCGGCCTCGGCGCCTTTGTCGGGGCGCTCATCTCGATCCCGGTGGGCGGCGCCATCCAGCTCATCGCTCGCGAGCTTCGGCGGGGCCCCACAGCGGAGCCGCCACCAGAGATCCTCGAGGCACTCGTGGAGCCCGAGGTCGTGGTCGAGGGGGAGACGTCGGATCGCTGACCGCACGCTCGCACGCGGCCACGTCGGGGGCGGCGCGCCAGAACGAGGCCCGGCGGGCCCGGCTGCTACCGGGGCAGGGGCGCTCCTCGCTCTCGCATAACCTTCGAGGAGCCCACGGCAGGGAGGACGAGGTGGCGACGATCGAGCAGGCGACGCTGGACAACGGGCTTCGGGTGCTGGTCGCCCCCGACCCCGCCTCGCCCGTGGCCGCCGTGTCGCTCCTCTACGACGTGGGGTTCCGCTCCGAGCCTGCAGGGTCCACGGGCTTCGCCCACCTCTTCGAGCACCTCATGTTCCAAGGGTCCGAGCACCTGCCCAAGGGGGAGTTCGGCCGCCGGATCCAGGGGAACGGCGGCGTCTTCAACGGGTTCACCCGGCCGGACGCCACGGTGTACTTCGAGCAGGTCCCGGGTGGCGCGCTCGAGCTCGCGTTGTTCTGCGAGGCCGACCGCATGCGTGCGCCCCGGATCACCGAGGAGAACCTGGCCAACCAGATCGACGTGGTGAAGGAGGAGATCCGCGTCAACGTCCTGAACCAGCCGTACGGGGGTTTCCCGTGGCTGGAGGACCTCCCGCCGCTCATGTTCCACACGTTCCCCAACGCCCACAACGGCTACGGCAGCTTCGGGGACCTGGAGGCCGCGAGCTTGGGGGACGTGCAGGCCTTCTTCGACGCCTACTACGCACCAGCGAACGCCGTGCTGAGCGTGGCCGGCGGCGTCGACCCCGACCATGTCCTGCGCCTGGTGGAGCGTCACTTCTCCGACATCCCGGCCCGAGACGTGCCGGCCCGGCCGAGCTTTGCCGAGCCGCTCCCCGACGGCGAGCGCCGCGCCAGCCGGGTCGACCCGTTGGCGCCCCTCCCGGCGGTGGCGCTCGGCTACCGGGTCCCCGACCCCATCGGCGACGAGCGCCGGTACTTCGCCACGGTGCTCCTCGTCAGCCTGCTGACGGCCGGCGCGGCCTCACGGCTCTTCGACCGGCTCGTCCGCCGGGACAAGCTCGCCGCCGACGTGGGGGCGATGTGGGGCGGGCTGGACTCGGCGTGGTACAGCCGGGACCCCACCTACGTCGCGCTGATCGCCCACTACCCCGAGGTGGACCTGACCGAGCGCATCATCTCGGTGGTGGACGAGGAGCTGACGGCGGTTGGCGCCGGCCTCGCCCCCGGCACGCTCGAGCCGGTGCTCGCCCAGGCCGCCTCCGCCCATTGGATGGGTCTCGACAGCAAGTACAACCTGGCCGTGCAGGCCGCCTTCTTCGCCCAGCAGCGAGGCGACCCCTCGCTGGCCTTCGAGCTCGTGGAGCGGCTGGGCGCCGCCGCCGACCTCGTGCCCGAGGTGGCGTCGTCGTGGTTCCGCCCCGACCGCCGCGCGGTCTGCGCCCTCGTCCCGGGAGCGCCCGGCGCGGGAGCGGCGTCGTGACCGGCATCCCGGACACCGGGCCGCTCCCGGTGGTGGACCTGTCGGACGTGTCCGACACCGTCACCGGCAACGGCATCCGCGTCGTCGCCGTCCGCCGGCCGAACGTCCCCCTGGTGCAGCTCCGGCTCCACGTCCCGCTGGGCGACGTCGCCCTGCGCGACGCGCCGGTGATGCGCTTGCTGCCCAAGACGCTGCTCTCCGGGACGGGGGACCGCACGGGCAGCCAGGTCGCCGCCGACCTGCAGGCCCTGGGGATGCTCGTCGGCGCGGGCGCCGACGTGGACGACCTCTCCGTCTCGGCCGGTGTGCCGGTGGCTGCTCTGCGCGACGCGCTGGCGCAGCTGGCCGACGTCGTGGCCCACCCCTCCTTCCCCCGGGCCGAGGTGGCGGGCGAGCGGGAGCGGGTGGTGCAGGAGATCACCCAGGAGGCGGTCGACCCCATGGCGATCGCCACACACGGGCTGGACGCCCGACTGTTCCCCCGGCATCCCTACGCCGATCCGCTCCCCACGTCTGCTGCAGTCCGGCGCACCGGGCGGGCGCGCCTCGAACAGTTCCACGGCGAGCGGGTGGTTCCGTCGAAGAGCCTGTTCGTGGCGGTGGGCGACGTCGACCCGGAGCGGCTGACCGGCCTGGTGGAGGAAGCGTTCGCGGCCTGGGAGGGCGAGCGTGGGCGCGCCGAGCTCCCGGGCCCGGCGTCGCCCGCCCCGGCCCCCGGCGTCGTGCTCCTGGACCGGCCCGGTGCCGTCCAGTCCAACGTGCGGGTGGGGACCCGCTGCGCCGGGCGCGAGGACCCCGGCTTCGCCGCCCTGTCCCTGGCGTCAACCGTGCTCGGCGGGTACTTCACCAGCCGCCTCGTCGACAACCTCCGGGAGCGGCACGGGTACACCTACTCGCCGCGGTCGGGCATCGACGAGCACCGCCTGGGCGCGGCGTTCGCCGTGCGGGCGGAGGTCGGGACCGAGGTGACGGCGGCGGCCCTGACGGAGATCCAGTACGAGCTGGGCCGCATGGCGACGACGGAGGTGCCCGCCGAGGAGCTGGACGCGGCGCGCCGCTACCGGGCCGGGGTGCTCTCGATGGCCGCGGCGACCCAGTCGGGGCTCGCCGGCCTGCTGGGCGCCTTCGTCTCCCAGGGGCTCGAGCCGAGGTACCTGGAGCGCTTCCTCCGGGAGCTTGCCGCGGTGGACGCCCCGGACGTGGCGGCAGCCGCGGCGCGCTTCCTCGGCCCGGCGTCCATGACGACCGTGGTCGTCGGCGACGCGGCCGTCGTGGCTCCGGCCCTCGAGCCGCTGGGGAACGTGACCGTCGTCAGCTGAGGCCGACGCCGACGGCGACGGCAAGTGTCGAGGCCGCGGCATGCCGGGGGCGGCGCGCCGGCGCGCCGGCGCGCTCCTACGCCTCCATCCCCGCAGACGGCTCGCGGTTGGGCTAGATCTGTGCACGGCGTCGGTGCGGGGGCGGTTCCCGCCGGCTCGAGCAGGTCGTTGCTGCGGCGGAGCCGGGCGACGGCAGAAGGAGGCCAAGGATGACCCAGCCCTCAGCGCCCTTGCACATGGTCGGGCCCGTCCACGCGGTGCTCGCCACGACTGTTGTCGCCCCCGCTGCGGGCGTGCTGGTGCTCGTGTACCTGGCCATCGTGGTGGTCTCCTTCGTCGCCGCGGTCAGGGTCGTGACCAAGGCCGGGTACTCGGGTTGGTGGGTGCTCATCACCCTGGTGCCGGTCGTCAACTTCGTCATGGTGCTCGTCTTCGCCTTCTCCGACTGGCCGGTGCTGCGCGAGATCCGGGTGTTGCGCGCCCAGGCGCCGAGCTGGCCGGCCGGCCCGGGAGCCGGGTTCGGCGGTGGCCCGGGACCGTGGATGACGGGGGGCGCAGGCGGTGCCTTCCCTCCCCCGGGGCCACCGTTCGGGGGCGCTCCGGCTCCGGACGCCGACCGGCTCGCTGCGGGGGAGGGCGGTGGGGGGCACCTCGAGGCCGAGGCGCCGCTCCCGCCGTTCCACCCCGCTGCCGAGGCGCCAAGCCCGGAGGAGGCACCCTCGCCGCAGGCGGCGGCCGAACCCATCGAAGCACCGGTCGGAGCACAGGCCGCGCCGGCTGAGCCGCCGCCCGGTTGGTACCGGGTCCCCGACGGACGGCTCCGCTACTGGGACGGCACCGCCTGGACCGACCACTTCGCCTGATCGGGCGCCCGGGCACCCGTGTCCTGGGGCGCGCTGGTCGGACGACCGCGCATGTTCGACGGTCTGCCTCGGCACGGCACGGCACGGCACGGCACGGCACGGCACGGCACGGTCTCACGTGGAAGCGTCCCTTCGGCGTGCGCCTGTCACCGGCATTGCCGACCGGCGCGGCGCACGAGACCGCCGACGAGGGCCGAAAGGAGCGGCTCCCCGGGACGTTGTGAAGGGGAGGAGGGCCGTGAGCCCTCGGCACCCACCCACAGGAGAGCCCATGCGCCGAACGCACCTCATGGTCGCCGCCCTCGTGGCGATCGTCGCCTCCACCACCGCACCGGCGGTGCCGGTCGGCGCCGCGACGACATCGGGGTCGGCGTCGGGGGCCGGGTGGTCACCCCAGCCGCCCTCGTACGGGGAGGGGAGCGAGCTCAACCAGCCGGTGACGATGTCGGACGGGACCGTCCTCCGCGCCGACGTCTTCTACCCGACGGACCCGGCAACCGGCGCCGCCGCGACCGGGCCGTTCCCCGTTCTCCTCCAGCAGACCCCGTACGGCAAGCAGAACGTGTCGTCCGGCGCGGCCTCGCTGGCGAACACCAACGTGAGCTACTTCGTCGAGCGCGGCTACATCGTGGTTGTCGCCGACGTTCGCGGGACCGGGTCGTCGGCCGGCACCTGGGGCCTCTTCACACCGGTCCAGGGCACCGACGGCGCCGCACTCGTCGACTGGTCGGCGAAGCTCCCGCACGCAGACGGCAAGGTCGGGCTGTTCGGCGAGTCCTACATGGGCATCAACCAGTTCCTCACCGTCGCCGCCCTCCCCAGGCACAACCCGGTGAAGGCGATGTTCCCCATCATCGCCGGCAACGACCTGTACCAGGACACGGTCACCCAAGGCGGGCTGCTCGACCTCGAGTTCTCGGCGTTCTACCTCGGCCTCGTGGGCGGGCTCAACGCGGCCAACCCGCTGACCACACCGCTCCAGCGGGCAGGGGCCGGGACAACAGGGGGGCCCGCAACAACGGCGACGAACGCCCTCGCCGAAGAGCTCCAGCACGACGCCGGCCTGCTGTCCTACGACGCGCCGGCGCTCCTCACAGTCGAGCGGGGAGGGCCGCAGTCCTACGACGGCCCCTATTGGATGGCACGGAGCCCGCTCTCGACCCTGGCCAAGGTGGTGGCCGACCACATTCCGGCGTTCCTCGTCGGGGGGTGGCACGACCTCTTCCAACGCGGCGAGCTCCTCAACTACACCGGGCTCCAGAACCTGGCGGCCCAGCGTCCGGTGCTCGCCCCGATGCGCGCCGGCCAGCCCGTCACACCCAGGTACCAGCTCCTCATGGGCCCCTGGACGCACCTCACGACCGGTGCCGGCGTGGACCTCACACGCGTTGAGCTCGAGTGGTTCGACACGTGGCTGCTCGGCCAGACGACGCCGCTCGGCTCCACGACGACGCCGCTGCACCTCAACCTGCTCGACACGCACCGCTGGATCAACACCGCGACCTGGCCGCTCGCGTCGGCATCGGCGACGCAGCTCTACTTCGGCGCCGGCCCGGGGGCCACTGCGTCCGCCTCGGACAATCAGGGGACCCTGACGGCCGCACCCCCCGGGACATCGACCGGGTCGGACCCGGTCGTCTTCACGGGCGCCTCGTCCGCCTGCGACCTCCAGACCGACCAGTGGAGCGCCGGCCTGATCGCCGCCGCCAGCGCCGACAGCGGCGTTCCCGACCCCTGCACAACCGACGACGTCACGCTGGGGGCGGGGCCCGGCGCCCTCACCTACACGTCCGCCCCCGTCGGCACCGACGAGGTCATCGGGGGGCCCATCGACGTCAGTGTCTATGCCACCTCCACCACCACCGACACCGAGCTGGTGGCCACCGTCGAGGAGGTCGGTCCGACAGGCACGTCGGTGCCGCTCACCTCCGGCGCGCTCCTGGGCGAGATGCGACGAGAGACAGCCGCCCACACGTGGATGGGCTCCGACGGCCAACCGCTGCTCCCGGCGCATGCGGAGACGGCCGGCTCGGTCGAGCCCGTCGTCCCCGGGGTCGTGACCCGCTACGACATCCAGGTCTTCCCGACCTTCGCCGAAGTCCCGGCCGGGTGGAGCATCCGGGTGACGATCACGACCTCGGACACCCCGCAGCTCGCACCCACGTTGGCGCAGATGCCCGCCTTGGTCGGCGGGGTCTACCGCGTGCAGCGCCACGCCGGGGCGGCGTCGTTCCTCAACGTGCCGCTGGCACCGGCGAGCGCCTTCTCGACGCCGTGCACAGCCGTCTGCAGCCCGGCCACATGAGCGCGCCCCGCCGGCACGCCCCGTGGCGCGCCGGTCACGACCGGCGTCCGGACGCGCCCGTCTCCCCGGCTGCTCGGGCCTGGGCATCGGAGGCATCGAGCACGGTGGTCTCGACGACGAGGCCGGCGCCTGCGCGGAGCCGCGACGCCGGCGTCTTGCCGTAGGTATTGGTCGTCCTGCACGTGAGCCGCTCCTCGAGCAGGTCCCGGACTCGCTCGGACCGTGATCAGCACCCGGAGCACGGGAGCAGGGTAGGTCCCCCTCGAACAGTCTGCAGTCTGCTTCAGCTCGGCCCCGGCGGCGGACCCCCTCGGCCGGCCTGCTCCAACGCAGCGCGGCGGTGGCGGCCACGGCCGAGAGCGCGGGGAAGGTGGGCGCACACGGTGAGCGCCCACAGCCCGATGGTGGCAGCAGCGGCCAGGTCGGCCAAGCGGGTGATCGAGGCTGTGACCAGGAGGTGGCCGACCTGGGCGGCCCCCAGGGCGTAGACGCCGGTGGAGAAGGTGGGCGGCCACGGCGGTCGCCCCGATGCCCGCCGCAGCGAGGCGAGGGACCGCAGGCTGGCAGCGAGCACGGGAGCCAGCCAGACGCTGCCGACCGCCCAGCACGCCATGGCCGCCCAGCCGAAGCCGTGGAGCGCCGCGGCACCGCCGCCGGCAGGGTCGAGGCTGGCAGCCCGGCCGAGGGCGGCTGCCGACAGCCCGCCACAGCCGGCAGCGATCCACCACGCGGCCAACGGGGTGCCGCCGAGCCCGTGGACGAGCACCCGGGCGGCGCCGAGCGCGACGACCAGCAGGTAGCCGATCGCGCCCGCCCCGGCGGCCGCCAACGCCAGCCAGCGCAGCGCGGGGCTGTGGCCCGAGAGCGGCCCGGCCATGGCCGCCACCCCGATGGCGTCGGCCAGGAGAGCGGCGGGGGCCAGGAACCACGTGCCGTCCACGGCCTCCAGTCCGAGCGGCGCGGCGCCGAGCGAGGTGACGAGCGGTCCGACGACGGTCGCAAGGAGCACACCCGTGACCACCCACGCGCCAAGGAGGACGAAGGTGCCGGTCACGGCCGCCGCCCCTCCGAGCCGGGCGAGCCCGCCGCCGATGACGGCGAGACCGATCGGGACGGTGAAGTCCCCGAAGCGGGTCGCCACGCCGTCGCGCCGCGGGCGCCGGCCCGGCGCTGCGGCGGTGCGGACGACGACGGTCAAGGCCACGGCGACGGCCAACCAGAGCAGCGGGACGCGCAACACGCCGACCCCGGCCCGAACCGCAAGCTGGGAGGCCGCACCGGTGGCCATCACCGCTCCGAACGGCAGGGCGTCCCGGCCGGGTCGGGGCATGCCCGTCACCGCCCGTCACCGCGGCTTGGTGGCCCGGACGAGCACGCCACGCTTGGTGAGCCAGAGCGGAACGGGAACCGCGTCCGCCGTCTCGACGGGGATGGAGGCATGACGGCAGTAGGCCCGGACCTCCTCCCTCGTGGACAGGGGCGCGAAGGTGCCGTCCCAGCGCTCCACTGCGACGTCGTCGAAGACCGACCCGACGATGCCCGCTGCCTCCTCGGCGTCGAACGTGCTCGGCGGGTAGCCGCCGGGAACGAGCTCGGGGTCGTTGTCACGAGCGGCGGTGCAGGCGAAGTAGCGACCCCCCGGCCGCAGCACCCGCATCGCTTCGGCGATGGCGTCGACCGGGTCGCCGAGGTGGTACAAGCACCACAGGTGGGCGACTTCTGCGACGGTGGCGTCGGCAAGGGGCAGCCGCCGCATGTCGGCCAGGACGATCGGGCGGTGCGGGTTGGCCGACACCTGCGTCGGGGAGGAGTCGACCCCGATCCAGCGGACAGACGCACCGAGGAGCGGGGGAAGGCGGCCGTCCCCGCAGCCGACGTCGAGGATGGGACCGCGCAGCTCGGAGGCCACCGCCTCGTGCACGTCACGTCGGGAGGACCACGATTGCCAGCGCTCCGGGTCCGAGTCGTAGTCGGGCGGGAGCCGAGTCACCGTGCCAGGATGGCAGCTTCCCGCCGGTCGCTCCGGCGCGGCGCGACCGCTCCCGGGTGCTCCTCGCCCCGGACCGTCCGTAGACGCCAACCGCGGCAAGGGGCTACGGACTCGGGCGCCGTGGCGTCCTCGGGACGACGGTCCTCGACGGCCGATGCACGTCGGGCCGGCTGTAGATGTTGACGACGCCGACCTGCAGCATCGAGGGGGCCGGGACCCGCCGGCGCGACGGCACCATCGACCGGGGGTTGCGTCGCCTGCGCGCCGCCACCACGAGGCCGAGCCCGACCACGGCACCACAAGCCGGGACCCAAACCGCCTTGCGCCGGTACCACGGGCGCGGAGTGGGAGGAGCCGGCTCTGCGCCCGGCTCTGCAGCCGGCTGCTCGCTCAACTCGCCCGGTGGCCCCGGCATGCTCCGACGATACGCCGGCGCGAGCGGGCGGGCTGCTCGGTCCGGGCACCGGTCACCCGTGGGGCGGTCCCCGCACCGGTAGCGTCCATGCGGTGATGGACGAGGAACCCTTCAACCTTTCGCTCGACCAGCTCCGTCAACGCACGAGCGCGAAGTGGCGCGTGGCCGGACCCGAGGTACTGCCTCTCTGGGTCGCCGAGATGGACGTCATGCCGGCTCGCCCGATCGTCGAGGCGCTGCGCCGGGCCCTCGATCGGGGAGACACGGGGTACGCCTTCGGCACGGACTATGCCGAGGCGTACGCCGACTTCGCCGCCGACCGGTGGGGGTTCGCCGGCTTCGAGCCGGCACGCAGCGCGATGGTCCCCGACGTCATGCTCGGGGCGGTGGAGCTCCTCAAGCTGGTGACCGGCCCTGGTGACGCGGTCCTGGTCACCCCGCCGGTGTACCCGCCGTTCTACGCCTTCGCCGAGCACCTCGGCCGGCGCGTGGTCGAGGTGCCCTTGACGGCCGACCGGCGCCTTGACCCTCCCGCCCTCGCCGACGCTTTCGCAGCGGCCGCGGCCGCGGGGCCGGCTGCGTTCCTCCTCTGCAACCCGCACAACCCGACCGGGACGGTCCATTCGGCCGACGAGCTCGCCGCCCTCGCCGCCGCCGCCAACGCCACGGGCGTGCGGGTCGTGGCGGACGAGATCCACGCGCCGCTCGTGCTGCCGGGTGCGACCTTCACCTCCTACCTCGCCGTCCCCGGCGGCGGCCGGGGCTTCGCCCTCGTCTCTGCATCCAAGGGGTGGAACCTGCCGGGCCTGAAGGCGGCGATCGCCTTCGCCGGACCGGATGCCGCGGAGGACCTCGCCCGGCTGCCCGAAGAGGTGAGCCATGGGCCGAGCCACCTCGGCGTGCTGGCGCACACCGCCGCCTTGCGCCACGGGCGGGAGTGGCTGGACGGCGTGCTGCGCGGCCTGGACCGCAACCGGACCCTGCTCGGCCAGCTGCTCGCCGACCACCTGCCCGCGGTGCACTGGACGCCCGGAGCGGCGACGTACCTGGCGTGGATGGACTTCGGCGGCGAGGCCCGCCTCGGAGCGGCCGACGGCGGCGGACGGGCCGCCCGGGGGGATGCCAGCGCCCAGGTCGGGGCGGCCGCGTGGCTGCTCGAGCACGCCCGGGTCCTGCTGAGCTCGGGACCGGCCTTCGGGGCCGGCGGTGCAAGCTGCGCCCGCCTCAACTTCGCCACGTCGGCCACCGTGCTCACCGAGGCGGTGGAGCGGATGGGGCGCGCCCTCGCCGGGACCGGCTGACTTCTCGAGCCTGCGAGCTTCTCGGGCCTGCCAGCGCCAGCCCCGGCGCCGCGCGCCGGCTACGCCACCTGGCCGCTCGCCTCCGCCGCCTCGATGGCGGACTGCAGCTGCGCCAGCAGGGCGCGGCCCGAGTCGAGGTCGAGCTCGACGGCAACGCGCGCGTCGAGGCCGAGGTCGTAGTTGGTGAAGTCCAGCAGGAGGGCATGCGCTGTGCCCGAGTGCGTGGCGTGGTCGTATCCGACCGTTGCCTGGGTGATCGGGAACCAGCCCTCCGCGCCCTTCCCCGTCCCGGTGACCGGGGAGGTGACGGCGATCATCGTGCACATGGCGTTTTCCTCTCTCGCTCGCGGTCGACGGGTCGACAACCCCGCCGGCGATTGTCAGCGCTTCAGGTGGCTGTCGAAGAAGGTGAACACCTTGTCCCACGCGTCCATCGCCTGCTCCTGGCGGTACATGGGCGTGTGGTAGTAGAAGAACCCGTGCCCCGCGCCGTCGTAGCGGTGGAACTCGAAGGTCTTGCCGTGCTTCTCCAACTCGGCCTGGTGTTCGTCGACCTGGGCCGGCGTCGGCGACTGGTCGTCGTTGCCGAAGATCCCCAAGAGGGGGGCGTCGAGGTCGGCGGTGTAGGTGATCGGAGCCACAGGACGCGCTGGCGTCAGCTGGTCGTCCGGCATGATGACGCCACCGCCCCAGAGGTCGACCACCGCGTCGAACCCTCCAACGCGCGAGGCGACGAGCAGCGCGTGCCGGCCGCCTGAGCACGGTCCGATGATGCCCAGCTTGCCGCTGCACTGGGGATCCTGGCGCAACCACTGCGCGGCCGCTTCGCAGTCCGCGACCACGCTGTCGTCGTGGACCCCGCCCTCGCTGCGCACCTTGGCCGCGACGTCGTCGGGGGTGCCGTGGCCGAAGCGGCAGTAGAGGTCCGGGCAGGTGACGAGGTACCCGTGCCGGCCGAGCCGCTCGGCGAACTCCTGGGTGAACTCGTCCCATCCCGGCATGTGGTGCACGAGCACGATGCCGGGCACCGGGCCGTCGGTGGTCGGCCGGACCACGTAGGTGTGGGTCTCGTCGCCGTTCCCCGCACGGTACGTCGTGATCCCGGCGGAGATTCCCAGGTGGTCGTCATCCGTCTTGAAGCTGTTCCACATTCCGGATCCTCCTCTCCTCGCGTCGAAGTCCAGGGTCGGGGTCGAACGCCGCCCACGGCTCCCGGGCACGGGCTGGCAGTGCCCCGGCATCAAGGAGCGTGCCGTTCCCAACGCTAAGCCCCCGGGTCCGCCGCGGGCGAATCGGGCACGATGCCGCAGGCGCCACCGGCACGATGCCGCCTCGCCGCCACGCCCGCGCCCCCGGGGGGTCCTCGCCAGGGACGAGGCTGCGCTGGGATGAGAGCGGCCGACGGGGATCGAACCCGCATCATCAGCTTGGAAGGCTGAGGTTCTGCCATTGAACTACGGCCGCGCGGTGTGCGCGCCGGCGGGCAACGGTGCGCCGGTCGCCGACGAGAGAGTGTAGGCGTCCCCGGACCAGGGCCGGGACCCGTCCCGTGCCTGGTGCTCCCGATGGCCCACCCGGAGCACGGCCGACGGGCGTCCCGGGACGGCCGTGGACCGTCTACCGTCATCAGGGTGGTTTCCACGATGTACGAGCGAGCCGGTGGTGACGCCTTCTTCGAGGACCTGGTCGACCGGTTCTACGGCGGTGTCGCCGAGGACCCGGTCCTTCGCCCGCTCTACCCGGACGACCTGGAGGCACCGAAGGAGCACCTGCGCCTGTTCCTCGTGCAGTACTGGGGAGGGCCGCGCACCTACGGCGACGAGCGGGGCCACCCTCGGCTGCGCATGCGCCATGCGCCCTTCGTCATCGGGCTCGCCGAACGGGACGCCTGGCTCGCCCACATGGAGGCCGCGGTGCGCTCCGGCGGGCTGGCCCCCGACGACGAGGGCGAGATGCTCGCCTACTTCCGCATGGCGGCCACGCAGCTGATCAACGCCACCGGGCGACGCTGATCCGGCCCACGCAGGCCCTGCAGCGGACGGAGCTCAGCGCCCCCCGGACCCCCGCAGGCTCGTCACGTCGAACTGGCGGACCCGTTCGTCGAGCGGCACGACCATGGTGGGCGCGATCACCTGGTGCTCGCCCGCCCGAAGGTGCACGCCGGTCCCGATGGCCACGAACTGCATGACCCGGATGTTGGAGCTCGCCCTGCCCTCGCGGAGCTTCACCGCGACGATGCCGTCCGCCTTCATGGACGCGCCGGCCCGCTGCATGCGCTCCATCGCGCCTTCGCGGGCGAGGTAGAGCGCCTCCGTCAGGTTCGGGAGCTCGGTGTTCTGGCCCTGCTGGGACGCCCATTGGCCGACGGTGCGTCGGGGGGCGACGACAAAGCTCGCCCCCGCCGCCAGCCCGAGCGGCCACCAGCCCGCTCGTGTCAGCAGCACGAAGTCGCGGGCCGAGAGGTCGGAGATGAACTCGAACCCCTCGTGCGGGCGACCCGTCCGCTTGACCGCGGTCCCGGCAAGCTCGATGGCGACGTGGTGCGACGACACGCGCACCGACACCTCCACGCCGAGCACACCGGTCCCGCCAACCTTCTGGCACTCGCCGCGGAGCAGCCCGGCGGCTTGGTCCACGGCGCCGGCGAACGCTGCGGAGGCCGCCTGCACCTCGCCCGTCGTCCACTGCCACACGCCCCACGGGATCGACCACCAGGAGACGCCGAACACCATGTCCACCGGCTCCCAGCCGACCGAGTGCAGGAGCAGCGTCTCGTCGATGCTGAGATCCGACGTGGCCCCGCGCCCGCCCGGGGCGGAGCCGCCGGAGAGAGCACCCATCGCCTGGCGAACCTCGTCACGAACGCTCATGTGGCGTCGCCTCCGGCGATCACGTGAGCCGCACCACCGGAGCCGGGTGGGGGAGCGGGTCGAAGTCCTTGAACTGGCGCACGCGACTGCCCTTGAGCAGGCACTGGACGGAGAGGTCCCCTTCGCCGATCTCCCGTTCCGAGCTCTCGAGCGTGGCGCCGTGGAGGACGTCCCCTCCGAGCTGGGCGCGGACCCGCTCCCGTGCCAGCCGCCGCGCCGCCGCTTGCGCCCGGTTGACCTGGTCGATGGTGCCGACACCTCCACCGCCCCCGGCCCCGTACCACCCGACCTGCGCCGTACCGGCGAGCTGGTAGTTGGTGATGCAGTAGCCCAGCATCTGGACTGCGCTCAAGGTGGCCACGACGGACACCGGAGCGAACCCCGCTTCGAAGAGCTTGGCCAGACGCTGTCCCGACAGGTACGTGGTGAACGGCGCCGCCGGCGCCGGGGCGTCGTCCACGGCCACGGCCGTCCCGCTGGCTCGGAACTCGACCGTGTTGACCCCGGCGAGGGGGCGCATGTCGTCGATGACGCCCACGATCCCGGTGGCGCCCAGCGATGCAGCCTCGTCCACCATCCGGCCGACGGCAAGACCCCACCCGGTGGCCCAACTCTGCTCGAGCCATGTGAGCTCGTAGTTCATGCCGTACATGCGGTGCTCGGCCCCGACAAAGCCGTGGGGGCACTGCCACTGCTCCACGTACTGGCCGCGACGGCGCTGCGCCGTTCCCCAGCCTGCACCGAAGGCGCCACCGCCGCCGAGCCCCCCGCGCATGCCGGCGAAGCCGCCTGTGGCCATGTACCAGCTCCATTGCATCACGGCGTAGCCCTGGACGAAGCCCAGTGGCCGCATGCCCATGTCGAGGCAGGAGGCGAAGTCGGTGACCGAGAGCCCCGAGGACCAGGCGCCGCCGGACAACCGGCGCGTGGCGGCCTCGGGAAGGCCGCCTTCCCCGCCGGCTGTGCCTGCGCCGCCTGTGACGGCCCCGGCTGTCGGTGCTGTCGGGGTCATCACCCGTCGAGGGAGATGATGGTCTGCGGCTGGGGAATGGTGTGGCCGACCGTGGTGTCGGCCACGGCCGTGCCGAGGGAGAGGAACTCGATCGTGTGGTCGCCCCACATGTGGCTCTTCTCCTCGAGGCGCACCCCGACGATGCCGGTGGCGCCGAGGGCGTTGGCCTCGTCCTGCATCCTGGTCATGGCCAGCTCCCGTGCCTCGTAGAGGGCCTGGGTGAAGTTCGGCAGCTCGACGTTCCGTCCGGCGTTGCGCAGGGTCTGGCCCACCCCCCGGTGGGCGATGTGGTACACGCAGGTTCCCATGACCAGCCCGAGGGGAACGTGCCCGGTCTGCATCAGCACCCAGAAGTCCTGGCCCGACAGGTCGGAGGTGAAGGGCTTTCCCTGCTGGTTGCGGTACGAGCGACCGTCCTCGGACTTGACCGCGGTGCCGACGGCGATGAACTCCGCCGTGTCCGACCCCCACTCGTAGTAGTTGACGTCGAGGCGCACCCCGACCACGCCGTCGGCCCCGAGCTCGGTCGCCTCGGCGTCCATCCGGTCCATGGCCAGCTGCCGGGCCTCGTACATCGCCTCCGTCAGCTTGGAGAGCTCCTGGCTCTGCGACCACCGCCGGGTCTGGATGCCGAGGTGGTAGATCGAGCTGCCCATCACGAAGCCGAGCGGGTGGAACCCCACCTCCTTGATGAGCAGGAACTCGTTCACCGACAGGTCGGAGGTGAACATCCCCTTGTGGCCCGGCCGGTCCTCCAGCTCGGCCAGGCGCCGGTTGGCGTCCGGGGGAAGGCCCGCGGGCAGACGGCCGGCGGCGACCTCCTCGGCGGGCGCCTCTGCCGGGGCGCCCCGCCCGTCGGTCTGCGGCTCACGGTCCGTCATTGCGTTCCTCCGATCACGAGCGACTCGAGGGCCAGGCGGGTCGCCTGCGTGGTGGCCGCCTCGTCCCGCAGCGCGCCGAGGAGCCGGCGCAGCCACTCGTCGAGGGTGACCCGGCTCGAGCGGATCCGGATACCGCCGCTGCTGCGGCTGATCGTGCACTCGAGGCTGCCTCGGTCAACGACGGCGTCCAGCTGGTCGTCGCCGAGACGGATCGAGACGCGCCGGATCTCGTCGCTCTTGCGGAACCGGCCCGTCCGTTCGATCTCCAAGCGCTCGCCGAGGGCCCCGGCGAGCCGGGTCACGAGCGCTCGGAGCAGGACCCGGACGTCGCCGTCGTCGGCTCGCAGCGACGACGCCAGGAGGTCCAGGTCCAAGGAGTCGTCTCCGGCGCCACCCCCGAGGGTCTCGTCCATCGACGACAGGCTACCGCCGTCCCCGCCAGGGGGTTCCGGCGGCACCCGGGGGACGCGGGCACTGGCGCCCGGTCCTGCTGGAGATGGAGGCGGGCAGTCCGCACCTCCCGTTAACGTGAACGTCCATGCGCCCACCCCCCGGCCCTGTCGACCCACTCGTTGACGGGAGCGACCGGCGTGGCCGCGGGGGCGAGGGCCCGGCGATCGGGAGCGGGGATGCCACGGGTCGGTACAAGTGGGTGGTCCTCACCAACACCACGCTCGGCATGATGATGGCGACGATCGACACCTCCATCATGCTGATCGCCCTCCCCAACATCTTCCGGGGGATCGGGATCGACCCGCTCGAGGCCGGCAACAGCTTTTTCCTCTTGTGGATGATCCTCGGGTTCATGGTCGTCACGAGCGTGCTCGTGGTGAGCCTCGGGCGTCTCGGCGACATGTACGGCAGGGTGAGGATGTACAACCTCGGCTTCGCCATCTATACGTTCTTCTCGCTGGTGCTGACGGTCACGTGGATGCACGGGACGACGGCCGCCGTCTGGCTCGTGGTGATGCGCCTCTTCCAGGGCGTGGGTGCGGCGTTCCTCATCGCCAACTCGTCGGCGATCCTGACCGACGCCTTCCCGCCCGGGCAGCGGGGCATGGCGCTCGGGGTCAATCAGATCGCCGGCATCAGCGGGACGTTCATCGGGTTGGTGCTGGGCGGCGTCCTGGCTCCGATCCAGTGGCGGCTGATCTTCCTCGTGTCCGTTCCCGTCGGCCTCTTCTGCACCATCTGGGCCTACACGAAGCTCCGTGAGGTGCCGCGCCGGGCGAACGCCCGTCTGGACTGGGCCGGGAACATCACCTTCTCCCTCGGTCTGGTGGCGCTCATGATCGCCATCACCTACGGCATCCAGCCCTACGGAGGCGCCACCATGGGGTGGTCCAGCCCACTCGTGGACGGCTGCTTCGGCGCTGCGATCGCCCTGTTGGCAGCGTTCGCCTTCATCGAGACGAAGGTGCCCGACCCGATGTTCCGGCTGCAGCTGTTCCGCATTCGCGCCTTCACCGCCGGCAGCCTGTCGTCGCTGCTCTCGTCGATGGGACGTGGCGGCCTCATGTTCATGATGATCATCTGGCTGCAGGGGATCTGGCTGCCCCTGCACGGCTATAGCTTCGCCGCCACGCCCCTGTGGGCCGGCATCTACATGATGCCGCTCACCGGCGGCTTCCTCCTCGCCGGTCCGGTCTCAGGGATCTTGTCCGACAAGTTCGGCTCTCGGCCCTTCGCCTCAGGGGGCATGCTCGGTGCCGCGGCGTCGTTCGGGCTCCTCGAGCTGCTGCCCATCGACTTCCCCTATTGGGCGTTCGCGCTGCTGCTGCTGATGAACGGGCTGGCGATGGGGTGCTTCGCCGCCCCCAACCGGGCGGGCGTCATGAACAGCCTGCCGCCGCAGCACCGAGGGGTCGGCTCGGGGATGAACTCGACGTTCCAGAACTCCGCCCAGGTCCTCTCGATCGGCATCTTCTTCACGCTCATGATCGTCGGGCTTTCGAGCACCTTGCCGACGGCGCTCGCCCACGGCCTCGTGGCGCACGGGGTGCCGGCGGGCGCGGCCCAAACGGTCGCCCACCTGCCGCCGGTGTCCATCCTCTTCGCCGCCTTCTTGGGTTACAGCCCCGTCAAGCACCTGCTCGGTCCGAGCGTGCTCGCCCACCTCTCGCGGGCGAGCGTCACCGCCCTGACCGGCCGGTCCTTCTTCCCCGACCTGATCACGTCACCGTTCCGAAGCGGTCTCCACGAGGCGTTCGACTTCGCGCTCGCCGCCTGCCTGATCGCAGCTGCTGCCTCGTGGCTGCGGGGCGGCAAGTACGTGTACGTCGAGCCTGCGCCCCGGACCGCCGGAACGGTGGAGGGAGCGACCGGGAACGGCGTGTCCCAGGGCGCCGGCGCACCGACGGGGCAAGGTGCCGGAGGGAGCGGGGGAGGAACGCGCGCCGCCCCTCGGGGTCGCGAGCCGGAGCAGACCTGAGCACCGCAAGCGTGACCTGAGCACTCCAGCGGTGCAGTGTCAGCGTTCGTCGACGCCGCCACGGCGGCCGGCGCGACGGCCCATGTGCCATCCGTGGCAGAAGGCGCACTCGTAGACGCCCAGCTCGGCGTCGGCGTCCTGCGCCCGCTCGTATGCGGCGACGAGGGCGTCGGCCCGGGATCCGAAGCGGACCTTGGGCTGGCCGTCGGCGCGCCAGTGCGAGGCGTCGAGGGTCAAGGGGCGGTGCGGTCGGCGTCGTCGAGCCACTGCCCCAGTCTGCCCGCCCGCACCCGTCCGTCCACCGGCACTGTGCGACTGTGGTGCCCGTGACGCGGACGACGGAAGCCGGTGAGGCGAACGGCGGGTCGGTCTCCCGGGCGTGGCGCGTGCTGGTCGGGCCGCCGCTCCGGTTCCGCGACCTCGGTAAGGAGCAGATCACGCCGGTCGAGGGGCTCTCGGCGCTGTCGCTGGACGCGCTCACCTCCGTGGCCTACGGTCCCGAGGCGATCCTCGTGGTCCTGGCGGCCGCCGGAGCGGGCGCGCTCCACCTGATGCTCCCCATCACGGTGGCCATCGTGGTCCTGCTGGTGCTCCTCGTCTTCTCCTATCGCCAGGTCATCGCCGCCTATCCGAGCGGTGGCGGAGCCTACGCCGTGTCCCGAGCCAACCTCGGGACGAGGGCCAGCCTGGTGGCGGCAGCGGCGCTGGTGGTCGACTACACCCTCACGGTCGCGGTCTCCATCGCCGCCGGCGTGAGCGCACTCAGGTCCGCCTTTCCTGCACTGTCACCGGCGACGCTCCCGCTGTGCTTGGGCATCCTCGCCGTCATCATGGTGCTGAACCTGCGCGGGCTCGGCGAGACGGCGCGCGCCTTCCTCCTCCCGACGCTCGTCTTCATCGTGGGGGTCCTGGCGATCATCCTGGTCGGGCTCGTGCACCCGCTCGGGCTCCACGAGCCGGGTCCGGGGCACTCGCTGGTGCCGGCGCACGGCTTGGAGGTGGTCGGCGTCCTGCTCGTGCTCAAGGCCTTCTCGGCCGGGTGCAGCGCCCTCACCGGCGTGGAGGCCATTGCAAACGGCGTGCCGCTGTTCAAGTCGCCGCGAGTGGCGCGGGCCAAGCGGACCGAGCTCCTTCTCGGCGTGATCCTGGCCGCGATGCTCTTGGGGTTGGCGACCCTCGCCACCCGATGGCACGTCGCGCCGCGGTCCGGCCAGACGGTGCTGAGCCAGATCATGGCTGATGCCGTAGGACGGCACTGGGCGTACTTCCTCGTTTCGGTCACGATCACCATCGTCCTGGCGCTGGCCGCGAACACTTCGTTCGGTGGGCTCCCGGTGCTCGCCAGCCTCCTCGGGCGTGATGGCTATCTCCCGCACCTCTTCGGGCTGCGTGGCGACCGCCAGGTCTTCACGTACGGGATCGTCACGCTGGCGGTGCTGGCCGGCGTCCTCCTCGTTGCCGTGGACGGCAGCACACAGCGGTTGATCCCCATGTTCGCCATCGGCGTCTTCACCGGGTTCACGCTGGCGCAGTCGGGCCTCGTGGTCCATTGGCGCCGGACGCGCCCCGCGCACTGGGGCCTCCGGGCGGCGTTCAACGGGTTGGGAGCGCTGGTGACCGGCGCGGCGACGGTCATTTTCGTGGTGACCAAGTTCGCCGCCGGTGGCTGGGTCGTGCTCGTGGCGGTGCCGGCCTTCATCGTGGTCTTCGTGCGCATCCAGCGCTACTACCGGGCGGCCGGACGCGCGCTGGGGCTGGGCGCGATCCCGTCCAAGCCGCGCCCGGGGCCGATCACCGTTGTCGTGGCGATCACCGGGGTGAACCGCCTGGCGGAATTGGCGTTGAGCCAGGCCTTGTCCGTGAGCCATGACGTGATGGCGCTCACCGTGGTCCCCGACGAAGGTGTTGGCGCGTCCGACCGTGCCGCCGCCTTGCGTGACGAGTGGACGCGCTGGGGTCCTGGTGTCCCGATCCACATCTTGCACACCCAGTACGCGTCGGTGGCGCGTCCCATCGTGCAGTTCATCGACCACCTGGCCGAGGAGCGCCAGCAGACGATCATGGTGCTGCTCCCCGTCGTGCACCCGAGCCGGCGGCGCTACGCCATCCTGCACAACCACGTCGACCGGGTGGTTGCCGCCGCCTTGGCCGGGAACGACAAGGTGGTGGTGACCCGGGTGACCTTCTCGTTGGACATGGATCGCTGCCTCGAGGGTGCGAACGTGCCGGAGACGTCCGCCGCCGCCGCCGGGCCTGTCGGGCCGCCTCGGGGGTCTTGCCCAGAGGGCTCGGGAGCGCCTGGGTCCGCCTGACTGGGGGTGTCCCCAGGGGGGATCCGCCCTGGCCAGGGTGCTCGCGGGCTCCCGGTGCCGCTGGTGCCATTTGACGGCGCCGATCGATCTCGGTAGAAAGAGGGCCCCGTGACCGTCGTCTGGAGTGCCTCCACGGCCGGTTCTGACACGGGGCGGCGCGTCAGAGTGCGCACGGGGTCGGCCTGCGTGCGCCTGATCTGCTGCCTCGGCGTCGCAGCGGTGTTCGGCGCAACGCTGCTCGGTCCCGCCATGCCCGCGAACGGGGACCCGATCAGCGGCCTCCAAGCCGAGGCGGCCCAGCTCTCCCAAGAGATGCTCCTGGAGCAGCTCCAGATCGCCGCCGACCAGCGGCAACAGGCATCGGACATGGCGGCGGTGGCTGCCGACGACGCTGCGCTCCACGCGACGGACGCCCGCATCCAGGCGACGCGCCACAAGATCGAGACCGACATGGCCAACCTGCGCTCGGCTGCGGTGAAGGCATACGTGGCGGGTGGCACCGCACAGGGCACGGTGGCCCTCTTCGGTGGGACCACAACACAGAGCACCACCGTCCTCTACGACCAGGTGATGGCCGGCAACCTGACGACCGCGGTGGACAACCTGGAGACCGACCGGCATTCCTTGCACCAGGAGCAAGCGACACAGGCGCGCGCTGCCGCGGCAGCCGCGCAGGCGGAGTCTCAGGCCAACGCCGCGCTGGCGGGCGCCGAGGTCGCGCAGACAAAGCTGCAGCAGCAGAAAGCCAATGTGACCGGGCAACTGGCCGCGGCCATCCAGGCGCAGCAAGCGGCCCAGCAAGCCGCCGCGCTTGCGGCAGCCCGCGCCGCGCAGGCTCCGGCCGCACCGTTGCCGGTGTCGTCGGGGGCGGGACAGACGGCGGGGGCACCCGGGCCCGGGGCGGCACCGACACCCGGCGGGGGGGTGCTGCCGGTGCTCAACCCGTTCCTCACCTGTGTCGTGAAGGCGGAGTCCGGCGGCGACTACCAGGCCGTGTCGCCGACAGGGCAGTACATGGGTGCGTTCCAGTTCAGCCAACCGACGTGGAACGAGGCGGCGCTCCTCGCCGGCCTGCCGTCGCTCGTGGGCGTGCCACCCTACGACGCCTCACCGGTGGATCAGGACCTGCTGGCCATCGCCCTCTACAAGGCCGACGGCGAGCAGCCGTGGTACGACCCCTGCCGTAACTGATCGCGCCACCACCGCGCGTGCGCTAGGCCCGGCAGGTTGCGAGCGCGAGCGCCAGTTCGCTGGCCATCGCACCACCGTGGCAGCGGACGTTTCGACTTCGCCCCCGGCGGACACGAATGCGGTGTGGTGGACGGCGGGCAGGACGGAGGGGCGCCGATCGACGCGCCCGAGGTGGACGCACCGGCCGGCCGTGACCCGGAGGCGGACGCAGCCTTCGACCGGATCGTGCTCGAGGGCACGCCCCGCCTGTTGCGGACCTGGCCGGTCACCGTCGTCACCGGGGTGGTCGCCGGCCTCGAAGTCGGCCTCGGGGTGCTGGCCCTTCTCTACGTGCGCCAGCAGACGGGGTCCCAGGCCCTCGCCGGTCTCGCCTTCTCGATCGGGTTCGTTGCGCTGCTGCTCGGGCGCAGCGAGTTGTTCACGGAAGGGTTCCTGGTACCGGTAGCGGTCGTGGTCGCCAAGCGGGCGCGCATGATCGACGCGCTCAAGCTGTGGACCGGCATCCTGGCCGGCAACCTGGCGGGCGGCATGCTCATCGCCTGGTTCGCGATGCAGGGGTTCCCGCAGCTCCACCACGAGGCGCGCCACGCCGCGGCCTATTTCGTCTCGGAGGGCTGGTCGTTGCGCGGGCTCGCGCTGGCCATCCTGGCCGGGATGGCCGTCACCCTCATGACCCGCATGCACAACGGGACGGACTCGATGCCTGTCAAGCTCGTGGCGAGCATCGCCATCGCCTTCCTCCTCGCCGGCCTGCGCCTGTTCCACTCCGTGCTCGACTCGTTGCTCATCTTCTTCGCGCTCCAGTCCGGCCGGGCTCCCTTCGGCTACCTCGACTGGTTGCGGTTCTTCGGCGAGGCAGTGGTCGGCAACGTCGCCGGTGGGATGGCGCTGACGACGGTGCTCCGACTGCTCCAGTCGCGCCGCCGCCTCTTGGAGCACCGGCTGGCCGCCGATCGCGCTCAGGCGCGTGACGCCCTGCGGGATCGGCGGGCTGCACGGCAGGAGGCGAACCGCCAGGCGGCCAGTCCCGCACAAAAGAGGTGACGATCTCCCCGAAGAGGTGACGGACCCCCTTCCGCGTCGCATAGCGTCGGGGCGATGAGCGCTGACATGGGAGTAGCGGTGGTCACCGGCGCGAGCAGCGGCATCGGCGAGGCGACGGCCCGCCGGCTCGCTGCAGACGGCTTCGACGTGTACGTCGGCGCCCGGCGCGAGGAGCGCGTCCGCCGGCTGGCCGAGTCGATCGGCGGCCGATGGGCACCGCTCGACGTCTCCGACCCCTCTTCGGTGGACCGGTTCTGCGACGGCGTGGCGTCGTGCCGGGTGCTCGTGAACAATGCCGGCGGGGCATTGGGACTGGACCGGATCGAAGATGCCGACGAGCGGGACTGGTTGGCCATGTACCAGGTCAACGTGCTGGGCACGTTGCGGATGACCCGTCGCCTGCTCGGGCAGATGGAAGCGAGCGGCAACGGGCACGTCGTGACGGTGGGCTCGATCGCCGCCTACGAGGCGTACGTCGGCGGTGCCGGCTACAACGCCGCCAAGTTCGCCGAGCGGGCCCTGACGAGAGTGCTCCGGCTCGAGCTGCTCGGCCGTCCCGTCCGCGTGACGGAGATCGACCCGGGCATGGTCGAGACGGAGTTCAGCACGGTGCGCTTCCGCGGAGATGCCGAGCGTGCGTCCGCGGTTTACAACGGGGTGACGCCCCTCAGCGCCGAGGACGTGGCCGAGTGCGTCTCGTTCGCCGTGACCCGGCCACCGCACGTGAACATCGACACCCTCGTGGTGCTCGCCCGCGACCAGGCTGGCGCCGCCACCGTCCACAGGAGCTGAGATGACGCCCTCTGACACCGCCGGGACGGCAGGTCCCGCCTTCCTGCAGAGGGTCACCCGACCCATGGACGCGCGCGCCGCCGCCCGGTTGCACAGCGTGCGGGACGCCCGCCGTGCCGCACGGCGTCGCGTGCCGGCCGTCGTGTTCGACTACGTGGACGGAGGGGCCGACGACGAGGTGACCATGCGGCGCAATGCCGCCGCCTTCGCCGACGTCACCTTCCGCCCCCGAATGGGCATCGGCCCGGTCGATCCCCACCTGGCGACGACGGTCCTCGGGACGCGCGTCGCCCTTCCGATCCTCCTCGCGCCGTGCGGTCTGGTGCGCCTGCTGCATCCTGACGGCCCGGCGGGGGTGGCGCGGGCTGCTGCAGCACGAGGCACGCTGTCGGTGCTCAGCACGGTGGCCGGCAGCCCCGTCGAGGAGGTGACGGCGGCGGCCCGGGTGCCGATGTGGTTCCAGCTGTATGCGGCAGGTGGCCTCGCCGAGGCCGACGGGCTGTGCGACCGCGCCATCGACGCCGGGATCGAGGTGCTCGTCGTCACGGTGGACACGCCGGCGCTCGGCAACCGGACCCGCGACGTCCGGAACGGCGTCGCCCCCCCGCTGCGGCTCGATGCACGCAACGCCGCACCTCTGGGCATGCAGGTGCTCCAGCGCCCCCTGTGGGCGGCGCAGCTGGCGGCAACGGGTATTCGACTCAGCACCAGGGGCGCCGGGCCTGCCGGCCACGGGAGCGGCATGCTGCAAGCGGTGGCCTCGCCGTTCACCTGGGACGACGTGGCGCACCTGCGCGGTCGATGGCCCGGGCCGCTCGTGGTGAAGGGCATCCTCAGCGGCCGCGACGCCCGCCGGGCCGTCGAGGTGGGGGCCGACGCCGTGGTCGTCTCCAACCACGGGGGACGGCAGCTCGATGGCGGCCCCGCCACCTTCGCCGTCCTGCCCGAGGTGGTCGATGCGGCAGGCCGGGACGCGGAGGTGCTGGTGGACGGTGGAATCCGCCGCGGCAGCCATGTCGTGGCCGCCCTCGCCCTCGGTGCCCGGGCCGTGATGGTCGGGCGCCCCTACCTCTACGGCCTGGCCGCGGCCGGAGAGGCCGGTGTGCTCCGGGTGCTCGAGGTGCTCGAGACCGAGATGCGGCGCACGATGATGCTGCTCGGGTGCCGTTCGATCGACCACCTCGACCCGTCCTGGTTCACCAGCGACGGGGAGGGCGTGCTGCCCGGCTGAGCTTGCGGCCTCCCGGCGCTCAGCCGGGCGGCTCCTCCATGGTGAGCCCCTCGGGCCACGGCACGGAGTCGAACAGCTTCCACATCCGCACGTAGGCGGCGGCCGACTCCGGCAGGGAGCTCTTCAACCGGACCTGGGGGCGATCTGTTGCAGGGATCGTCAACCAGACGAACCCCAGGTGCTCGTAGAGGCGAACGGGCCCGACGATCTTGGCCGTCGGGTGAACCTGGAGCTTGGCTGTCGCCTCGTGGAAGTCGTCCACGGTCCAGCGTGGCAGGGCGGCTTCGAAGTCCTCCTCCTGGCGAGCGAGGTCGAGGTCGGCGTGGGCGGTGCGCCCGGCCTTGTAGACCCAGTGGGCCACGGCGACGTGGGGCATCACCATGTGGAGCCCGTACAGCGGGATTGCCGACATCGGCGCATCGTCGGTGGGTCGGATCGCCAACGCGTCGCGGAACAGGTACAGCAGCGCCGGCGCTTCGCGCGGGCCGTGGATCCCTTCGGCGGGGATGAGCAGCCGCATCCCGAGCACGTGGCCGACAAGGGCGCGGGCTCCGGCGAGATCGGTCGTGACGACCTCGAGATGCAGCGCCTCCGCCGACGTTCCAACCGCCGTGGCCGCCTTGGCGCCGACGGTCCCCACCGCCGTGGCCGCCCTGGCCCCGACCGTCGTGCCGTGGCGCTCGGCCGAACGGAGCTCGCCCAGGATCCGGGTGGGGAGTGGCCCGTGGCGTGCTTGGTGGTCGGCGATCAGCCGCTCTTGCTCGGTCGTGGAGGAGGCAGCGTCGGAGGGCGCGCTCGCTTCGGGTTCGGGCGTTTCTGCCGCGGTCACGTGACCGAGCCTAGGGCTGCGGGGAGGCCTCTCCCGGGCGCGGTAGGACTGTGCGGGCGGCCGAGCGCGGCGGGGGTGTCCGAGCGTCAGGTGTAGTCGAAGGCGACGCCGTTCGACGACCCGCTCGGCGTGGCGATGAAGAGCGTGGTGTGCCGCGGGCCTCCGAGGTTCGGAACGGTCACCGTGCAGCTGGTCTGCGACGGGCAGCTGGTGGGGGCCGCCGCGCCTCCGACATAGGCCGTGATGGTGCCATTTGCGCTGTAGAGCCCCGAGCCGGTCACCCGCACGGTCTGCCCGGCCCCGCCGGAAGCCGGCTGCACCGCGCTGAGGCGAGGCGGAGCGGTGGATCCGGCACCCGTGGCCGGCGGCGCCGTCGAGGGTGGCGTCCCGCTGTTCGACGACCCGGTTCCCGACGACGATGTCGTCGGGACGGCCCCCGCTGTGGGGGTGCCGGAGGCGGGCGACCCCGAGCCGGTGCCCGTCGGGACTGTCGCCCCCGAGGATGCGTGCGTGCGCGTTGGGGCGGAGGACGGCGTGGGTGTGGAGGCGAGCGTCAGGCCCGCCGCCAGGCCGCCGGCGACAACCACCGCCACGGCCACGATCGCGACGGCAACGACCACCGAGTGATGGCTCGGGAGTCGCGGCACGGGACGCTGCGGTCGCGCCCGGGCCGCAGGGAGCGGAGGAACTGCCCGGGGGTCCACACGGCCCGGGGGGCGTTTCGGGCGGGAAGGTGGGATGCCCCCGCGCTGGCCGGAGCGTGAGTCCCGCCTCGCCGGAGCCAAGTCGTCGAAGACCGGCATTCCGGCCGCCGCCGTGGCGGAAGGGCGATCCGGGTCGTCGACGAACCCGTCCTTCCCCACGCGGTCACGGCCGGCATCGTTGTCGAAGTCGGCATCGGAGGGGATGGCGCGCATCGGCGGCCCGGTCCGAGCCGCGCCACCGGGATCGGTCGCACGACGGTCGGAGCCGGCGCGGCCGGAGGCGGCGGGGTCCTTGGCGGCGGAGTCCTTGTCGGCGGGGTCCTTGGCGGCGGGGCCCTTCGGGCGGCTGCGGCCCGCCGCCGGCCCGCCGGAACTGGAGGTGATGAGCCGGCGCTGGCCCGTCTGGTGCGCCAGATGGGGTGGGAAGGCCGGATCGACCGGGACGGGCGGATCGGCCGGGGAGGGCCGATGGGGCGGGAAGGCCGGATCGTCCGGGAAGGGCGGATCGGCTGGGGAGGGCCGATGGGGCGGGAAGGAAGGTCGAGCCCGAGTCGCGGGCTCGCCCGGAGCTGTGCGGACGCCAGGAGGGGGATCCCCGCCCGCGGGGGAGGCCGGCGATGCGACGCCGGACGGCTCGCCGGCATTCAGACGAGCCCTGCGGACGGCTGCCGCCATCGCGTCGAGCGCCCGCCGGTCGGGCTCGCCGGGTGGAGGCCCGCCGGAACTGCGCCTGGGATCGGGCGGTCGCCGAGCCACGACGCCATTGTTGCCCCGGAGCCGGGTGCGTTACACAGCGCCCGCGAAGTCCCTGGTCGTGGTATCCATCCCCCATTGCAGAGTCATGGGGTCTCGACGAGGGTCAGGATCCACGGGCCAGGGGCCCCGTTCGGGCGATCCGGACGATCGTCGGCCAGATTGCCGGGCCGAGGACCGGGCCGGCGTCCGGTGTGAAGTGGATGCCGTCCGCCATTCGGACGGTGACCCCGTCCAGCGTCCTCCGGAAGTGGCCGCCCGGGCACACGAGCTGCCCGAGGTCGAACACCGACACCCGCGGCGCGTCCGCAGCCGCCACCGCCCGTACGAGCCGGTTGTACGTGTCCACCCGGGCCGGGGCATCTGTCGGCCATGGTTGGCCGTCCGGCTGCTCACCGTTGTCGTAGCAGGGCGCCGTCATCAAGACGACGTGCGCACCGCCGGCATCCGCGAGGTGGACGGCGCGCTGGAGCTGGCGTCGCACGTAGGCGGCGAAGGCGGGGTGCAGGATGTTGGTCCAGTGACCCCGGTAGGTGCGTGTCACCACCTCCCAGCGCCCGGCGAGCAGGACGACCACGTCGGGGTGGAGCACGCCGACCCAGTGGCGGTACCACGCTGTCCATCGCTCCCCGTCGGGGGTGATGGCGGGCACGCCGTACGGCGTCGGTGTCGTCCGGACCAGCGGCGTCCCCGGTGGCGCCGGCGCGGTGTCGCACGGGCGGGCGACCGGGGACACTTTGCCGGTGGGGGCGACCAGTCGGCCATCGGTCACCCCGCACCCGAGGATCGCTTTCACGCTCTGGGTGACCCCGTATGTGGGGGCGTCCCCGGCGAGGGCGACGCCGAGCGTGAGCGCGGTCGAGTCGCCGATGAGGAGCACTCGCACCGGTCGGGCGCCAGCGGTCCGGACGGGCCGAGCCAGGGGAGCAGCGGCCACGTTGGGCGTCACGGTGGCGAACACGACGGCGAGCGCGGTGGCACCGGCGCCCGCCGGTGCGGCGACCCACGCCTTCCAGCCGAGCAGCAGGCGGCGCCGGCGGATCGGCTGCTCGACGAGCACGTACGACAGCGATGCCACCACCAAGGTGACGGCGCAGCGCACCCCGAGCAGGGGGTACCCCTCGAGCGCGGTCCGCTGGCCGTCGATCCAGAGAAAGAGGGGGTAGTGCCAGAGGTAGACGCCGTAGGAGATGCGCCCGAGCGCGCGGAGCGGCCGGACCGAGAGGGCTCGGGCCAGCCAACCGTCCGGATCACGGACGGCCGAGGTCACCACCCCGGCGGCGCTCATGGCGGCGATCAGGAACCCGCCCTGGTAGAGGAGGGGCGAGTTGCCACCGAGGTGGCCCCACGTGAGAACGGACGCGCCCACGCCAGCCCACCCCAGGGTGCTGACGAGCACCCGGTGGCGCCCGCCGTCCCCCGCCCGGCGCCACCACCGACGGCCCGGGGTGCCCTGCCGCTGCCGCTCCGCCAGGAGGGCGAGGCCAGCTGCCAACGCCGTGCCCACGAGCAGCGCCTGGGCGTGGGTGTCGGTCCCGTCGTAGAGGCGCGTGGTGCCGGTGCCGGCCCGGAACAGGAGCGCCATCTCCAAAGCGGACCCGAGGGCGCCGGCCACCGAGATCCACCAGATCGTTCGGACGCTGCGCCAGGTCCGGAGCACGAGGAGCACCAAGACGGGCCAGAGCAGGTAGAACTGCTCCTCGATCGCCAGGGACCAGGTGTGGGTCAGGGGTGACGTCGCGGCCGTCTGAGCGAAGTAGTTGGACCCGTTCAGGATGAAGTGCCAGTTCGCCACGTAGAACAGCGCTGCCAGCGCGTCGCCGCGGAGCCCGGGGTACGTGCCGGGGGGCACGGCGAAGGCGGCATAGCAGGCGACCACCACGAGCACGGCGAACAGTGCCGGAAGCAGGCGGCGGGCCCGCCGAGCCCAAAAGGCGCGGAGGCGTACCGTCCCGGACCCCTGCCATTCGTCGATCAGTAGCGTGGTGATGAGGAACCCCGAGAGAACGAAGAATGCGTCCACGCCGAGGAAGCCGCCCGGGAGCCACGAGACACCGCCGTGGAAGGCGAGGACGCCAAGCACGGCGAGGGCGCGCACACCATCGAGGGCGGGGACGTGGGCACGCGCGGACCGCCTCGACGCCGACGGCATGCTCGTGCTGTCGATCCCCCCGTTCCGTGCCACGAGCAAGTATGCGCGCCGGCGGGTCAGTCGATCGAGCGCGACGGCCGCCCCCGCCGCCCCGCAGTGCCGCCGCCCCGCCACCCCGCAGTGCCGCCGCCCCGCAGTGCCGCCGCCCCGCCGCGCCGGGGTTCCTCGCGACCAGATGCCGAGGGTCCGGTAGCGTCGGGGTCATGGGAGCGGTTGTCCCAAGCGCTCGGTCGGCGCGGTGATGACGACACGAACGCTCGACGGCATGGTCGGCGCCTACCTCGACCGACTTGACGCGGCGCTCGACGGGATCCCCGAGCGCCGGCGCCGGCAACTCGTGTCCGAGGTGGGCGAGCGGATCGACGCGGCACGACTGGACCTGCCGGTCGATTCGGAGGCTGGTGTTCGCGCCGTGCTCGCCTCAGTCGGGTCTCCCGAGGAGGTCGCCGCCCGAGAGCACGCGTTCCATCCGTGGTCCAGCCGACGGTCTCGGTGGCGCCGCGGTGCGGCAGCGGTCGTCGCACTCTCGCTCGTGGCCGCAGGTTCGGTGACGGTCGTGGCCTCCACCCGCAGCGGGTCCGACGGGAGCGGGACGGCGGCCACCGTTCCCGACGTGATCGGCCGGAGCGAGACGGCCGCGGCGCGGGCGCTGGGGGCTGCCCACTTCGGGGTCGGTGCCGTCGAGCGGCGGCGGGACCCGGCCGCGGCGGGGACGGTCGTCTCGGAGCATCCAGGTGCCGGTGCCAGCGCCGCTCGCGGCGCGCGGGTCATGCTCGAGATCTCGAACGGGCCGTGACCACCGTCAGGACCCGGGTGCTGACCGAGGACCAGTGGGCCGAATGGCGGGCTCTGCGCCTGGCCGCCCTGGCGGCGGACCCCGAGGCGTTCGGATCGACGCTGGCCGAGTGGAGCGGTCCGGGGGACGCCGAGTCCCGCTGGCGGGGGCGGTTGGTCGCGGTCGCCCTGAACGTCCTGGCCGATCTCGACGGCGAGGCGGTCGGCATGCTCAGCGCTTCCCTCCCGGTCGAGGGCACGGCAGAGCTCCTCTCGATGTGGGTCGCCCCGGCGGCGCGGGGGCACGGGGTGGGTGACGCCCTCATCGGCGCGGCCCTCCGGTGGGCCCGGACGCAGGGGGCACGTCGGCTTGCGCTCGACGTGCGCCAGGGAAACCTGCCGGCCATCCTCCTGTACCGTCGCCACGGCTTCTACGACGTGGGCACGGCGTCGTCCCCGGCCGCTCCCCACCCGGAGCGACGGATGGTCCTGGACCTCAGGCCCTTCGAGGACGTTGCGGCGTTCGATCGTCGCTAGGGGCCGACACGCGCGCCGCGCCCTCGGGGGATCGGACGGGGGGAGCGTGGGAATGGGACCGGTGGATGCGCTCACACGCCGGCAGCGCCGGCACACCCTCGTGGGGTGGCGCACCGCGAGTGGCCCGGCGGGGGATGATGGTGGTCATGGTTGACGTGCCTGCCACCGACCCGTCCGACGCGCCGGTCGGCACGGTCACAGCCCCGTTGCTGCCGCACGTGATCGTGCTCTTCGGTGCCACCGGCGACCTCGCCCGACGCAAGCTTCTCCCCGGGATGGTGCACCTGGCCGAGTCGGGCCTCCTTCCCGACTACCGGCTCGTCGGGGTGGCGACCGACGAGATCGACGGTGACGAGTTCCGGGCGCTGGCCCGTTCGGCGGTCGACGAATTCGCCCGAGCCGGGGTCAGCGACGAGAGCTGGCGCGACTTCGCACGCCGGCTGTCCTATGTGCCGACGTCGGCAGGACCCGCCGGGCTGCACGAACAGGTGCTCCGTCACGAAAAAGAGCTGGGTGGCGAGGCCCGCTACCTGCACTACCTGTCGACCCCCCCGACGGCCGCTGGCTCCGTGGTGCGGATGCTGGCCGAGGCCGAGCTGGTCGACAAGGCCAGGATCATCATGGAGAAGCCCTTCGGCAGCGACCTCGAGAGCGCCCGGAGCCTCAACGCCACCGTGCACCAGGTCTTCCGTGAAGAGCAGGTCTTCCGCATCGACCACTTCCTCGGGAAGGAGGCGGCGCAGAACATCCTCGCCTTCCGGTTCGCCAACGGGCTCTTCGAGCCGATCTGGAACCGCGACCACATCGACCACGTCCAGATCGACGTGCCCGAGACGCTGTCGGTCGACGGGCGGGCGGCGTTCTACGAGGAGACCGGTGCGTACCGGGACATGGTGGTGACCCACCTGTTCCAGATCCTGGCTTTCATCGCCATGGAGCCGCCCACCGCGCTCGAGCCAAAGGCCATCGGGGAGGAGAAGAACAAGGTCTTCCGGGCCATGCGCCCCATCGACCCGTCCCAGGTCGTGCGCGGACAGTACGAGGGCTACCGCCACACCCCGGGGGTGGACCAGCGCTCTCAGACCGAGACGTTCGTCGCCCTCCGGGCCGACATCGACAACTGGCGGTGGGCGGGCGTGCCGTTCTTCCTGCGCACCGGCAAGCAGATGGCCGAAGGGGCCCGCATCGTCTCGATCGCCTTCCGCGAGCCGCCGAAGAGCATGTTCCCCGACGGCTCCGGCGTGGGGACCCAGGGCCCCGACCACCTCACGTTCGACCTCGCGGACTCGTCCAAGCTGTCGCTGTCGTTCTACGGCAAGCGTCCAGGGCCGGGGATGAAGCTCGACAAGCTGAGCCTGCAGTTCGCCCTGCACGAGACCGGCCGTGAGGGGGACGTCCTCGAGGCGTACGAGCGGCTCATCCACGACGCCATGGTGGGTGACCGCACCCTGTTCACCACGGCCGAGGGGATCGAGCGACTGTGGGAGATCTCGGGACCCCTGCTCGGCCACCCGCCACAGGTCCTGCCGTACTGGTCCGGCAGCTGGGGCCCGGCGACGATCGACGAGCTCATCGCGCCACGCGCCTGGCGCCTTCCCTTCCGCCGGGGCTGGCGCACGGCCGCGCCCTGAGCGCTACGCGTCTCGCCGGACGAGGAGCACTCCTCCGACGACCAGGGCGGCCACCGCATAGGCGCACAGGACGAGGAAGCCGGTCCAGACCGAGAAGGCATGCGGTGTCCTCGACGCCGGCGTCATCATCGTCACGCCGATCCGAGCCGGGAGGAACCGCAGCGTGGCGTTCTGGATGGAGCTGGGCAGGGCCTGGACGATGAGCGGGAGGACGAGCAGGACGCCGACGAAGGCGCTGATGCCTCCCGCCGTGTGCCGCAGGATGGTCCCCAAGCCCAAGGCGAAGAGGCTGACGACGCACAGGTAGAGACCCGTCCCGACGACGGCTCTGAGCGCGCTGGGTGTCGAGAGGCTGGCGTGGCTCGCCGGCGCGGTGAGCATCGCCTGGCCGACCAGGAACGACAGGAACGCCGTCACCTCGGAGACGAGGAGCGCCACCGCGCCGAACACGGCGGTCTTCGCCACCAGCACCTGCGCCCGGCGCGGCGCGGCGGCAAAGGTGGCCCGCGCGGTGCCGGTCCCGTACTCGGCGCTCATCACCAGCACGCCGAGCACCCCGATCGCCAGCTGGCAGAAGAAGAGGGGGGTCAGGCTGATCCGGGTGGGATCGAAGCCGAGCCGTGTCGGCGCCGCCATGGACGCCCAGTGCGCCCGCGCCTCCCCGGTGGCCAGCGCGCTCACCCCGACGCCGACCACGATCGTGATCCCGAGCGTCCACATGGTCGACCGGACGGTGCGGAGCTTGGTCCACTCCGACCGGAGCAGGTCGACCAGGCCGTAGCGGCCCGGCGGGAGGTGTTTTCTTGCAATGGCCCCGGTGGGACTGGTGGCGGCCAGGGTCACCTCGTCCCTCCCGCCGGCACCGCCACGGCCGGGTGGGCGCCGTGGTACTCGATGCTGTCTTCGGTCAGCTCCATGTAGGCCTCCTCCAGCGACGCCGACTGCGGCGACAGCTCGTGCAGGGCGACGCGGGCGTCCGACGCCAGGTCGCCGATGGTCGGGGCGTCCAGCCCCCGCACCGACGCGGACCCGTCTTCTTCGAGGGTCACGGTCGCGCCGGCCCCGTCGAGGGCGGCGACGAGCAGCTCCATCTGAGGCGACCGGACCCGCACGAAGCGTTGTGCGCTCCGGTCGAGGAGGTCCCCGATGGGGTGCTGGGCGATGAGCCTGCCCCGGCCGATGATGACCACCTCGTCGGCCGTCAACGCCATCTCGCTCATGAGATGGCTCGACACGAAAACCGTCCGTCCCTCGTGCGCCAGGCCCTTCAGGAGGTTGCGCACCCAGCGGATGCCGTCGGGGTCCAAGCCGTTGACGGGCTCGTCGAAGAGGAGCACCTCGGGGTCGCCGAGGAGAGCGGCGGCGATCCCCAGCCGCTGGCCCATCCCGAGCGAGAACTTTCCGGCGCGGCGACCTGCGACCGCCGTCAGGCCGACGAGCTCGAGCACCTCCTCCACGCGGCGCCGGGGGATGCGGTTCGCCTCTGCCAGCATGAGGAGGTGGGCCCGAGCGCTGCGCCCGGGGTGGATCGCCTTGGCTTCGAGCAGCGCACCGACTTCGTGGAGCGGCCAGGGGAGACCGTGATAGTGGCGCCCGTTCACCGTGACGTCACCGGCGCTGGGTGCGTCGAGACCCATGATCATGCGCATGGTGGTGGACTTGCCGGCCCCGTTTGGCCCGAGGAAGCCGGTGACCACGCCGGGCCGGACGGCGAAGGTGAGCCCGTCGACCGCCAGCTTGTCGCCGTAGCGCTTGGTCAGGCCCCGCGCCTCGATCATGGTTCTCCCTTCTGGTCGCGGGCGCCGACGGCTGGCCCCGGCACCTGCACTTCGGACAGCATGAGCCGATCGGACGTGGCCGGCTATGGGGGATGCCCCCGAGCCGGGACCCTAACCCCCCGAGTGCAGCAGCGGGCGGCACCCCGACGTTCGGCTCGACCGATCGAAAGGTGGCGGCGCGCCAGGCGTTCCACCACCGGGCATGCGGCGATGCGCGCCGTCCGGTGACGCAGAGGATCGGTGCCGTGGCCCGCCACACCGTTCCCACGAGGAAGGAGCGAACATGACGACACACGACCGGCCGGTGCCTGGCGGCGACGCGCGGGGCCGGAGGGGGCAGCTCGGGCGCTTGGGCGCGGCCGCAGCGCTCGCCATCGCCGCAGGCGGTGCGGCAGCCGTTGCCGGCATCCTGGACAGCGGAGCCTCGACGTCCCCGACGCACTCGGCGCTCGCCAGCCTGAAGTCGGCAAGTCCGTCCACGGCAGGTCTGCCGACCGCGTCGACATTGCCGGGGGGTGGTCGCCTCTCGGCGAAGGCGACAGCGTCGCCGTCCGGCGGCCGTGTGACCGGGTCGGGATCGGCTGGCGGGACGAGTGCCTCCGGCGGCGGATCGGTGAGCGTGAGCCCGCCGTCCCTGACACCACCGTCGCTCACACCACCGTCGCTCACACCACCGTCGCTCACACCACCGTCGCTCACACCACCGTCGCTCACACCACCGTCGCTCACACCACCGTCGCTGCCGACACTGCCGGCCCTTCCGACGCCCGGGAAGGGTGGCTGCGTGACCACGCCGGGCATCCCGGGCGCCACAGCGTCGCCCGTGACCGGCGCTGGCGGCCTGAACCTTTCCTCGTCCGCCGGGACGCTGAGCGTTGGCGTGAGCACGGCCGGGTTGAAGGTGTGCTCGGGTAGCTGACCCGCCGACCACCTCGCTGCGACACCCCGGGGCCCTCCGGTCCCGGGGTGTCGCGTGCGACGGGGCACGGGCAACCACGCACGAGGGCGGGTCGACCAGGGGACCGACCCGCCCTGGCGGCTCGGTCATTGCTTCATGTAGCATGCCATCGGCATTACCAGGGGATGGGAGGTGCCATGACCAGCACGTTCGGGACGCGTCTGGCCCGGCGCGACCGGTGGGAGGACCGTGGGCTCGCGGCGGCATTGCTGCGAGCGACCGTGACCGCGGGACCGCTCTTGGCCTCTGTGGCTGTGGGCATGGTCGTTGGATGGGCCATCGCCGGCGACAGCGCGCTCGACATCGTCGGCCGGGTTGGCGCGGCTGGGCTGGCATCGGTGGTCACCTTCGTGGTGGTCGAGTGGGCCGCCCGCCGACTGCTCCCGCTCGCCGTCCTGCTCCGCCTGTCACTCGTGTTCCCCGACCATGCACCGTCGCGATTTGCCGTCGCCCTCCGCAGCACCAGCGTGCGGCGACTCCGGGAGTGGGCCCGCACCAATCATGACCCGCTGGACGCGCAAGCACTGGCGGAGAAGGTGCTCACGCTCGCGTCGGCGCTCAACTTCCACGACCGGCGGACCCGCGGCCATTCGGAACGGACGCGAGCACTGGCCGAGCTGGTCATCGACGAGCTCGGGCTCACCGAGGCGCAGGCCAACGAGGTGCGGTGGGGCGCCTTTCTCCACGACATCGGTAAGCTGCTCGTCCCTGCAGAGATCCTGAACAAGCCCGGCGCGCTCACCCCCGCAGAGTGGGAGCAGCTCCGCCGGCATCCGGCCGAAGGCGGCCGGCTCGTCCACCCGCTCCGGCCCTTCATCGGGTCGGGCGTGGATGCCGTCGCGTGCCACCACGAGTTCTTCGACGGCACCGGGTACCCGAACGGTCTCCAGGGGGAGGAGATCCCCCTTTCGGCACGGATCGTCGCCGTGGTCGACAGCTTCGAGGTCATGACCGCGGTCCGGTCGTACAAGCGCCCGATATCGGCGACTGCGGCACGAGAGGAGCTCGTTCGCGTCGCCGGTTCGCAGTTCGACCCCCAGGTGGTGCGGGCATTCGTCAACGTGTCGCTGGGCCGGGTGCACTGGACCATCGGGCTGGTGGCCTGGATCGCCGAACTGCCCTTCATCGGCATCGTCCCACGGGCGGCCGCCCAGGTCGGAGCGGTGGTGGGGGCCGGCGGCAGCGCCGTCTCGACCGCCACCCTGGCCAGTGTCGCCACCGCGACGCTCGGAGCCAGCCTCATGGTGAACCCGCTCGCGGCGTCGGCTCCCGCTCCCGCTGCCGCGCCGGCTGCGCGGCCGCCTGCCGCAACCGCCGCGGCGCCGGGGGCCGACGGGCGCAACGTGGCCACCGGGTGGACGACGAGGCTGTCTCCTCCGGCGAGTGCAGCGACCGTTTCGACCGGTGCCGGTTCCAGGCCTGCCACGCTGCCGACGGTTCCCGTGTCGGCCACGACCACGTCGCCGGTGGTGACGCAGATCACAGCCCCCGGCCTCTCGGGCACAGCCCCCGGCCTCACGGGCACAGCGCCGGGCCTCACGGGCACAGCGCCGGGCCACTCGGGCATAGCCCCCGGCCTCTCGGGCACAGCCCCCGGCCTCTCGGGCACAGCCCCCGGCCACTCGGGCACAGCGCCGGGCCTCACGGGCACAGCGCCGGGTCTCACGGGCACAGCGCCGGGCCACTCGGGCACAGCGCCGGGCCACTCGGGCACAGCGCCGGGTCTCACGGGCACAGCGCCGGGCCACTCGGGCACAGCGCCGGGCCACTCGGGCACAGCGCCGGGTCTCACGGGCACAGCGCCGGGTCTCACGGGCACAGCCCCCGGCCTCTCCGGCACAGCCCCGGGCCACCAAGGCGCGACATCCGGCCACGCTGGCACAACCCCTGGGCACACAACCCGGCGCGGCACCCCGTAGCCACCAGCACGTCGGGCGAGCGAGCTTGCCCCGATCGGAGTGCTGCAGCTACCCCCTCAGGCCGAGCGGCTCGCGACGTGCTCCTTGGCGAGGAACCGCCGCAGGCGGGCGAGTGGCCAGGTGTTCACGACGTTCTCCTGTCGGACCCACCCTCGCTGGGCCGTCCCCACGCCGTAGCGCATGTTGTCGAGGTGGCGCGTGGCGTGGGCGTCGCTCGAGATGGCGAAGAGGACACCCAGCTCCTGTGCTCGGCGGGCCAGCTCGTCGCCGAGGTCCAACCTGTCGGGGAAGGAGTTGATCTCGAGCGCGGTCCCCGCCCGGGCGGCCGCCCGGAAGACCGCGTCACGGTCGAAGTCGATCGGTGGCCGGCTCCCGAGGCTGCGCCCCGTCGGGTGCCCGATGATGTTCACGGCCGGGTGCTCGATCGCCCGGATGATCCGAGCGGTCATGGCGTCTCGTCCGAGCCGGAACGCCGAGTGCACCGAGGCCACCAGGACGTCAAAGTGCGACAGGAAGTCGTCGTCCCAGTCGAGCGTGCCGTCGGGTTGAATGTTGAGCTCGGATCCGTGCAAAAGCGTGAGCCCGCCGCGGCCGCTGAGGGCACGGAGGGCGGCCCGCTGGACGAGCGCCTTCTCGGTCGTCATCCGCTGCATCGAGAGCAGGGGTGCGTGGTCGGTCACTGCCATGTACCGGTAGCCGCGGGCACGGGCCGCGGCCGCCATCTCCTCCATCGACGCCAGGCCGTCGGTGAGATCGGTGTGGGTGTGGAGGTCTCCCCGGATCGCGTCGAGCTCCACCAGGTGCGGGAGGGAGCCGTCCAGCGCGGCCTCGATCTCGCCCCGGTCCTCTCGAAGGGTTGGCGGCACGTACGCCATGCCGAGCTGCGCGTACACCTCCGCCTCGGTGGCCGCCGCCAGGACGTGGCCGTTGCGCGTCAATCCGTACTCCGACAGCTTCGTCCCGGCGCGCTGGGCCAGGCGTCGGAGATGGATGTTGTGGGCCTTGGACCCGGTGAAGTACAGCAGCGCCGCGCCCCACACCTCGGGCGGCACCACACGGAGGTCGACGTGGACGCCGGTCGTCGTCACGGCCGCCCCTCGGGTCGGGCCGCGGACCGGGAGGTCTGCGATCGACGCCAAGCCGGCGAAGGCGTCCATCACCTGCTCCGCGTCGTCGGCGGCGGCGAGCAGGTCGATGTCGCCGATCGTCTCTCGCATGCGCCGCAGGGATCCTGCGTAGGTGACCCTTTGCACCGCGCCCTGCGACCCGAGCCCGCCCACGAGCTCCTCGGCGACCTCCGTCGCCACGCCCAGCTGCAGGCGGCCGCCGGCTCCCTGGAAGTCGTGGATCGCCTGGGCCAGGCGGGCCTCGCTGGTCGGGCCCCAGCCGCGCAGCCCACGGAGGCGCTCGTGGCCGAGCGCCGAGAGCAGGTCCGGCACCGACGCCACGCCCAGCTCGTCGTAGATCTGTCGGGCCCGCCGAGGACCGAGACCGGGCACGTCCAGGAGGGAACGTAGCCCAGCCGGGACCTGTGCCCGCAGCTCGTCGAGCTCGTCGATGTGGCCGCGGTGCACGAACGAGGCGATCTTGGCGGCGATGTGCGATCCGACCGCCGGTATGGCGTCCAGCCCGGACTCGCCGAGCGTGTCCACGTCGATGGGATAGGCCGCCACCGACCGGGCCGCCTTCTCGTAGGACCGCACCCGGAACGGGTCCCCGCCGGTGATGGCGATGAGGTCCGCAAGCTCACTCAGCGCGTTGGCGACGAGATCGTTCGAGCGGGGCACGTCAGCGGTCCGTGGTCAACCAGCCCTGGTCGTTCGCGTTCTCGTGGCCGCGACGCTTCGGCGACGCGACGCCGGCGCTCACCACGGGGGCGACTGCAACGCCGTGTTCGTCACGAGGATGCCGGTGATGAGCAACGTGGCGGCGAAGGCACCCGTCCAGATGCGACCGGTCTTCCAGAAGAAGTACCCGAGCGCCGTTCCGACGATCACGAACACCGGGACGAACTGGAAGGCGACGATCGCGAGGAGCGGCTGTGTGGCCGTCGTCAGCTGGCCGGTCGCCCACAGTCCGCCGTACTCGATGCCGATCAGGGCCACGTACCCCACGACCAGCACGGCGGTGATGGAGGCCATGAACCTGCCCACGCTGGCCACCCGCGGACGGAGCTGTCCGAAGACGATCGTCGAGACGACCAGGAAGTACACGAACAGGGGTCCCACGTAGCTCAGGTACGCGGGCAGGTACATGGGGGTCACCGGCTTGATGTTGAAGACCCAGATCCGGACGTCCGAGGACCATGCCCACTGGAAGAAGAAGACCGCCACGTAGACGGATGCCACGCTGGCCAGCGCAAGCAGGAAGGCCTTTCCGATGCCGGCCCAGTCGATGACCCGTCCGGTGGGTTCGGTGATCCCGTACGAGGCGAAGGCCTGGCGCTGGGGGCCGCCGGCGAGGGCCAGCTCGCCTGCGGCGGCTCCGCCGCGCCCGTCGCCCCGCTCGGGCATGGCCACGACCCGGGACGCGGACCCGTCGCCCGACCGCGGCGCCGGCTGGGGCTCGCCTGAGGCTGCCGCAGCCAGGGCGGGCTGGCCGGTCCGGCGGCGACCGAGGAAGTGCCACAGGACGAACAGCGCACCACCGATCAGCGCGTCACCGACGGCCCAGACCACGATGCCCGTCAGGATGTTCTCCGGGAAGATCGAGCCGGCCGGGAACTGCTTCTGGCCCCATGTCTGGAACCAGAAGAACGTGAGCGGCCCGATGCCCGCCAGCACCGCGGCGCCCACCCACCAGGCGATGCCGTGCACGGACTTGTTCTCCGGCATCTTCTTGGCCAGGGGCCGGAAGAAGCGGGTCCGCAGCAGCAGACCGCCCACGCCGAAGAGGAGCAGGAGGGCGCCGATCAGGGCCAGGAAGGTTCCCGCCTCGTCCCAGAGCCAGACCTGGTTCGTGGCCGGGAGCGCGGTGGTCCCCGGCAGCGTGCGCTGCATCCAGGCGACCGCCTGCTGGATGGCGTTCGGGTCGAAGGTGAGCCCGGGGTGGATCCCGTTGTTGAGGTAGAGCACCCGGGCAGTTCCGTCGGCGATCGATCCGTAGACGTGGCCGGGCACCACCGTGTCGGTGGTCCCGAACATCGCCTTCAGACGGGCCGACGTCGGGATGTCGGTCCCCTTGGGCACGCCCCACATCAGTGTGGAGAACTCGCTGCCGTCTGCCTCGATGACCGCGACGTTTCGGGGGAACGTCGTGGTGCCGGGCAGCGGCTCATAGGGAGGGGTCGCCACCGACGAGCTGATGAGAGCGATCGAGCGGTAGCCGGTCGGCGACGACGCGGCGGCCAGGACTGACGCCCATCCTCCCATGGAGTGCCCGATGAAGCCGATGTCGCCCTGTCGGACGATCGACATGTGGCTCAGGTACGACAGCGCCGGGACGGCGCCGAACGCTGTCGCGCCGACGGGTGGCGCCGACCCGCCCTGGCCGGACTGGTTGACGTCGAGCACGACCGCACCCCGCCGGGCCATCTCGATGGAGAAGCCGTCCATCGTGTCGACGGAGTTGATGTAGCCCTCGATGGTGATCACGCCGGGGGCCGGGGTCTTGGCCGAGGCGGTCGCCGGCACGTAGAGGAGGCCGGTCTCCATCTGGCCGTTGGCCATCGGGAAGGAGACGGTGCTGACACGCACCGTGCCGCCGGCCGTCTGGGCGGTGTTGGCCATGAAGCCCCCCACCAGCACGAGCCCCAGCCCGAGGACGAGGGAGGTCGTGGCCGAGCGCAACCACCGCAGACGGCGAAGTGGCGCCGGTCCGGTGCGCTCGGCGTGCGCCGGGCGGACGGGTGCGACAACGAGCGGTGCCTCGGTCGGGGGCGTCGCGGGACGGGACGGCGCGACGGGGTCGACGCGGCCTGGATCAGGGGACGTCGTGCTCATGTCCGTCCTCCTCCTTCTTCGCGGTGCCTCGGCACCGCCATCAGCGCCGGGCCGGACGTCGTGTCCGGTCCGATGGACCAATCGTTCGGCCGATGGACCGCCTGCTCACAGGGCCGAAGGTCCCGGCGTCCGGTCCGGGCCGGGGTGCCGACCTGGCCGCACGACCGGATCAGGGGAGGGGAAGTCGTGGGCCGAGGGTGGCGGCCCGTCGCGCCGCGGCCTCGTCGTCCGCCGGACGATCGCCGGCGACGTACTCCAGCTGGGCGATGCGCCGGTACGCCTCGAGCTCCTCGTCCACGACGCCGTCGTCCCATCCGAGGAGCGGAGCGACCACCTCGGCCACGAGCTTGGCCGCCGACTGCCCGCCGTCCGCGGTCTCGATCCCGATCCTGGTCCGGCGGAGCAGCACGTCGTCCAGGTGACGCGCTCCCTCGTGGGTCACGGCGTACGCCGCCTCCGCTGCGAGGTAGCCGGCGCCGTCGGGGATCGGCTCGGCCAGGTGCCGGTGCGTGTCGATGGCGTCGAGGAGGTCGAGGGCGCGCCCTCCGTAGCGCTCGAGGAGGCGCACCACCGTCGCCGACGGCACCAGGTGCTTCTCGGCGAGCGCGCCGGCCTGTGCCCGCCACACCTCGTACCCCTCGGCGCCGACGAGCCGGACCCGCGAGGTGATGCACGGCCCGGCCGAGAGCCCGCCGCTCGCCAATGCCGCGTCGACGGCGTCGGCGGCCATCACCCGATAGGTGGTGAACTTGCCACCAGAGACGACCACCAGCCCGGGAGAGGGACGGGCGACGGCGTGCTCACGCGAGATCCGCGTGGTCGACGGCTGGCCCCGCGACAGGCGGTCGAGACGAACGGCCCCCTGCTCACCCGGGCCACGGACGACGCCGACGCCGCCCACCAACGGCCGGAGCCCGCCGAAGGTCGCCTCCACGTCGGCGCTCGAGAGCGGGCGGGCAAGGACCTCGTTGACGTGCGCCAGGAGGTAGTCGACGTCGGCAGCGGTGGTCACCGGCACGGCCTTGTCGTGCTCCCAGTCGGTGTCGGTGGTCCCGATCAGCCAATGGTCCCCCCAGGGGAGGACGAACAGCATGCTTCGCTCCGTGCGCACGACGAGCGCGACCGACGCGTCGATCTTGTCCCGCCCGACCACGAGGTGGACACCCTTCGAGGGCCGGACGTTGACGGCGCGCGGTCGTCCGGCGATGGCCTCGGTGTCCTCGGTCCACGGGCCGGTGGCGAGGATCGTGACGGCCGATTGGACCCGGATCTCCTCGCCGGTCTCGTTGTCGGTGACCCGTGCTCCGGTCACACGTGTGCCGTCCTGCAGGGCGCCCACCATGGCGACCCGGTTGACCGCGACGCTGCCGAACCCGACGGCCGTCCGCACCAGCTCCGTGACGAACCGGGCATCGTCGACCTGGGCGTCGAAGTACTCGATCGCCCCTACCAGGCTGTCCCGCCGCAGGCCGGGTGCGGCCGCCAGCGCCTGCGCTCTCGAAAGGTGCCGGTGCCAGGGTAGGCCACGGCTGGTGCCGGTCGACCAGGCCAACGCATCGTACAGCGCGATGCCGGCGCCCACGTACGCCCGCTCGACCACCGGTTGCCGGAGCGGGTACACGATGGGGACCGGGCGGACCAGGTGCGGCGCCACGGTGCGGAGGAGCAGGCTCCGCTCGCGCAGCGCCTGACGCACCAGATGGAAGTCGAGCATCTGGAGGTAGCGAAGACCACCGTGGATCAGCTTGCTCGACCGGCTGGACGTCCCCGCCCCCCAGTCCTGCGCTTCCACGATCGCCACCCGCATGCCGCGGGTGGCGGCATCCAGGGCGACGCCGGCGCCCGTGACGCCGCCGCCGACCACCAGCACGTCGAACGACTCCTCGGTAAGGCGGCGGAGGTCCTCCGTCCGCCGTTCGGGGGACAGCGTGGTCCGTGTCATGAGCCTCCTCCTTCGTGCGCCGCCCACGGGCGTCGACCTCCCATCACCGGCTCGACCCGAGCTCGGGTTCACCGATGAGCTCGGCGATCTGGCGCCGCATCGTTGCGGCCGCGGTCGCCTCGTCGGACAAGGTGGGCGACGGCGCCGTCGCCGGGTCACCCACGATGAGCTGGACCGCTCCCCGGTGTGGCACCCGGGAACCGGGCCGCAAGATGGCGCCCGTGCCGCAGATGGCGACCGGCACGAGGGTGGCGCCACTGCTCGCCGCGACGGCAAAGGCGCCCAGATGGAACGGTCGGATGCCGTGCACCGGCGCCAGGGACCCCTCTGGGAAGAAGACGAGTCGCTCCCCCCGCCGGGCGCCGGCTGCGAGCGATGCGATCTCTTCGGGCACTCGCATCGGATCGCCGCGCGTCACGAAGCGACATCCGAGGCGACGGAGGAACGAGCCGACCAGGGGGACCCGCCCCATGTCGGTACTGGTGACGAACGTCAGCGGGGGCGGCGACGCCAGGACGAGCGCCAGACCGTCGACGAAGCTGGGATGGTTGGCCACCACGACCTGCGGCGTCGCTGCGTCCGGCAGTGCGCCGTCGACGCGGACGGCGATGCCCGAGAGCGCGGCGAGGATCGCTCCGGCGCGGCGTACGAGGAGCCACCGGAGCCCGGAGGGAACGGGTAGTTGGACGGCCAACCACAGTGGCACCCCGAGCGCCACGACGAGGAGCCAGGTGGCGAGGGCGAACGACCACGCGCCGAGCAGATGGACCATCCGCCTCCCGAAGGGGCGCACCCCGCCGGCGGCGAGCAGCGCCAGCTGGACGGGGACCGGTGGGCTCGGGCGACCGAGCGTCCCGGCCTCGAACTCCCGGCGGGTGGCCTGCCGACGCACCTTGCCACTCGGCGTCCGCAGGATCGACCCCGGGGGGACGAGGGCGACGACCTCGGCCGGGGCCTGGAGCAGCTCGACGGTGCAGCGCCGCACGCGGGTCTCCAGGTCGCGGCGCGCCTCGTCGGTTGCGGCCGCCGTCTCGGCCACGACGACCAGGCGCTCCGTCGCGCGACGGACATCGGGACTGGAGAAGACGGCCACGCGACCTGGCTGCAGCCCCGGAAGGCTTCCGACCGCTGCCTCGAGGTCCTCGGGGTGGAGGTTGCGGCCGCCCCGGATCACGAGATCCTTTCTGCGGCCGGTGAGGAAGAGCTCCCCGTCCGCCACGTACCCGAGATCACCGGTGTCCAGCCACCGCTGCTTCCACAGCGAGCGGGTCGCCGCCGGGTTGGCGTAGTAGCCCGAGCTTGCCGACGGGCCACGGCACTCGACCCGTCCCTCGTGGCGCTCCGGGAGCTCGAGGCCGGCCGGGCTCGCTACCCGCACCTCGTAACCCGGGAGCGGGTACCCGCAACCGACGATCGCCCGTGCGTCGGGATCGCCGGGCGCCAGCTGGTCGGCCCGGCCGGCACCGGCCAGCACCGCGCGGGAGATCGTGTCGACGCGCGGGCCGCGGCCGGGTGGGGAGAAGGCGACGCCCACGCCCGCCTCCGCCAGCCCGTAGGCGGGGCACATGGCGCGGCGAGTGAACCCCACCGGCTCGAACCGGGAGACGAAGGCGTCGATCGTGTCCGAGACCACCGGTTCCGACCCGTTGAAGGCCAGGCGCCAGCTCGACAGGTCCAGGGTCTCCCGTTCGGCGTCGGTGACCCTGTCGACGCACGCCTGGTAGCCGGCGTTCGGCGCGGCTGAGATCGTGCCGCCGACGTCGGTGAGCGCCTCGAGCCACGACGCCGGCCGGGACAGGAAGGCGAGCGGGGAGAGGACGGCCGCCGGCAGCCCGAGCACGAGCGGGGTCAGCCACAGGCCGATGAGACCCATGTCGTGATAGAGCGGAAGCCACGTCACGACGGAGTCGGCCGACGTGACGTGGGCGGCGTCGGCCATCGCCGCCATGTTGGCCAGCAGCTGCGCCTGGCTCAGGACGACGCCCTTGGGGTCACCCGTGCTGCCGGACGTGTACTGGATGAGGGCGAGGTCGGACCCCGTCACCGACGGAAGCAGCCCGATCGGCGCGCCCCGCGCCAGTGCCTGGGGGGTCCGGATCGACCGGAGGCTGGGGACGCGGCCGTGGAGCAGCCGGGCGATCGCTCGGATCTCCGGGCTGGTGACGAGCATGCTGGCGCCGGCGTTTTCGAGCACGGCCGCCTGCGCCTCGAGATGGGCGCGCACCGATGACAGACGAGCAGGTGGGTAGAGCGGCACGGGGACGCCTCCGGCGAACAGAACGCCCAAGAAGACGGTGAAGTAGTCGCGGCCGGTCGGGAGCATGATCCCCACGCGCTCGCCAAGGCCCAGACCGGCGGCAACCAGTGCGTGGCCGGCGGTGAGCGCGCCCTCGTGCAGGGAGCCGTAGGTGACGGTGTCGGCCGGAACGCTGCGTCGTCCCGTGAGCAGCTGGATGATGGGACGCTGGGGCTCCTCGGCGGCGTGGCGCGCCAGCGCCTCGTTGAGGGTCCCTACGTCGGTCGGCCACACGAGGTGGAGCGCCCGGCTGGTGCGGTCGGTGCGGCCGGCGCCAGCCGTTGCGACGCTCCCTGCCCCGCCGGCCGCCACCTGCTGGCCCCCGGCGGCCGGGACCGGCGGGGCGTGCTCGCCCCCGGCCGCTCCGTGCACGCGGGGCTCCCGTGACATCGCGGCGCGCACTGCCTCCAGCAGGTCCCGGGGCGTGGCGGCGGCGGCAACGGCGTTCGGATCAAGGGCGACGCCGAAGACGTGGTCGAGCCGGTCGGCGACCTCCGCCAGGGCCAGACTGTCGAGACCGGCGTCGACCGCGAGATCGCTGTCGAGGAGGATCGGGGGGACGCCAGTCCCGCGCATCGCCCGGGACGCCGCGGTGACCTGGTCGAGAAGCTCCTGTTCGACCCCGTGTCGGGTACGGGCGGGTGGCGGCAGATCCGGGCTGGACGTCTGCACCACCTCCCGCGCGCTGGGGAACGACCTGTCAGGCCGACGACGTCGGTCCTGCAGGGATCGTGCTGCACGGCGGATCCATGGCCCAGGGGCGAACGTCCCAACGCCCGTCGGGACCTTCGCCTCTGGCTGCAACGGGATGCACTCCGCATGCTGCCAGTACTGGACCCGTCGCAGTTCGGGTCAGTCACCCAGGTGAGCGGGGCACCCCCCTTCCCCCCCCACGGGGGGGCGCCCTGCTCGCCCCCGAACACCGACACCGAGGTGCACCGATGACGGATGGCCCAGACACCGCCGCCGTGGAGCCGTCGCTCGAGCTCGTCCTCCGACCGGGGGCCCTCTCGTGCGCCGGATCCCTCAACCGCTGGAACCGGCACCGGCTGCTCGACGCCGTGCGCCTGCTGATGGAGAGCGGGACGTCGTCCATTGTCGTCGACATCTCCGGCCTGCACATCGAGGACGTGGACGGTGCCAACGCCCTGGCACGTGCCCAGCGCGCGGTGCGCGACGCCGGCGGCAACCTCTCCTGGCGCGGTCTCGGCTCGGACCGGCTGAAGGGGATCCTGCCGCTCCAGGGCGCCACGCGCTGTCGGCGGACGGGCCGGGTCGCACGCCCCCTGTCCCGGAGGCACCCGGCGACGATGCCTCCGTCCGCATAGCGAACCGGGGGGCGGCTCGGTCCACGTGACCTTCGACCCTGCTCGACATCCGGGCGCGCGACCCACCATGACGAAATGGCAGGCACGAAGAGACGAGCCGACCGGACCGAGCAGCACGACCTCGCGGTGTGCGAACGCTGCGGGAGCACCGACGGCGTCCATCGGTCCCTGTGCCGGCGCTGCCGGGAGGCGTTGCGCGGGCCCGGCGCCCCGGTCGAAGTGGCCCCGCAGGCGCAGCCCGACGAACCGGAGCTGGAACCACTCCACAACCCGCCGTGGCGTCGTCGGGGAGCGTGAAGGCGATGGGGGATGTGCGCTCGGGGCAGGTGCTGGCGGACCGACGACCCACGCTGGCGGGCACCTGGCGCAACGAGCTCGGCTCCGAGCTGACGCTCATCGAGGAGTCCGGGTGCGTCCTGGGCGGCTGGTACCGCTCCGGGGTCGGGCAGACACTGGCGCCGCGACCGCTGACCGGGTCGTGTGTCCGACGAGCCGACGGATCGGCGGTGCTGGGCTTTGTCGTCGGCTGGCCGGCGACCGACTCCCTGGCCACCTGGACCGCCCGCTACCAGCCCGTCGGGGACCAGATCGTCGCCACCTGGCTGCTCGAGTCGGGATCGGCCGACAGGACAACCTGGCGGGCGACCCGCCTCGGCTCCGACGTGTTCCAGCGCTCGGCGGGCTCTGGGGGTGAGCGCGCGTCGTAGGGCGGCTCGCCAAGCGGACGCCATCGAGGTGCGGACCGGATCGTGACCTTGTTCCCTGTCCCAGGCTCCGGGGATCGTCCATGATCGCTCCCATGGGACGGATCGTGGTCGGGATCGACGGGTCGGCCTCCTCGAAGGAGGCACTGCGCTGGGCGGCGGACGAAGCCGAGCGGCGTGGTGACGTGCTCCATGTGGTCCTCGTGTGGGACAACCCCTACCGGGACATGTGGTTGCCGTCCAACCCGCCCGGGACGGACCCGCTCGCGCACTTCCGGGTCGCTCTCGACAGGACGGTGAAGGCGATCCTCGGCGAGCACCCGGCGG
>JAJYVT010000157.1 GCA_021791845.1 Actinomycetes bacterium | reverse complement strand
CTGCGCGACCACATCGACGAGCCGGTGCAAGAGCAGCTCATCGTCGAGTACTACTCCAACAAGTAAGCCAGCGAGGAACGACCCGATGCTCATCATCCAGCGACCCAGCGTCGAGGTGCTCGACGAGGAGGGCGGCAACCGCCAGCGCTTCGCCATCGGCCCCCTCGACCCGGGCTTCGGCCACACCCTGGGCAATTCCCTGCGCCGGACGCTCCTGTCGTCCATCCCCGGCGCCGCGGTGACCCAGGTGCGCTTCGACGAGGCCCTCCACGAGTTCGCCACCCTGCCGGGGGTGAAGGAGGACGTCACCGACATCATCCTGAACCTGAAGGACCTGCTCGTCCGGGTGCACAGCGACGAGCCGGTGACGCTGCGGTTCGACAAGCGCGGGCCCGGCGACGCCGTCGCCGGCGACCTGCAGACGACGGCCGACGTCGAGATCCTGAACCCCGACCTCCACGTGGCCGCGCTCAACGCCAAGGGCCACCTGGCCTTTGACGTCACGGTGGAGCGGGGACGGGGCTACGTCTCGGCCGACCGCAACAAGAAGTCGTCCACCATCGGGGTCATCCCGGTGGACTCGATCTTCTCGCCCGTCCGCCGGGTGACCTTCCAGGTCGAGCCGGTCCGGGTGGAGCAGTCCACCGACTTCGACCGCTTGGTGCTCGACATCGAGACCGACGGCTCGATCTCGCCCCGGGAGGCACTGGCCTCGGCCGGCGACACCCTGCGGACGCTGGTCGGCCTGGTCGCCGACCTGGAGGAGTCGCCCCAGGGCCTGGAGCTGGGCGAGACGGGCAGCGCGTCGAGCGGCTCGCCCGACCTGGACCTGCGCATCGAGGAGCTGGACCTCTCGGAGCGGCCGCGCAACTGCCTGAAGCGGGCCCAGATCCACACCATCGGCGAGCTCATCGAGCGGTCCTACGACGACCTGCTGGCCATCACCAACTTCGGACAGAAGTCGCTCGACGAGGTGGTCCAGCGGCTCGACGAGCGGGGCCTGTCGCTCAAGGGGAAGGACTGACCGATGCAGGGCACGCCGAAGCGGGGCCGCCGCATGGGCGGCGACGCCGCGCACCAGAAGGCCATGCTCGGGAACCTGGTCGCCTCGCTCATCGCGGCCGAGTCGCTGGTCACCACCGAGACCAAGGCCAAGATGCTGCGGCCGGTGGCCGAAAAGTGCATCACGGCGGCCCGGAAGGGCGGGGTGCACCAGCACCGCCAGGTGGTGGCGCTCATCCGTGACCGCGACATGGCCCACAAGCTGTTCGACGAGATCGCGCCCCGCTACGCCGACCGGCCGGGCGGGTACACGCGGATCCTGAAGCTCGGGCCGCGCCCGGGGGACAACGCCCCCATGGCCCGCATCGAGCTGGTCTGACGCCGACGCGCCGCTGGCAGCTCCTTGTCGCCTACGACGGCCGGGGCTTTCGCGGCTTCGCCGCCCAGGACGGCGTGCCGACGGTGGCCGGGGCCCTGGCCGAGGCCGTCGGGCGGGTCGCCCGCACCATGGAGGCCCCCGTGCTCGTGTGCGCCGGGCGGACCGACGCCGGCGTCCACGCCAGCGGGCAGGTCGTCCACGTCGACCTGCCCGAGGGCTACGACGGGGACCTGGCCCGGGCGGTCAACCGGCAGCTGGCGCCCGAGATCGTGGTGCGCCGTGCCGCCCCCGCCCCCGAGGGCTCCGACTTCGACGCCCGCCGGTCGGCCACCTGGCGCCGCTACCGGTACCTGGTGCTGAGCTCGGCCGCTCCCGACCCGCTGCTCGCCCCGGTGGCCTGGCACGTGCCCTTCCCCCTCGACGTCCGGGCCATGGCCGGCGCCTGCGACCCACTCGTGGGCGAGCACGACTTCCGGGCCTTCTGCCGCCGGCCTCCGGGCGCGGACCCCGCCGCCCCCATCGTGCGGCGCGTCACCTCGGCCGCCTGGCGCGAGGTGCGGGGTGGCTGGACACGGGAGGACTGGGCGGGGGAGGACCGGACCGGGGAGGACCGGACGGGGGAGGCGGGGGACGGGCCGTGGCCGCCGAGGCTCCTGCGCTTCGACGTCGCCGCCACGTCCTTCTGTCACCAGATGGTCCGCTCGATCGTGGCGGTCCTGGTGGACGCCGGGCGGGGCCGGGCCACGGCGGCGACCGTGATGGGCCTCCTGGCCGCCGGCAGCCGTGCCGGTGCCCCCCAGCCGGCCCCGGCCCACGGGCTCTGCCTGGTGGCCGTCGGCTATCCCGGAGCGCCCGGCGTGACCGGAGCGCCCGGCTTGCCCGCGGGGGCCTCCGCCCCTTAAACTCTCTGTCCGGCTCTCAGCTACTTCTGCGAGGAACCCCTTTTGCGTACCTACACCCCCAAAGCGGGCGAGATCCAGCGTGCCTGGCACCTGGTCGACGCCGACGGCCTGGTCCTCGGCCGGGTGGCGACCGAGGTCGCCCGCCTGTTGCGCGGCAAGCACCGCCCGACCTTCACCCCCAACCTGGACACCGGCGACCACGTCGTGGTGGTGAACGCCGACAAGATCGTCCTCACCGCGGACAAGGCCGGCGACAAGTTCGCCTACCGCCACAGCGGCTACCCCGGCGGCCTCAAGAAGACCAGCTACGCCGAGCTCCTGGCCCACAAGCCCGACGAGCTCGTCCGCCGGGCCGTGCGGGGGATGCTGCCCAAGGGCACCCTCGGGCGACAGCAGCTCCACAAGCTGAAGGTGTACGCCGGACCGGACCACCCGCACGCGGCCCAGTCCCCCCAGCCCCTCGACATCCCCGCGGCCCGGAGGGCCAGCTGATCATGCCTGCTCCGCTCTCCCAGACGACCGGCCGGCGCAAGGAGGCCGTGGCCCGGGTGCGCTTCCGCCCCGGCCAGGGCACCATCACCGTGAACCGCCGCACCATCGAGAACTACTTCCCCTCGGCCACCCACCGGATGCTCGTCACCGAGCCTCTCCGGGTGACGAGCATGGCCGAGGCCTACGACATCGACGCCACCATCGACGGCGGCGGGATGTCGGGGCAGGCCGGGGCCCTGCGCCTGGGGATCGCTCGCGGG
>JAJYVT010000156.1 GCA_021791845.1 Actinomycetes bacterium | reverse complement strand
GAACCCCCATGACCGCCCGCACGCTCCTCCAGCCCGCCCTGCCGACCACCTTCGGCTACAAGGCCGCGGGCTGGCTCGTCGCGCTGGACGAGGCGGCCGCGACCCTCCGCCGGGTGACGTCACACGACCTGGCGGTGCAGCTCGGCGGCGCGGCGGGGACGATGGCGGCGTTCGGCGGGCAGGGCCCGGCGCTCTCCGCCGCGCTGGCGGCCCGCCTGGGGCTCCAGGACCCGACGCTCCCGTGGCACACCGACCGTGGCCGCGTCCTGCGGCTCGGCGCCGCCCTGGCGGGGGCCGCCACCGCCTGCGCCAAGGTCGCCCTCGACGTCGCGCTGCTGGCCCAGGCCGAAGTGGGCGAGGTCGCCGAGGGGGGCGGCCCCGGGCGCGGCGGCTCGTCGACCATGCCCCAGAAGGCCAACCCGGTCGGGGCCGTCAGCGTGCTCGCCGCCGGTCGTCACGCCCACGGCGCCTTCGCCACGCTCGTGTCCGCCGGCGTCCAGGACCACGAACGTGCCGGCACGGGCGGATGGCACGCAGAATGGCAGGCCATGACGACCTTGCTCCGGGCAGCCGGCGGATGCACCGCCAACGTCTCGCGGCTCCTGGCGGACCTGACCGTCCACGCAAGCCGGATGGCCGACAACCTGGCGGCCACGCACGGGGTCGTCGTCGCCGAGCGCGTGGCCCTCGACCTCGGGCACGACCTCGGCCGGGAGGAGGCGCGCCAGGTGGTGGGCCGGGCGGCGGCGGCGGCGCAGCGCGACGGGCGTCCCCTCCGCGACGTCCTCGGCGCGCTGCCCGAGGTGGCCGACCTCCGCAGCCCGGCGCAGCTGGACGAGCTCTGCGACCCGGCGGGGTACCTGGGGGCCACCGATCAGCTCGTGGACCGGGCGCTCGTTCTCCACGCCGACGGCCGCGCCGGGAGGACCCCGCCGCCGGCACCCCGGGAGGCACCATGACGAGCGCTCCGTGGCGAGCCGAGGGCACCTGCGACGTTGGCGCCGCGTCGATCCGGTACCGGCTGGACGGCCCGGCGGCAGGCCCGGTGCTCGTGCTCGCCAACTCGCTCGGGACGACACTGTCGCTGTGGGACGCCCACGTCCCTCGGCTCTCGGGGTTCGTGCGCGTGCTTCGCTACGACCAGCGCGGCCACGGCGGATCGTCGGCACCACAAGGTCCCTACTCGATCGACGACCTGGGCACCGACCTGGTCGGCCTGCTCGACACCCTCGGCATCCAGCAGGCGGCCCTCTGCGGCATCTCGCTCGGCGGCATGACCGCCATGTGGGTGGCGGCGCGCCATCCGGCACGGGTCACGTCGCTCGTGGCCGCCTGTACGGCGGCGGAGCTCGGCCCCGCGCAGGGCTGGGACGAGCGGGCGGCAGCCGTGCGCGCCGGCGGCACGGGGGTCCTGGCCGCGTCTCTCTTCGAGCGGTGGTTCCCACCCGCCGTGCGCGCCGCGCGTCCCGAGCTGCAGGCGATGGTGGACGCGATGCTGGCGCGCTGTGACCCCGAGGGCTACGCCTCGTGCTGCGAGGCCATCGCCACCATGGACCTCCGACCCGTCCTCGGGTCCGTCCAGGCCCCCTCGCTCGTGCTGGCGGGCGCCGAGGACCCGGTCACTCCCCCGGCCATGGCGCTGGAGCTGGCGGCGGCGCTCGGCTCTGGGCTCGTCGTCCTGCCCGGGGCGGGGCACATCGCCAACGTCGCCGCACCCGACGCGTTCACCGACGCGGTCGAGGCCCACGTCTGCGGCACGGCGCGCGCCCGGGGCATGGCCATCCGCCGGGCGGTCCTCGGGAACGCCCACGTCGACCGCTCCCAGGCCCAGCAGGATCCGGGCGCGCTTGCCTTCGCCGACTACGCGACCCGCGCCGCCTGGGGGGAGATCTGGGCCCGGCCCGGGCTCGACCGCAGGGCGCGCAGCATCGCGACCCTGGCCACGCTGGTGGCCCTCGGGCGCCACGAGGAGCTCCGCATCCACGTCCCCGGCGCCCGGCGCAACGGGCTCAGCCGCGAGGAGATCTGCGAGGTGGTGCTCCATGCCGGCGTCTACGGAGGCGTGCCCGCGGCCAACTCGGCCATGCCGGTCGTCCTCGACCTCCTCGCCGGCGAGGACGACGACGCCGGGAGCGCTCGGTAGGGTGACCGACGTGAGCCGGCCCGGCGCGCCAGCGCCCGCACCGCCCCCCGACGCCGAGGCGCCGGCGAGGGCGCCCGTCGCCCCCGGTGGGTCCGGCGACGGACCGGGCGGCGGGTCCGGCGACGGACCGGGCGGCGGACGGGAAGCCCGGCGCGCCGACTACGTCCAGTCGCTCGAGCGCGGCCTGGCGGTGATCAAGGCGTTCGGGCCCGAGCGGTCCCGCCTCACCTTGACCGAGGTGGCGCAGGCCACCGGGCTGGCGCGGGCGGTGGCCCGCCGCTTCCTCCTCACGCTGGCCGAGCTCGGCTACGTCCGCACCGACGGGCGCGAGTTCTCCCTGCGACCGCGGGTGCTCGAGCTCGGCTACGCCTACCTGAGCGGGCTCACCCTGACGGAGATCGCCCAGCCGTTCGTGGAGGAGCTCGTCGCCACCGTGCACGAGTCGTCCTCGATCTCGGTGCTCGATGGCCGGGACGTCGTGTACGTCGTGCGCGTCCCCACCACCAGGATCATGACCGTGGCCATCTCCATCGGCACCCGGTTCCCCGCCTACTGCACCTCCATGGGCCGCGTGCTCCTCGCCGGTCGGCCCGAGGAGGAGCTGGAGCAGTACCTCGCCGACGTCGAGCTGGTGGCTCGCACCCGGCGGACCGTCACCGACCCCGACGAGCTCCGCCGGGCCCTCGACGACATCCGCCGGCAGGGCTACGCGCTCGTCAAGCAGGAGCTGGAGGACGGGCTGGTCTCGATCGCCGTGCCCATCCGGGACCGGACGGGGGCCGTGGTCGCCGCCATGAACGTGTCCGCCAACGCCATGCGCGTCGAGCCCGACACCCTGGTGTCCGAGGTGCTGCCCCGCCTGCTCGAGTCGGCGGCCCACATCGAGGAGGGACTGCGGGCCCACAGCGGCG
>JAJYVT010000068.1 GCA_021791845.1 Actinomycetes bacterium | reverse complement strand
CACCAGGTGGCGCACGATCACCGGCCGCGACAGCGCCGAGACGAGGGGGTACTTGCCCTCGTAGCGGGCGTTCGCCCGGATGGCCGGGAAGCAGTAGTCCTCCGCCATCTCCCGCCGGGCGTCGACCACGATCGCCTCGACGGCCCCGGCAGCCAGCGCCCGGTTGCGCACGGCCTCCCAGCTCTCGGCCGAGGCATCGGCCGACTGCCCGACGTCCACGGCCACGGCGATCACTTCGACCCCGTGGTTCTCCATGAGCCACCGGACCGCCACCGACGTGTCCAATCCACCGCTGTAGGCGAGCACCACCCGGCGCATCACGTTTCCTCCGTTGCTCTCTGGGCCGTTGCCTTCTTGGCCGCGGCCGTTGGTGACTGGGGCGCTGCCGCCCGGGCCGTGCGGCGGCGCGGGCCGTCGGCGACGGCGGCCGGCGCGGGCGGTCCGAGGCCGGCCAGCGCCTCCAGCCGGTCCGCCAGCGTGCGGGCGCTGTGCCGCTCGGCCATGACCATGAGGAGCGTGTCGTCGCCGGCCACGGTCCCGATCACGCCCTCGAGCCCGCTGCGGTCGAGCGCCGATGCTACGACATGGGCACAGCCGGGCGGGGTGCGCAGCACGACGAGGTTCTGCGAGGACCCGATCTCCACCGCCCACTCCCCCAGCACCCGTCGCAGGTGGTCGGTGGGCGCGATCTGCTGGATCGGCAGCTCGGGCAGCGCGTAACCCGTCTCGCCCCCTGGAAGCCGGACCTTCACGGCGCCCAGCTCCTCGAGATCGCGCGAGACCGTCGTCTGCGTGGCCTCGATCCCCTCGGTGGCCAGGAGGCCCACCAGCTGCGCCTGGCTGCCCACCGCCTGGGACTCGAGCAGCTTCGCGATCCGGTGCTGCCGCTGGTGCTTGGCCAGCCTCACGCGTCCTCCAGCGCCCGCCGCAGGATGCCCAGGGCCTCCTCGATCGTCGCGTCGTCCACCAGCAACGAAGGCGCCAGCCGGAGTGCGTCCGCCCGGACGGCGTTCACCAGGAGGCCGCTCGCCAACGCCGCCGCGGCGACGTCGGCCGCCCGCGGAGACTCCAGCTGGACCGCCAGCAGCAGCCCGGCGCCCCGGACCGCCACCGACCCCGGCAAGCCGTCCAGGCCGGCACGCAGCCGCGCCCCGGCCCGTCGGGCCCGGCCGCGCACGTCCTCGCGCTCCATCACCGCCAAGGTGGCCCGGGCGGCGGCCATGGCCAGTGGCTGGCCCCCGAAGGTCGTGGCGTGGTCCCCGGGCCCGAACGCCGCCGCCACCTCGGCCCTGGCCCAGCAGGCGCCGACCGGCATCCCGTTGCCGAGCGCCTTGGCCATGGTCACGATGTCGGGTCGCAGCGGCCCCGCCTGGAACCCGAACCAGTGACCGGTGCGTCCGAGCCCGGTCTGCACCTCGTCGCAGATGAGCAGCGCCTCCCGCTGCGTGCACAGCTCCCGCAGGCCGGCCAGGTAGTCCGAGGACGGCACGACAACGCCGCCCTCCCCCTGGACGGGCTCGACCAGGACGGCGCCCACCGTTGCGGGGTCGAGCGCCTGGGCCACCGCGTCGATGTCGTCGTAGGGGACGTGGCGGAACCAGGGTGGCAACGGCTCGAAGGGGGTGTGCTTCGCCGGCTGACCGGTGGCGGCGAGGGTCGCGAACGTCCGGCCGTGGAACGACCCCTCCGTCACGACCACCACGTGGCGTCCCGGTCCCGCCCACCGCCGCGCCAGCTTGAGGGCGCACTCGTTCGCTTCCGCCCCCGAGTTGCAGAAGAAGACCTGCCCACCCGGCGCGGTCCCGGCGTCCCCGCCGCCGACCAGGCGGTCCAGCGTGGTGGCCACCTCGGGCGCCAGCTCGTTGCCGTAGAGGTTGGAGACGTGCAAGAGGGTGCGCGCCTGCTCGGCCACCGCCTCGGCCACCTCGGGGTGCGCGTGACCGAGCGAGGTGACGGCCAACCCGGAGACGAAGTCCAGGTACCGGCGACCCTCGTCGTCGAACAGCTCGCTGCCGCGGCCCCGCACGAAGGTCACCGGGGGGCCGGCGTAGGTGTGCATGAGGTGGTCACGCGACGCTGCGTCGTGGTGCGGAGGGGCCGTCATGGCTGCACCATCGTGCCGATGCCGACGTCGGTGAAGAGCTCGACCAGGATGGCGTGGGGCACCCGGCCGTCGAGGATGTGCGCACGGCGCACCCCGCCGCGTACGGCCCGGATGCAGGCGTCGGCCTTCGGCACCATCCCGCCCGCGGCGGCGCCGGTGGCCACCATCTGCTCGAGCTCGCCCGCCGACACCTGCCGGACCAACGAGCCGGCGTCGCCCGGTTGGGCGCGCAGCCCCTCGACGTCGGTCAGGAACACCAGCTTCTCCGCGCCCAGGGCCTCCGCCACCGCGCCGGCGACGGTGTCGGCGTTGATGTTGTAGGCCTGGCCGCGCTCGTCGGCCCCGATGGTCGCCACCACCGGGATCAGGCCCTCGGCCAGGAGCCGCTCCAGGATGGTGGCGTCCACGCCGATCACCGTCCCGACGAAGCCGAGCGCCGCTGTGTGGGCGGCCGCGGTGATCAGGCGGGCGTCCTCTCCCGACAGACCGACGGCCAGCGGACCGTGGACGTTGATGGCGGAGACGATGTCGCGGTTGACCTTTCCCACCAGCACCATGCGCGCCACGTCCAGGGTGTCGGCGTCGGTCACCCGGAGCCCGTCGCGGAACTCGGTCTCCTTGCCCAGCCGTGCCAGCAGCTGGCCGATCTGCGGACCGCCACCGTGCACCACGACCGGCTTCACCCCGACCGACTGCAGCAGGACCACGTCCTCGGCGAACGAGGCGAGCGGTGTGCCGTGGGCGAGGGCGTTGCCCCCGTACTTGACCACCACCACGGCGTCGCGGAAGCGGCGGATGTACGGCAGCGCCTCCACCAGCAGGGTGGCGGCGTCCCGGGCCGGGCTGGTCTCGGCGGTGCCGGGGATCACGAGGTGGTCCGGTTCTCGTCGATGTAGCCGTAGCCGAGGTCCGTCGTGAGCACGGCGGCCCGCCCGTCCCCGATCCCGAGCTCGCAGTCGATCTCGACGTACCGGCCGCTCATGTGGGCGGCGACCGCCGGCGCGTCGTGGGGCACCGCCACCCCACCCGCGCAGACGGCGATCCCTCCGTAGCGGACCGTCGTCCGCCCCAGCGTGAAGCGGACCCCGGCCGATCCGAGCTCGCTCACCACCCGGCCCCAGTACGGGTCCTCGCCGTTCAACGAGGTCTTCACGAGCAGCGACTCGGCCACCTTGCGGGCGGCGCGGTGCGCCTCCACCTCGGAGGCGGCGCCGTGCACCGCGATGCGCGCCGTCTTGGTCGCCCCCTCGGCGTCGTCGGCCATCTGGCGGGCCAGCGACGCGCACACCTCCTCCACGGCCCCGGCCAGCGCGGCGGTCTCCACCGGTCCGGCCGAGCCGCCGGCAAGGAGCAGCACGGTGTCGTTGGTGGAGGTGCACCCGTCAACCGTCAGGACGTTGAAGGTGCGCGCCACCGCACCGGCGAGGACCCGCTGCAAGGCGTCGGGCTCGACGAGGGCATCGGTGGTGAGCACGGCCAGCATCGTCGCCATGTCGGGTGCGAGCATCGCCGCGCCCTTGGCCATGCCGCCCACGGTGCACCCCGCCCCGTCAGGACGGGCCACGGCCTCCTTGGGCACCGTGTCCGTGGTCATGATGGCCCGGGCCGCCGCCGCGCCGGCGTCGACCCCGCCCGTGCGGGACGCCACCACGGCCGCCACCCCGGGGACCACGTGCGCCGGGAAGGGCACGCCGATCAGCCCCGTCTGGCAGACCAGGACCTCCTCGGGCGCACTGCCCACGACGCCCGCCACGGCTGCGCACAGCTGCCGGGCGGCCGCCGCCCCCGGCTGGCCCGTCGCCGCGTTGGCGTTGCCCGACGTGAGGACCACGGCGCTGGCGCGCCGGCCGGTGCGCTCGAGGTGCTCACGGCTCACCTGCACGGGGGCGGCGGCCGCCAGGTTGGCGGTGAACACGCCGGCGGCGGGGACGGGCCGCCCGTCGGCGGTCGCCACGACGGCGACGTCGGGCGCCCCGCCCGGCTTGATGCCGATCGCGCCCCCGGCGGCGACGAAGCCCGGCGCCGCGGTCACGCTCACGGGTACAACCCCGCCAACGGGAGCCCGGTCGGCTCGTCCAGCCCGCCGGCCAGGTTGGCGCACTGCACCGCCTGGCCGGCGGCCCCCTTCACCAGGTTGTCCAGCGCGCACAGCGCCAGGAGCCAACCGGTCCGCTCGTCCACCCGGGCGGTCACGTGCGCGCAGTTCGATCCGGCGGTGGCCTTGGTGGAGGGCGGCGCGTCGGTCACCAGCACGAAGGGCTCCCCCGCGTACCCGTCCCGCAGCAGGGCGAGGGCGTCGGCCGTCGTGCGCACGCCCGAGACCCGGGCGTAGCACGTGGCGAGGATGCCCCTGGTCATCGGGGCCAGGTGGGGCGTGAAGAGGACCGACGCACCAAGAGCCTGTTCGATCTCCGGCGTGTGGCGGTGGTCGCAGAGACCGTAGGCGACGAAGTCCTCGTCGACGGTGCCGAAGTGCAGCCGCTCGCTCGGAGCGCGCCCGGCGCCCGAGACGCCGCTGGCGGCGTCGACGACGATGCCGCTGGGCTCGACCACTCCGGCCCGGACGAACGGCGCCAGGGCCAGCGCGGCGGCCGTCGGGTAGCAGCCCGGCGCCGCCACGAGCGTCGCGCCCGGAAGGCCGGAGCGGTCGAGCTCGGGCAGCCCGTAGACGAACGAAGCCAGCAGGTCCGGCGCGGCGTGCTCGGCGCCGTACCAGCGGGGATAGAGGGCGGCGTCCCGGAGACGGAAGTCGGCCGCCAGGTCCACCACGACGCCGACCCTCGAGGCGAGGTCGGGCACGAGGCGCTGCGACTCGCCGTGCGGCAGCGCCAGGAACACGACGTCCAGTCCGTCCATCGCCGCCGGGTCGGTCTCGCCGTAGGCGAGCGACGGGTAGGCCGACGCCAGGGACGGAGTGTGGGCCGCGACCTGCTCTCCGGCATGGCCCGCCGCGGTGGCCACGGCCACGTCGAACACGGGGTGCGCCGCGCACAGCCGCAGCAGCTCCGTCCCCGCGTACCCCGACGCCCCAGCCACCCCGACCTTCATCGTCGGGAGACTATACAGGTTCGCGCATACTCATGCATGCGATCGGCGCTGGAAGGATCGCCCGAACCGCTCAGCGCAGCACGGCGCCCACGCCGGCGGCGGCGTCGATTGCCGCCTGGCGCAGCGTCCCGACCTCTTCGTCGGTCAGGGTGCGGTCGAGGGCGCAGTACCGCAGCCGGAAGGCGAGGCTCCGCACACCCCCGGGAACCCCCGGTCCCCGGTACACGTCGAAGAGGGTCGCAGACTCGAGCAGGTCGCCGCCCGCCTCGGTGAGGGCTCGCCCGACCCGGCCCGCCGCCACGGCGTCGGGCACGGCGAACGCCAGGTCCACGTCCGCCGACGGGTAACGGCTGACCGGTTGCGCCTGCTCCGACCGCCGCACGGCCACCGTCGGATCGAGGACGAGGCCGAGGTCCAGCTCCATCCAGCCGACCCGGGTGCCCTCGACGCCGAAGGACGCGGCCACCGACGGGTCCACCTCGCCCAGGACGCCGATGGGTCCGCCGCCGACGGCCAGGCGCGCCGTCCGGCTGGGATGCAGCCCGGGCACGCCGTCGTCCGCCACCAGCTCGACCGGCTCCAGTCGCAGCGCTTCCGAGATGGCGAGCCATGCGGCCACGACCGTGCGCGCGTCGTCGCCCTCCTCGGCGAAGACGGCCGACAGGAGCTCGCGTTCGCCGGGAAGCAGCGCGGTCGCGCCCCCGCCCGTCCCACCGCGGGCCGTGCGCCCGGCCTCGCTCGGGTGCGAGAACACGGTGCCGATCTCGAACAGCCGGATGGCACCCTGGCGCCGGTTGGCGTTGTGAGCGAGTGCCCGCACCAGTCCCGGCAGCATCGAGCGCCGCAGCCACGCCTGCTCCTTGGCGATCGGGTTGGCGACGGTCACCGCGGGACCCTCCAACCCCATCCGGCGGTGGTCGTCGTCGTCGATCATGCTCGGCGTCCACGCCTCCAGGGCTCCGAGACCCGCCAGCACGTCGGCGGTGAACCGGCGAGCCTTCTGGCGAGCGGTGAGCCCACCGGGCTCGGGCCATGCCGGCGTGCGTCGCGGGATCCGCGCGTACCCGTACGTCCGGGCGATCTCCTCGATCACGTCGGCCACGCCGCGCGGCTCGGGTCGCACGTCGGGACGGTTCGTGGGAACGGTGACCACGAGCACCTGGCCCTCCCGCTCGCAACCGAAGCCCAGGGGCTCCAGGTGGGACGCAGCCTCGTCGGCGTCGATCGCCACGCCGAGCAGGGCCTCGATGCGGGGCACGGGCACGTTCACCCGAAGCGGGTGCGGCACCTCCCCGCGGACGTCGAGGCTGCCGTCGGCCACGGGCGCGTCGAGCAGCTCGCAGAAGCGGGCCACCGCCCGGTCGACGCCCCACGGGTCGCAGCCCCGCTCGAAGCGAGCCGAGGCCTCGGTGCGGAGCCCCAGCCGCTTGGACGTGCGGGCGATCGCCATCGGTGTGAAGTAGGCCGCTTCCAGCAGGACCCTGGTGGTGGACGCCCCGATCTCGGGCCGCTCACCCCCCATGATCCCGCCGATCCCGACCGGCGCGCCCTCGGCGTCACAGATGAGGCAGTCCTCGCCCGTGTCCCCGAGCCCGCGGCCCGGCGTCCCGAGCACGCGCTCCACCCCGTCCAGGGTGACCAGGCGCTCTCCCGGCCCGGCCCGCCGCACGAGCAACCCGGCACCGGGCAGTCGGTCGAGGTCGTAGGGGTGGTTGGGCTGGCCCAGCTCCAGCATCACGTAGTTCGACACGTCCACCACGACGTTGATGGGCCGCATGCCGGCCATGAGCAGCCGCCGGGCCATCCACCGCGGGGACGGGCCGACCGAGACGCCCTCGATCACCCGCACGACCATGCGCGGGCAGAGGTCCGCCGCCTCCACGACCAGCGTCGCCAGCGACGCCACCGGGCGCCCGAGGCTGGGGGGCGGCGCGGGGTCCGGGAGCGTGAACGGGAGGCGGAGCCGGCCCGCGAGGTCGCGGGCCACGCCGGCCATGCACCAGGCGTCGGGACGGTTGCCCTCGACGGTGACGTCGAAGACGACGTCCCGCTGGATCCCGAGCGCCTCGGTGAGCGGGAGCCCCGGCGCCGCGCCTTCCACCTCGGTCATCACCAGGATGCCTTCGTGGTCGTCACTCAGCGCCAGCTCCCGCCCCGAGCAGAGCATGCCGTTCGAGGTGGCGCCCTTCATCTTGCGCCGGCCGATCTGCATCCCTCCGGGGAGCGTCGAGCCCACGGGAGCGAGGGGCACGAGGTCGCCCGCGGCGAAGTTCCACGCCCCGCACACCACCTCGAGCGGCCCGTCGCCGGCGTCCACGGTGACCAGACGGATCCGGTCGGCGCCGGCGATGGCGGCGATGTCGTCCACCCGGGCCACCACCACGTCCTCCAGGCCCTCCCCCACCCGCTCGACCCCCTCGACCACGAGCCCGAGGTCGTCCAGGGTCGCGACCAGCGCGGTGGGATCCTGGTCGAAGGGCGCGAAGTCGCGCAGCCAGGACAACGGGACTCGCATCAGAACTGCCTCAAGAAGCGGAGCTCGTTCTCGTCGAGCACCCGCAGGTCCGCGATCCCGTGACGCATCTGGGCGCAGCGGTCGATGCCGAAGCCGAAGGCGAACCCCGTCCACTCCGTGGGGTCGATGCCCACCGCCTCGAACACGGCGGGGTCCACCATCCCGCAGCCGGCGAGCTCCACCCAGCCGGTGTTGGAGCACGTCCGGCACCCTGCGCCCAGACAGATGGTGCAGGTGATCTCCACCTCCGCCGACGGTTCGGTGAAAGGGAAGTACGCCGGTCGCAGGCGCGTGTGGATGTCGGCTCCGAAGTAGGCGTTGGTGAAGGTCTCGAGGGTGCCGGCCAGGTCGGCGAAGGTGATCCCCTTGTCCACCACCAGGCCCTCGAGCTGGTGGAAGGTGGCGAGGTGGCGGGCGTCGGGGGTCTCGTGCCGGTAGCAGCGCCCAGGCATGACGGCGTGGATCGGCGGTGCCTGCTCCTCCATCAGGTGCACCTGCACCGGAGAGGTGTGGGTGCGCAGGACGACCGTCTCGGGCTGGCCGAGGTCGAGGTAGAAGGTGTCCCACATGCTGCGGGCCGGATGCGCCGGCGGGATGTTCAGCGCCTCGAAGTTGTACCAGTCGGTCTCCGACTCCGGGCCTTCGGCGACGGTGAACCCCATGGCCACGAACACGTCCTCGAGCGCACGCTGGGTCTGGTCCACCAGGTGCAGGTGCCCCCGGGCGATGGGCGACGCCACGGTCGTGACCTCCGTGAGGTCCAGCCGGTCCCCCTCCAGCATCGCCCGTCGCTCGCTCGCCGCCAGCTCCTCGCGGCGGGCGGCGACCAGCTCCTCGAGCCGTTGGCGCGCGTCGTGGAGCATCCGGCCCGCTTCCCGGCGGGCATTGGGATCGAGGCCAGCCAGGTCGCGGTGTGCCCGGGCGAGGGCGCTCCGCTTGCCGAGCACGGCGGTGACGGCGTCGGCCAGGGCCTCGGTGGTCTCCGCCGCCCGGATCGCCGCCGCCGCGTCCCGCTCGAGGCGGGCTGCGACACCGTCCATCGCCTCGGTCTCGCCCACGGTCATCGGGGCATCGTAGACCGCCGCTGCCGCAGGGCTTCGAAGCACAGCACGGCACACGCCATGCCGACGTTGAGCGACTCCGCCCGGCCCGCCATGGGAATGCCCACCAGTCCGTCGAGCGGCAGTGTGCCGGGCAGCCCGTTGGCCTCGTTGCCGAGGACGATCGCCGTGGGCACGGTCCAGTCGACCGCCGAGTAGTCGTCCCCGCCTCGCGCCACCGCCCCGAGGCGGCGCAGGCCGGCCTCGGCCAGGCTGCGCAGCACCGTGGCGGCCTCCTCCCCGAGGACGAGCGGGACATGGAAGAGCGAGCCGGCCGAGGAGCGCACCGTCTTCGGGTTGTACGGGTCGACGGTCCCGCCGCAGCACACGACGGCGTCGACTCCGGCCGCGTCGGCCGTCCGCAGCACGGTGCCGGCGTTCCCGGGGTCCCGCACGTCCACCATCACCACCACCAGCCCGGCTCCGGCGGGCACGGCCGGGACGTGGACCATGGGGAAGACGGCCATGACCGGCTGTGGGGTCACCGTGTCGGCCACCCTTTCCATCACGCCGGGCGCGAGCTCGTAGCACCGCGCGCCCAGCTCGGTGGCGCGCGCCATCAGCTCGGCCAGGGCGGCGGCGGACCCGCCGGCGGGCGGGGCGGGCGGGACGCCCGGAGCACCGGGGTCGAGGTCGCCCGGGCGACCGGCTCGTCCGGGCGTGCCGGAACGTCCCTCATGGGCGACGTAGAGCGACTCGGGCGCGCAGCCCGCCGCCAGGGCGGTGCGGACGACCTCGACACCCTCGGCCACGAAGGCGTGCTCCAGCCGGCGCGCCGAGCGCCGCCGCAGGAGGCGGCGGAGCCGACGTACTCGCTGGTGCGAATAGGCGAGCGTCAGCGCTGAGCGGCGAGCGTCAGGAGGCCCCGAGGGCGGCGTTGGCGACCTCGACGAGCGCGCCGAACGCCGCGTCGTCGGTCACGGCCAGGTCCGCCAGGACCTTCCGGTCGACCTCGACCCCCGCCTCGTGCAGGCCGGCGATGAACCTGCTGTAGCTCGTCCCGTGGATGCGGGCCGCGGCGTTGATCCGCTGGATCCACAGGCTGCGGAACTCCCCCTTCCGCGCCCGGCGGTCCCGGTACGCGTACTGCATGGAGTGCATGACCTGCTCGTTGGCGGCTCGGTAGGTCCGGCTCTTGTTGCCGTAGTACCCCTTCGCCTGCTCCAGCACCGCGCGGTGGTGCTTGCGGCCATGGACGGCGCGCTTGACTCGTGCCATCGTTCGCTCCTCTCAGATCCCGAGCATGCGCTTCACGCGCCGCTCGTCGCCGGACGAGAAGTCGGCCTCACGCGCCAGCCGGCGCGTCCGCACGCTCGTCTTCTTCTCCAGGAGGTGCGACCGGTTCTGCTGCCGGCGGCGCAGACGGCCCGTGCCGGTGATCTTCACCCGCTTGGCCGCCCCCCGGTCGGTCTTCATCTTCGGCATCCCTACTATTCCTCCTGGTCCTGGTTCTTTTGCCGGGCTGCCGCCGACTGCTTGGCGCGCTTGTCCGGCGCCAGCACCATCACCATGTTGCGCCCGTCCAGCCGGGGCTCGGCCTCTACCTTTGCCGCCCCGTCCATCTGCTCGGCGATGCGGTCGAGGATCCGCTTGCCCAGCTCGGGATGGAAGACCTCGCGGCCCCGGAACATGATCGTGATCTTGACCTTGTGGCCGTCGTCGAGGAACTTGGCCACCTGCCGGGTCTTGGTGTCGAAGTCCCCTGGCCCGATCTTGGGCCGGTACTTCATCTCCTTGATCCCGACGTGCACGGCCTTGCGGCGGCTCTCCTTGGCCCGCTGCGCCTCGTCGAACTTGAACTTCCCGTAGTCCATGATCCGGCACACCGGCGGATTGGCCATGGGCGCCACTTCGACGAGGTCCATGTCGAGGCCACGAGCGATGCTCAGTGCCTCGGGCAGCGGCTTGATCCCCAGTTGCTGCCCGTCCGGGTCGACGAGGCGAACCTCGCGCGCTCGAATGCGGTCGTTGATCCGGTGCTCAGGTGTAGTGGCGGTGACTATGCGGCATCGTCCTCTCTATCGGGTCGGCGGTCCGTCCGCGACCAACATCCGGTAAGCGGAGCCACGCCCGATCGGGCAATGCCACGTCGACCCGGCGCACCGCAGGTGGCCGGGTGGAGGCTGTCGACCGAGAGCCCCGCTTCCTCGGCCCATAGGCTACCAGCATGAGCCTGTGGACTCCTTCGGGTGAGCATCACGTCGGTGGAGAAGACCGGGGCCGGGGCGCGGCGCCGGGCTCCGGGGCGCCGGGGTCCGGGGCGCCGGGCTCCGGGGCCGCTGGGTCCGGGGCCGCGGGCGGGCCCGACGGCCCCAGCGGACCGGAAGCGTTCGGTCCCGGTGAGGAGGACGTCGAAGAGCTTCGCCGCCGGTTGGCCGACGCTCCGGCCGAGGTGGTGGTGGCCAACCACTGCTACGGGCTGTTCGAGCTGGCCGCCGTCTACCTCTCCCAGGCCCCGCCGCTCCTGGACGGCGCCCGGCTCTCGATCGACGCTCTGGGCTTCCTGGTCGACGGGCTGGGCGATCGTCTCGGCGACGCCCATGCCTCGCTGCGGGACGCCCTCGCCCAGCTCCGGCTGGCCTACGTCCAGATCTCGGCCGCCGACCAGGGAGGGGCCGCCGACCAGGGAGGGGCCGCCGACCAGGGAGGGGCCGCCGACCAGGGAGGCGACGCCGCCGGAGCACCGGCAGCCGGCGACGCGGCCCCGTCACCCGGGGCCCCGGAGGCCTGAACGGGCCGAGCCCGGCGGGCCGGCGGCGGGTACCCCCGTCGGCGGGGCGCCCGGCGAGGACCACCGCCGACGGTCACCCCGGCGAGGACCCCCGGCCGAGCCCGTCACACCGGGAGCCCGTCACACCGGAAGGATCGCCCGCTCGGCCACTTCGCCCGCCTCGAGCCGCAGGATCCCGAAGGTCGCCACCGGCTGGGACCGGCGCTGCGTCGGGGAACCCGGGTTGAACAGGAGCTGCCCCCCGAGCCCGACCTCGTCGAGGGGCACGTGGCTGTGCCCGAAGACCACGATCCGCGCGCCGGGGAACCGCCGCGCCATCCGTCCCGGGCGTCCCCGGGCGGGACCGCTGTCGTGGACCATGGCCAGGGGGACGCCGGCCAGCACCACCTCGAGCGCCTCGGGCAGGACGCCCCGCAGCTCGTGGTCGTTGTTGCCGAGCACTGCGTGCACCGGTCCGAGGGCGCGAAGGCCGCCGAGGACGGCACCGGACACGAGGTCGCCGGCGTGGAGGATGCCGTCACATCCCCGCAGGACTTCGAGCACCGATCCGGGCAGCCCCTCCACGCCGGCGCGCAGGTGGGTGTCGGCGAGGGCGGCAAGCCTCACGTCTCCCCCTCACCCGCGGGCGAGGCGCTCCACCAGCCGGCGCACCTCCTCGGGCTCGAAGCCGAGCGTGGCATCGCCCACCGACAGCTCGAGCCGCACGAGGCCCGGTGCGTCCACGGCGAAGGGCTCGGCGAACGTCCAGATGCCGTCCTCCTCGGCGACGGCCAGGGCCCGGTCGCGCAGGTCCTCCGGCGTCACGCGGAGCTGCAGGTGCATCATGCGGCTCTGCGGCGGGTCGGGGACCACGCGCACCGCGTCGGTGCCCTCCAAGGCGCGGGCGATCGCCCTGGCGTGCTCCCAGTACCGCCCCATGCGGTCCCGCCGCAGGTGCAAGGAGGTCAGGGCGGAGGCCGCGTACGGCCAGAGCCCGAAGACCCGGCCGCCGTGGCGGGTGCGCCACTCCGACACCTCGGCCACGACGTCGGCCGGGCCGGCCACGCAGCACCCGGCGATGGCCCCGAGCCCCTTGTAGAAGGAGACGTAGACGGTGTCGAAGAGGCCGGCGACCTCTGCCTCGGGACGTCCGTAGAAGGGCGCCGCCTCCCACAGCCGTGCGCCGTCGAGATGCACGGCGGCTCCGCGCTCCCGTGCCCACCCGGCCATGGCGCCGAGCTCGTCCCACGACGGCAGCGTCCCGCCGAGCTCTCGCTGGGGCAGCTCGAGCAGGAGCGCCGCCGGCGGCTCGGCGATCGCCCCGAGGTCCTCGAGTCGCAGCGGCACCCCCGCCCTCCCGGCAGGAACGCCGACCAGCCCGTGCAGGCGCTGGTAGCCGCGTCCCTCGTGCCAGTCGAGGTGGCACGAGGGATGCCAGGCGACCGTCCGCCGCCCGCGCCGCCCGGCATGGACCCGCAGGACGATCTGCTGCGCCATGGTCCCCGTCGGGAGGAACAGCGCCGCCTCCTTGCCCAGCAGCGCGGCCACCTCGGCCTCGAGGGTCCCCACCACGCCGCCGTCGCCGTACCGGTCGGGGTCGACGTCGGGGGGGATCGTGGCCAGCAACTCGGCGGGCCGCAGCGGCCCGTGCCCGTTCAGCCAGTGCGTGCACCTCCCGCGCGCCTCGGCGACCCGCTCGTGGTCGAGGGCTCGTGTCCCGGCCATCCGTGGAGTGTAGGAGCCGGCGTCGCGCCCGGATCAGCCGGCGCCGCGCCCGGATCAGCCAGCGCCGCCCCCGTGCCCGGGGTCGAGCGACGAGGACGCCAGTGGCTGCACGTCGGCCGCCTCCATGCGCCCCAGGTGCCCCGGCACCGGGCGGAACACGACGGCGGTCCCCACCTCGATGGTGCGCGACCCGTCGGCGATGGCGGTGCAGTGGAACGGCCACTCGCCTCCGGCGCCGTCCGCGACCGTGCCCAAGCCCCGGCCGACGTCGAAGGCGGTCACCGTGCCGAGCCGGATCGCCCGAGTTTGCGGCCGGCCGTCGCCGCCCGCCGCGCCGCCACCCGCCGCCACGGGGCCCGGCCGGCTCAATGCACGATCTTGGACAGGGGGAGCTCCAGGATGTCGGTCGCTCCCTCGTCCTTCAGCGCCGGGATGAGAGTGTTGATGTCGGCCTTGTTCACCACGGTCTCCAGGGCGTAGCCGCTGCGCCCCGACAGCTCCGAGACGGTCGGCGACCGCATCGACGGCAGCACGGCCACCACCGCCTCCAGCCGGTCGCTCGGGATGTTCAGCTTCACGAGCACCTTCTCCCGGGCCTCCAGCGCCCCGGCCAGCAGCGTGTGGAGCTGGCTCATGGCGTGGCGCATCTCGGGGTCCGCCGCGGCCTGCGGGTTGGCGATGAGCTCGGTCTTCGAGACGAGCAGCGTCTCGATCACCCGCAGCCCAGAGGCCCGCAGCGCCCGGCCGGTCTCGGTGATCTCGACCACGCAGTCGGCGATGTCCGGCACCTTCGCCTCGGTCGCGCCGTAGGAGAGCGAGATCTCGGCGTCGACCCCTTGCGCCTCGAGCGCCCGCCGCGTCAGCGCCGGGTACTCGGTGCTCACCCGGATCCGCCGGCCGGCGAGGTCGGCCATGCTGTGGAACGGGGAGTCCTCCGCGACCGCCAGCACCACCCGGATCGGGTTGGCCGTCGCCTTGGAGTACCCCAGCTCGCCCAGGGACACGACGTTGGCGCCGCGCTCCTCGATCCAGTCCCGCCCCGTGATCCCGAGGTCGAAGAGCCCGTCGGCCACGTACACCGGGATCTCCTGGGGGCGCAGGATGCGGACCTCGGCCACCCGCGGGTCGGCGATGGTCGCCCGGTAGTCCACCTCCGAGGACCGCGACACGGCCAGGTCGGCAGCCTCGAACAGCTCCAGGGTCGCCCGCTCGAGCGAGCCCTTGGGCAGGACGATGCGAAGCGTGGCACCCATGGTCGTCGCTGGCTCCGTTCCCTCCGACCGCGCCTCAGACCGACCGCAGCAGCCGGCACATCTCGAGCGCCGCCTGTGCCGCCTCGCGGCCCTTGTTCGTCTCGTCGGGCTCGGACCGGGCCAGGGCCTGGTCCAGTGTCTCGGTGGTGAGGACGCCGAAGGCAACCGGGACGCCGGTGTCGAGCTGGACACGTTGGATCCCCGCCGCGCACTCCCCCGCCACCAGGTCGTAGTGCCCGGTCTCGCCCCGGATGACGGCGCCCAGGCACACCACCGCGTCCGCCGCTGCGGTCGCGGTGGCGAAGCGCCGGGCCGCCAGCGGGAGCTCGAAGGCGCCCGGCACCCAGGCCACGCTCACGTCGCTGCGGTCCACACCCGACTCCTCCAGGAACGCCAGCGCACCCGTGAGGAGCCGCCAGGTGACGCCTCCGTTGAACCGGCTGCACGCGACGCCCACCCGCAGCCCGCGCCCCGACGCGTCACCGCCCAGCACGCGACCCACCCGTCCGGCGAGCGACGCCAGGGCGCCGTCGGGAAGCTCGAGGTCGTTGGCGCCCATGGATCAGACGACGCCGTCGAGCCCGTCGAGGAGGTGCCCCATGCGCTCCCGCTTGGTGCGCAGGTAGGCCAGGTTCTCGGGGTTGGGCGACACCTCGAGCGGGACGCGCTCGGTGATGTCGAGCCCGAAGCCCTCCAGGCCGCCGCGCTTGGTGGGGTTGTTCGTCATGAGGCGCATGGTGGTCACCCCCAGGTCCACCAGCATCTGGGCGCCGATGCCGTACTCCCGGCTGTCGGCGGGGTGGCCGAGGGCGAGGTTGGCGTCGACCGTGTCGTGCCCCTCCTCCTGCAGGCGGTAGGCCTGGATCTTGCTGGCCAGGCCGATCCCCCGGCCCTCGTGCCCCCGCAGGTAGATGAGCACGCCGGAGCCCTCGCGGCCGATGCGCCCCAGCGCGGCGTGCAGCTGGGGGCCGCAGTCGCACCGAAGCGATCCGAAGACGTCGCCGGTCAGGCACTCCGAGTGCACCCGCACAAGGACGTCGGGGCCGACGCTGCCCTTCACCAGCGCCAGGTGCTGCTCGCCGTCGAGCACCGACTCGTAGACGTAGGCGCGGTAGTCACCACCCTCCATCGGGATGCGTGCCTCCGACACCCGGCGGACCAGCTTCTCGGTCTGGCGCCGGTACCGGATGAGCTCGGCGATGGAGATCAGGGGCAGGCCGTGCCGCCGGGCGAAGTGCTCCAGCTCGGGAAGCCGTGCCATCCCGGCCTTGTCCTCGCTCACGATCTCGCACAGCACGCCCGCCGGCGTCAGCCCGGCGGCCCGGGCCAGGTCGACGGTCGCCTCGGTGTGACCGGCCCGCTTGAGCACGCCACCGGGCCGGTACCGCAGCGGGAAGATGTGCCCGGGTCGGTTCAGGTCGTGCGGCCGCGTGGCCGGGTCGACGAGCGCGGCGATGGTGGCGGCACGGTCCGCAGCCGAGATGCCCGTGGTCGTGGTCCGGGCATCCACGCTGACGGTGAAGGCGGTCCGCTGCGACTCGGTGTTCTCGCTGACCATGAGCGGGAGCTCCAGCTCGTCGGCCCGCTCCGGGAGGAGCGGCGCGCAGATCACCCCCGAGGTGTGGGCGAGGAAGAAGGCGATGGCCTCCGGCGTGGCCGCCTCGGCCGCCATCACCAGGTCGCCCTCGTTCTCGCGGTCCTCGTCGTCCACCACGACCACCATCTCGCGCCGCTTGATGGCGGCGATCGCCTCTTCGACGGAGGAGAAGGACATCAGGGAAGATCCTCCGCTTCCAGGTCTGTGGCCGGCGCCGCCGACCCGGTCCCCCGGTCCTCGCCGGCGGGCGCCACCTCGACGCGGAGGTCCTCACCCAGCTGGCGGACGGAGACCACCTGGCCGCGCCACAGGTCCCCGACGGTGGGTGCGCCCGGGCCCCGGAACAGCGGCGCGCCGTCGCTCCCTCCGAAGAAGGCCGGCGCGAGGTAGAGGACGTAACGGTCGACGAGCCCGGCGGCGTGGAGGTCGTGGGCCACCCCGGCCCCTCCCTCGACGAGGAGCTGGACCACGCCGAGCGAGCCCAGGTGGTCGAGCACCCCGCCCAGGTCGCCCGAGAGCTCGAGCGCCGGCTGCACCTTTGCCCCGGCCGGGGCCGAGCCGAGCACCACCCGCACGGGCTGACGCTCGGCCGCCACCTCGCGTGCGGTGAGCTCCGGGTCGTCGGCCCGCACCGTGCCCGCCCCCACCAGCACGGCATCCGACTCCGCCCGCAGCCGGTGCACGTCGCGTCGGGCTGCCGGGCCGGTGATCCACCGGCTCGACCCGTCGGGCGCGGCGGTCCGCCCGTCCAGCGACGCCGCCAGCTTCAGCACCACCCACGGGCGGCCCGTCCTGCGGTGCTTCAGGTAGGGGGCGAGCTGCCGGGAGACCTCCGGCGCGCCCACGCCCACCGTCACCTCGACGCCGGCGTCCTCGAGCGCGCCGACACCCCGTCCGGCGACGTGCGGGTCGGGGTCGAGCACGCCGACGACCACCCGGGCGACCCCGGCCGCCACGATGGCGTCCACGCACGGCGGCGTGCGCCCGTGATGGGCGCACGGCTCGAGCGTCGAGTAGAGGGTCGCGCCGACGGCGGAGTCTCCGGCCGCCGCGGCGAGGCGCAGCGCGGTCACCTCGGCATGCGGCCCCCCCGGCGGCGCCGTGGCTCCCTGGTAGGTGCCGCCGGCGGCCACGAGCACGGCGCCGACCCACGGGTTCGGCGACGTCACGGTTCGCGCCGAGGACGCGGCGGCGACCGCCCGGGCCATGTAGTGCTCGTCGTTCACCGTGCCGGCGATCGTCGGCTGCACCCGGTGGTCTCCCTCGGCCGTCTCAACGTGGACCACGGAGTCTACCTAGGAGACCACTGAAGTAGTTGCCGCTCGATTCGAAGTAGTTGCCGCTCGATTCGCGATCTGCGGGCCGGTGGGCGAGAATTGGCCATGGCGCTCGGTCGTTCGAATGTCCAACCCCGCTTCGAG
>JAJYVT010000067.1 GCA_021791845.1 Actinomycetes bacterium | reverse complement strand
ACCACAAGGTGATCATCCTGGCCGACGCCGACGTGGACGGGAGCCACATCCGCACGCTGCTGCTCACGTTCTTCTTCCGCCAGATGAAGGCGCTGGTGGAGGGGGGCTTCGTGTACGTCGCCCAGCCCCCCCTCTACTCCACGCTCGTCGGCAAGGAGAAGGTCTACCTGAAGGACGACATGGCCAAGGACGCCTTCATGGCCCAGAACCCCAACCACCGCCAGGACTTCCAGCGGTTGAAGGGACTCGGCGAGATGGACTTCCACGAGCTGCGGGAGACCACGATCGACCCGGCCAAGCGCTCGCTCCTCCAGATCAGCGTGGAGCAGGCGGCGCTGGCCGACGACGTCTGCTCGGTCTTGATGGGTGACGACGTGGAGCTCCGTCGCCACTTCATCCAGACCAACGCCAAGGACGTCCGGTTCCTCGACATCTGAGCCTGTGCCCCGCCGCCCCACCACCACATCCACCGGCAGCCACGGCAACGGCGCCGCGCCGCCGCCCGACGGCGACGGCGCCGTCCTCGGGTTCATCGAGCCGATCGAGATCCAAGAGGAGATGGAGCGCTCGTTCCTCGAGTACTCCATGTCGGTCATCGTCTCGCGGGCACTGCCCGACGTGCGCGACGGGCTGAAGCCGGTCCACCGCCGGATCCTCTACTCGATGTTCGACCAGAACCTCCGCCCGGACCGTCCGCACGTGAAGTGCGCGGCGGTGGTGGGCGAGGTGATGGGGACCTACCACCCGCACGGGGACGCCGCCATCTACGACGCCCTGGTCCGCATGGTGCAGGACTTCTCCATGCGCCACCCGCTGGTCGACGGGCACGGCAGCTTCGGCGGTCCCGGGCCGGACGAGGGCCCGGCGGCCATGCGCTACACCGAGTGCCGGCTCCAGGCGCTCTCGCTCGACCTCATGGCCGGGATCGACGAGAACACCGTCGACTTCGAGCCCAACTACTCCAACAGCACGACCCAGCCGGTGGTGCTCCCGGCCCGGTTCCCCAACCTCCTCGTCAACGGCTCGCAGGGGATCGCGGTGGGGATGGCGACCAACATCCCGCCGCACAACATGGCCGAGGTGATCGACGCCGCCATCCACCTCCTGGACAACCCCGACGCCACCCCCGACGAGCTGATGCGGTTCGTGAAGGGCCCCGACTTCCCGACCGGGGCCCAGATCCTCGGCCGCCAGGGCATCCTCGACGCCTATCGCACCGGCCGGGGCTCGGTGAAGCTGCGGGCGGTGGCCGACATCGAGGAGGGCCGCGACGCCACCCGCATCATCGTGACGGAGCTGCCCTACCAGACGTCGGTGCCGGTCATCTCCCAGAAGATCGACGACCTGGTGAAGTCGGGGGACGTCGACGGCATCGCCGAGGTGCTCGACTCGTCGGCGGGGCAGCGGACCCGGCTGGTGATCCGGCTGAAGCGCGACGCCAACGCCAACGTGGTGCTGAACAAGCTCTACAAGCACACGCCGTTGCAGACGAGCTTCGGCGTCAACATGCTGGCCCTCGTCGACGGGGTGCCGCGGACGCTGAACCTGGCGCAGATCCTCACGTACTACGTGGCGCACCAGGTGGAGGTGGTCACCCGACGCTCCGAGTACCGGCTGGAGAAGGCGCGGGCCCGGGCGCACATCGTGGAGGGGCTGCTCCGGGCCATCGACATGCTGGACGCCGTCATCGCCACCATCCGGGCGTCGGACGACCGCCCGGCGGCGCGGGCCGCCCTCATGGCCGACCCGTTCTCGTTCAGCGAGGAGCAGGCGAACCACATCCTGGACATGACCCTCGGCCGCCTCACCCGGCTCGGCCGGAGCGAGCTGGAAGAGGAGATGGCCGAGCTGCGCCGGACCATCGCCGCGCTGGAGGCGATCCTGGCGGACCCGGCCAAGCTCCGTGCCGTCATCGCCGAGGAGATGACGGCGATCCGGGACAAGTTCGGCAACGAGCGCCGCTCGCAGATCACCCACGACCCGGGCGAGCTCGGCGTGGAGGACCTCGTCGACGACGAGGACATCGTGGTCACGACGACCGCCGCCGGGTACATCAAGTCGGTCTCGGCCGACGCATTCCGGACCCAGGGCCGTGGCGGCCGGGGCGTGCAGGGGGCGCGGCTCAAGGAGGAGGACCTCGTCACGAACGTGGTCCACACCACGGCGTTGTCCTATCTGCTGCTCTTCTCCAACCGCGGCCGCGTCTACCGGCTGCGGGGCCACGAGATCCCCATGAAGGAGCGGACGGCGCGCGGCACGGCGCTCGTGAACCTCCTGCCGCTCGAGGCGGGCGAGACGGTCCAGGCGGTGGTGGAGACCCGCGACTTCCCGACCGACCACTACCTCGTGTTCGCCACCGCCCGCGGCCAGGTCAAGAAGACGACCTTCAGCGAGTACGACAAGTCACGGCGCGAGGGGTTCATCGCCATCAACCTGCGCGACGGGGACGAGCTCGTCCGGGTGGTGCCGACCACCGGCGCCGACGACCTCTTTGCCGTCACCCGGACGGGGATGACGATCCGCTTCTCCGAGGAAGACGTGCGCCCGATGGGCCGCGACGCCGCCGGCGTCCGGGGCATCCGCCTGCGCGACGGGGACGAGCTCGTGTCGCTGGACGTCGCCCGCGACGAGTCCGACATCCTCATCGTGACCGACGCCGGCTACGGCAAGCGGACGAAGATCGAGCGGTTCAACCGCCAGACCCGGGGCGGCCAGGGCGTCCGGGGCATCCGCCTGACGGCCCGGCGCGGGCGGGTGGTGGCGGCGTTCATGGTCAGCCTGGACGAGGAGATCCTGCTCGTCTCCACCGGCGGCGTGGTGATCCGCACCCAGGTGCGCGAGATCGCCTCGCAGGGGCGCGACGCCACGGGCGTGCGGCTCATGAACCTCGACGACGGCCAGTCGGTGGCGGCCGTCGCCCGGGTCGGGGTCGAGGTCGAGTAGCCGAGCCGCGAGCCGGCCCCGGGTGGTCAGCCCGAGGTGTGCACCGACAAGGTGAACGGCGCCACCGGCGCCCGGAATGTCGAGAGACGGCCCGAGCGGGACGCCACCGACACCCGCCCCGCCGCCGACCCCAGCTGCACCGACGCGCCGTGCGAGACCGTGAACGAGCGCTGGCTCCCCGCGGTCACGACGCCGGCGAACAGCGCCGCCCGGGCTGTGGGGGAGGTCACCTGGACCCAGCACGGTCCGCCCACGGCCGAGACCGTCACGCGGACGGGTGCCGGGCCGGCGTCAACGGTGGCGGCGCCGGCAGACGTGGGCTGGGGGCGGAGGGCGTCGGTGACGACGGCTCCCGAGCTGCTCGACCCGTGGCGGCTGGCCGACGCCGCCGCCCCGGCCGCGTGGGCGTCCGCTCGGGTGTGGTGGTGGGCGGCGGGCGCCGCCGCCGGGACCGCGCTGCGGGCGGGGCCGATCCCGCGCAGCCACGAGGGATGGACCTGGTCGACCGCCAGGAACGCCCCCCCGGCGACCACGGCCGCTCCCAGCACCACCGCCGCTGCCCGCACGGGCATCGGGGTGGGGCTCCGCTTGACCACCGACCCGGTTGTGGCGATGGGCACCGCCGGGACGATGCCCGTCACCTCGCCCGTGTCGACCGCTGCGCCGTCGACCGCTGCGCCGTCGACCGGTGCGCCGTCGGCCATCCCGTTCCCGAACGGCCGCCGCCCGGCGGTCACCGGCAGGTCCAGGTCGACGAACGTCGCGTCCAACGGGAGACCGTCGTCGAACGGTGTGAAGGAGCCGAGGAGCCCGCCGGCCGCAACCGCCGACCCCCCTGCCGCGCCGCCGACGGCGGGCGTCGCCGCCGTGGGCTCGTCGCGGCGGCCCGGCACGTTGCCGGGCCCGAAGGCGCTGCCGTGCACCGCCGTGGGCCACTGCTCCAAGATGGCCAGGGCGTAACGGTCACCCGGTAGGCCGAGGAGATCGGCGAACCGCCGCACCGTCTTCAACGTCGACAACTGGTCCGTCCGTCCGAGCGTGCCCGACTCGGCCGCTCGGAGCTGGTCCTCGGGGATGCCGAGGCGGCGGGAGACGTCCCGGTGGGACAGCCCCTGGCGGATCCGTTCGTTCCGCAATGCCCGCCCGACATCGGTGGCGCCGACGCCCCGGAACCGGACCGGGCCCTCGACCGCCTGCCGCTCTCGTCGTTCGTATCGCAACACCGCCGTACCTCTCATTGGCGCGCATGGCCCATGCCGGTTCCCTCGCCGGCCGACGTGGGCCCCCCTGTCGTTCCTGGTGGAGGGGTACCCGGTGGCGGAACGTTTCAACCTCGTGTCAAGGCGGCACGGCGGGGCAGAGGTCTACGAGGAAGGCAGAGGCCCCGCCGCGGGGCAGAGGTCTAATTGACCGCACAACCGCAGCACCGGCAGCTCCCACAGCACCGACACCCACTGCATGGCATGACGATCGAGATCCTGTTCGCTCTGACGGCAAGCGTCTTCGGCGCCACTGCGTCGGTGCTGCAGCGCAACGCCGCCCGTCCCGCACCGGGGCGGCTCCGGTTCAGCTGGCGCCTCGTTGCCTTCCTCGTGCACCGTCCGGCGTTCTTCCTCGGGATCCTGTGCATGTTGGCCGGGTTCGGCTTCCAGCTCACCGCGCTCCACTTCGGGCCCCTGGCACTGGTGCAGCCGGTGATCGCCTCGGAGCTCCTCTTCGTCTTCGCCTTCCTGGCCCTGCACGAGCGGGGCCGCGTCCGCGGGCGCGACTGGGCCGCGGCCGGGGGGATGGCGGTCTCGTTGGGCGGGCTGCTCTACGTGGCCGACCCGACCGGGGGGGTGGCCACGGTGGGCGACGCCACCCTCTGGGGCCTGGCGGCCGGCGCGACGGCGGGCGGCGCCCTCACGGCGGTCGGCCTGTCGCGCGTCTCGTTCCGTGGCGGCGGGCCGCCGACGCCGGCCCACCGGGCCGCGCTGCTCGGTGCCGCGGCCGCCGTGGTCTGGGGGTTCGTTGCCGCCGTGGTGAAGGAGCTGGGCTACTACGTGGGGCAGGGCGCGTCGGCGGTGTTCGCCCACTGGTCGCCCTACGTGCTGGTGGCGGTGGGCGCGACCGGGCTCTTCCTCGTCTCGAACGCCTTCCAGGCCGGCCCGCTCGCCGCGTCCCAGCCCAGCCTGACGATCGTCGAGCCCATCGTCTCGGCGATTCTCGGCGTGCTGATGTTCCACGAGCGCATGCACCACACCCCGGGCGACCTGGCGGCCGAGGCCGGGCTTCTCGTCGTGCTGGTGGTGAGCGTCGTCTTCCTGACCCGGAGCCCGGTGGTGGCGGTGGACGTGCGGGCGGGCCCGGCGGGCCCACGGGCCACCGCGGTGGCCGAGCGGGGCCGGCGCACGACCGGCGACTGAAGCTGAGGCAAGATCCTCCCTGGCCCAGCGGGTATTTAGGGGACTTCTACCTGTTCCTTCGCGATCTCTTAGGTACGGACGGTGTACTGGGTGCACGAACCCGGCCCGTAGCCTGCCGACTGAGAACGAGGTGATCGCGGTGGACCGAGACGAGCGAGACGAGAGCGTGAACCAGGGCCCTGACCACCAGCACCCCACGGAGCCCGGCGGCCCAGCCGCGTCGGCGCCCGGCGGCCCCCCGCCGGGACCGACAGCACCCGGCGAGCAGCAGGGGCCACCGTGGTGGAACGAGCCGCACGGCGGCCCCGGCCAGTGGTCCGGGCACGGGGTCCCGGGGCACCCGGGAGCGGGATGGCCGAGCGCGGGCCCCGCCGGCGCCGAGCCGGGCCCGGCAGCGGGCGGCATGAGCGCCCCCGGGCATACGGGCGCCCCCGGGCACATGACCGGGCCGGGTGGGCCCGGCGGCTCGGGACCGGGGTTCGGCGGCCCGTGGGCTGCCGGCTCGGGGTGGGGCTGGGGCCAGCCCGGAGGATGGGGCCCGCCGAGCGGCGGCTACGCGACGCCGCACCCCTCGCGCCGGTGGGCGACCGGGGCACTTGCCGGTGTCGTTGCCGCCAGCGCCGTCCTGATCGGCGTCGGCGTCGGGTACGCCGTGTGGGACCGCAGCACGGCCCCGGCGTCCTCGAGCTCGCGGCTCGTCCCGCACCACCACACAATCTCGCTCACAACGGGCACACCGTCCGGCAAGACGTCGAGCGCCTCGGGGTCGCCCTCCAACCTGTCGGCGATCGCCCAGAAGGTGGACCCCGGCCTCGTCGACATCAACACGGTGCTCGGCTACCAGACAGAGGAGGCGGCGGGCACCGGCATGGTGCTCACCTCCACAGGCAAGGTGCTCACCAACAACCACGTGATCGAGGGGTCCACCAGCATCAGCGTCACCGACCTGGGGAACGGCCGGACCTACTCGGCCTCCGTGCTCGGGTACAGCCGCACAAACGACGTGGCGCTGATCCAGCTGAAGGGGGCGTCCGGCCTGCAGACGGTGTCGCTCGGCGACTCCTCGTCGGTGAAGGTGGGGCAGTCCGTGGTGGGCATCGGCAACGCCGGCGGCGTCGGCGGGAGCCCGAGCGTGGCCGGCGGCTCCATCACCGCGCTCAACCAGGCCATCACAGCGAGCGACCAGGGCTCGCTCGGCACCACCACGGAGCACCTCACCGGGCTGATCCAGAGCGACTGCAACATCCAGCCGGGCGACTCCGGCGGCCCGCTCGTGGACACCAACGGCAAGGTCGTCGGCATGGACACCGCGGCCTCGACCGCCCAGGGCTACAGCATCAACGGGGCGACGACAGGCCAGGGGTACTCGATCCCGATCAACACCGCACTTTCGATCGTGCACCAGGTGGAGGCGAGCAAGACCTCGGCCACGGTCCACATCGGCGGCACGGGCTTCCTCGGGGTGCTGGTGCAGTCGGTGGGCGCCACACGCTCGGGGCTCGGCGTCCGCACACCCACAGCGTTGCCGTCGGTCACAGCGTCGCCGGGCTCCGGCGGGGCACTGGTGGTGGGTGTGATCCCCGGCACGCCGGCCAAGAGCTCGGGCATCGCCAGCGGGGACGTCATCACCTCCATCGGCGGCCAGAAGGTCACGTCGGTGAGCGACGTGACGAAGATCATCATGGGCTACCACCCCGGCAACACCCTCAAGGTGGTCTGGACCACGCAGTCCGGCGCCAGCCAGAACGCCACAATCACCCTGGCGAGCGGCCCCGCCGATTGAGCGCCGCCGCCTGACCCGGTCGACCGGCGCCTCCCTCCTGCGCCCGCCGACGCCACCGGCCCGGGCTCGTCCCGGGCCGGTGGCGCGTCACCGCCCGCTGCGCCCGAGCCGAGGGCGTCACCGCCCGCCAGGCGCGCCGGCGTCGTCGGGCCACCGACGGTCCGGCTTCGACCGCGCTCGCCGGCCCGGATATGGTCCACCAGCGGGCCGGCCACGCCGGCGCCGATCGGCGGCAGCGGTGGCCGGCCGAAGGAGGTGCAGGGTGACCGGGGACGAGCGCGCCAGAGCGCAGAGGACGGTGATCCGCGCCCCCCGGGGCCGGGAGCGGAGCTGCAAGGGGTGGCCGCAGGAGGCGGCGCTGCGCATGCTGCGCAACAACCTGGACCCCGAGGTGGCCGAGCACCCCGAGGAGCTCGTCGTCTACGGGGGGACGGGGAAGGCGGCCCGCGACTGGCCGTCCTTCTATGCCATCGAGCGGGCGCTGACCGAGCTCGAGGGGGACGAGACCCTGCTCGTGCAGTCGGGTCGCCCGGTCGGCGTGCTCACCACCCACGAGTGGGCGCCCCGGGTCCTGATCGCCAACGCCAACCTGGTCCCCGACTGGGCCACGTGGGACGAGTTCCGCCGCCTGGAGGCGCTCGGCCTCACCATGTACGGCCAGATGACGGCGGGCTCGTGGATCTACATCGGGACCCAGGGGATCCTCCAGGGCACCTACGAGACCTTTGCCGCCATCGCCGAGAAGCGCTTCGGGGGCTCGCTGGCCGGCACCCTCACGGTCACGTCCGGCGTGGGCGGGATGGGCGGGGCCCAGCCCCTCGCCGTCACCATGAACGGCGGCGTCGCCATCTGCGTGGACGTGGACCCCACCCGGATCGAGCGCCGGCTCGGGACCGGCTACCTGGACACCCTGGCCCACAGCCTGGACGAGGCCGTCTCGCTGGCCGAGGCGGCCCGGCGCGACGGCCGGGCGCTGTCGATCGGGCTGGTGGCCAACGGGGCCACCGTCGTCCCCGAGCTCGCCCGGCGCGACGTGGTGGTCGACATCGCCACCGACCAGACGCCGGCCCACGACCCCCTCAGCTACGTGCCCAGGGAGCTGTCGGTGGAAGAGGCGGCGCGGCTGCGGGCCGACGACCCCGTGGAGTACCTGCGCCGGGCCCGGGCCGACATGGCCGCCCACTGCGCCGCCCTGGTGGCCCTCATGGGCAAGGGGGCCGAGGTCTTCGACTACGGCAACAGCCTGCGGGCCGAGGCGAAGCTGGGCGGCTTCGAGCGGGCCTTCGACTATCCCGGTTTCGTGCCCGCCTACATCCGCCCGCTCTTCTGCGAGGGGAAGGGGCCGTTCCGCTGGGCGGCCCTCTCGGGCGACCCGCAGGACATCGCCGCCACCGACCGGGCCATCCTGGACCTCTTCGGCGACGACGACCGGCTGGCCCGCTGGATCCGGGTGGCGGGCGAGCGGGTCCACTTCCAGGGGCTCCCGGCCCGGATCTGCTGGCTCGGGCTGGGCCAGCGGGACCTGGCCGGGCTGCGCTTCAACGACATGGTGGCCTCCGGCCAGCTGAAGGCCCCGATCGTCATCGGGCGCGACCACCTGGACTGCGGGTCGGTCGCCTCCCCCTACCGGGAGACCGAGGCCATGCGCGACGGCTCCGACGCCATCGCCGACTGGCCGCTCCTCAACGCCCTGGTGTCCACGGCCAGCGGGGCGGCCTGGGTCTCCATCCACCACGGCGGCGGGGTCGGCATCGGGCGGTCCATCCACGCCGGCCAGGTCTCGGTGGCCGACGGGACGCCGCTGGCAGCGGAGAAGCTGGCGCGCGTCCTCACCAACGACCCGGCCACGGGCGTGCTGCGCCACGTGGACGCCGGCTACCCCGAGGCCGAGGCGACCGCCGAACGGCTCGGCGTGCGGGTGCCGATGGCAGGCCAGCTCGCCGACGGTCCCGTCGGAGACGGTGCCGCAGAAGGCCCGGGGGGCCGGTGACCGCCACGCCCCGCCCGGTGGACGTGGGCCCCTCGGGGACGACGCCCGCCGACGTCCTCTCCGTGGCCCGTCACGGGGCCGAGGTCCGCCTCACCCAGGAGGCGGTCGACGCCATGGCGCGGGGCCGGGCGGCGGTGGAGCGCCTGGCCGGCGCCCGCGAGCCCGCCTACGGGATCTCGACCGGGTTCGGCGCCCTGGCCCTCCGCCACATCCCGCCGGAGCTGCGAGAGGAGCTCCAGGTCAGCCTCATCCGCTCCCACGCCGCGGGGATGGGCGAGCCGGTCGAGGCCGAGGTGGTCCGCGCCCTCGTCTTCCTGCGCCTGAAGACCATGGCCAGCGGGCACACCGGGGCCCGGCCCGCCCTGGCCCAGGCGATGGCGGCCATGCTCAACGCGCGGATCACCCCGGTCGTCCCCGAGTTCGGCTCGCTCGGCTGCAGCGGGGACCTTGCCCCCCTCGCCCACTGCGCCCTCGTCCTCATGGGCGAGGGCCGGGCCACGGTGGACGGCCGGGAGGTCCCCGGCGCCACGGCCCTCGCCGGGGCCGGGCTCGACCCGGTGCGGCTCTCGGTCAAAGAAGGCCTCGCCCTCATCAACGGCACCGACGGCATGCTCGGCATGCTGCTGATGGCCATCGACGACCTCGCCCATCTCTGCCGGCTGGCCGACCTCACCGCCGCCATGAGCGTGGAGGCGCTGCTCGGGACCGACCAGGTGTTCCGTCCCCAGCTGCACGCCCCGCTGCGGCCCCACCCGGGCCAGGCCGTGAGCGCCGACAACATGCTGCGCCTCATGGCCGGCTCGGCCATCGTCGCCTCGCACCGCGACGGCGACGTGCGGGTGCAGGACGCCTACTCCTGCCGGTGCGCGCCGCAGGTGACGGGGGCGGTCCGCGACACCCTCGACCACGCTGCCGCCGTGGCGGGACGGGAGCTGGCGGCCGCCGTCGACAACCCGGTCGTGCTCGACACAGGCGAGGTCACCTCCAACGGCAACTTCCACGGGGCACCGCTCGGCTACGTGTGCGACTTCCTGGCCATCGCCGTCGCCGACCTCGGCTCCATGGCCGAGCGCCGCACCGACCGGCTCCTCGACCGGACACGCTCCCACGGGCTGCCGCCGTTCCTCGCCGCCAACCCGGGGGTCGACTCGGGGCTCATGATCGCCCAGTACACGCAGGCCTCGATGGTGTCGGAGAACAAGCGGCTGGCCGCGCCGGCCAGCGTGGACTCCATCCCGTCGTCGGCCATGCAGGAGGACCACGTGTCGATGGGGTGGAACGCCGCCCGCAAGCTCCGCCGGGCCATCGACAACCTGCGCCGGATCCTCGTGGTGGAGCTCGTGACGGCGGCGCGCGCCCTGGCGCTGCGGGCCCCGCTGGCCCCGGCCCCGGCGACGGCGGCCGTGGTGGCGGCGTTGCGCCAGGTCGTGCCCGGGCCCGGCCCGGACCGGCCCGTCGCCCCCGAGCTGGCGGCGGCCGAGGCGCTGGTGCGGGCCGGGACGGTGCTGGAGGCCGCCGTCGCGGTGGCGGGGCCGCTGGGATGAGCGGCCGGACGGACAGCGGCACACGCGTGGCGGAGGACTTCACGGCCACGTGGGCCGAGCTCGCCCCCACCGGCCTGCGGGCCGACGGGGGCTACGACCGGTTCGCCTGGACCCCGGCGGACCTGGCGCTGCGGGACTGGTTCCGCCGGGCCGCGGCGCGCCGCGACCTGGCCCTGGAGGAGGACGGCAACGGCAACCTGTGGGCGTTCTGGCACGGTCCCGAGGGGCCAGAGGGACCCCGACGGGTGGTGGCCACCGGGAGCCACCTCGACAGCGTGCCGGCGGGCGGCGCCTTCGACGGGCCGCTCGGGGTGGTGGCCGGCTTCCTGGCGCTCGACCTCCTGCGCCGGGACCGGGCGCTGCCGCCGGGCCGGTCGGTGGCGGTGGCGTGCTTCGTGGAGGAGGAGGGGGCGCGGTTCGGCCTGGCCTGCCTGGGCAGCCGGCTCCTGACCGGGGCCTTCCAGCCCGCCCGCGCCCGGGAGCTCACCGACGCCGACGGCGTCACCCTGGCCGAGGCCATGGCGGCCGCCGGCGCCGACCCGTCGCGCCTCGGGGCCGACGAGGCCCGCCTCGCCGCGATCGACGCCTACGTGGAGCTCCACGTGGAGCAGGGTCGCCGCCTGGTGGACCTCGGAGCGGCGGTGGGGATCGCCAGCGGGATCTGGCCGCACGGCCGGTGGCGGCTGCGCTTCGCCGGGGAGCCCAACCACGCCGGGACGGCCCGCCTGGAGGACCGGCGGGACCCGATGCTGCCGTTCGCCGAGGCGGTGACCGCCGCCCGGGTGGCCGCCGCCGTCCATGGCGGCCTGGCGACGGTGGGCCGGGCCGACGTGCACCCCAACGCCACCAACGGCGTGGCCGCGTCGGTCGAGGCGTGGCTCGACGCCCGGGCCCCGGACGACGTGGCCCTCGGGGCGATCGTCGCCGACGTGCGCGCCCGCGCCGGGGCCTCGGCCGCCGACCACGGCGTCCGCATCGACATGCGCCAGGAGTCGGCCACGCCGGCGGTGGTGTTCGACGAGGGGCTCCGCCGGCGCATGGCCGGCGCGCTCGCCCCGCTCGCCCCGCAGGCCTCGCACGACGCCCCCGGTGCGCCGCCGTGGGGTGGCAGCGTCCCCGAGATCGCCACCGGGGCCGGGCACGACGCCGGGATCCTCGCCGCCCGGGTGCCGGCTGGCATGCTGTTCGTCCGCAACCCGACCGGGATCAGCCACAGCCCGGCCGAGGCGGCGTCCGTCAGCGACTGCGTGGCCGGCGTGGAGGCGCTGGCCCGGGTCCTGGGCGAGCTGGCGTGGGGGCTGCCCACCCCGTCACCCGGCCCGTGACCCGGTACTTCTGCGAGGCCGCCTGGCTGGGAGGGGCGGCGGCAACGCGCGACGTCCTGGTGACCGTGGAGGGCGACCGCTTTGCCGCCGTCGAGCCCGCGGCCGGCCGGCCGGACGACGCGGTGGTGCTCCCCGGGCTGACCCTGCCGGGGTTCGCCAACGTCCACTCCCACGCCTTCCACCGGGCGCTGCGGGGGTGGACCGAGGGGCCAGGCTCGTTCTGGACGTGGCGCGACCGCATGTACGCCGTCGCCGCCGTGCTCGACCCCGCCTCCTACCGGCGCCTGGCTCGGGCCGTCTACGCCGAGATGGCGCTGGCCGGGTTCAGCGCCGTGGGGGAGTTCCACTACCTCCACCACGCCCAAGGCGGCCGGCCCTACGAGGACCCCAACGCCATGGGCCACGCCCTCCTGGACGCCGCCGCCGACGCCGGGATCCGCACCACCCTCCTCGACGCCTGCTACCTCGAGCGCGGCCCGGGCCAGCCGGCCGACGGGGTCCAGGAGCGTTTCAGCGACGGTGACACCACCGCCTGGGCGACCCGGGCCGACGCGCTGGCCGCCGCCGTCGGCGACCGGCCCGGGGCCCGGATCGGCGCCGCCGTGCACTCGCTGCGGGCGGTGCCCCCGCCGGCGGTCGGGGCGGTGGCGGCGTGGGCGGCCGCCCGCTCGGTGCCCCTGCACATCCACGTGTCGGAGCAGCCGGCGGAGAACGAGGCCGTCATCGCCGCCTACGGCGCCAGCCCCTCGGCGTTGCTGGCACGGGCGGGGGCTCTCGGGAGGATGACGACCGCCGTGCACGCCACGCACGTCGGCGCGGCGGACGCCCAGGTGCTGGGTGCCAGCGGCACGACGGTGGGCATGTGCCCCACGACCGAGCGCGTCCTCGCCGACGGGGTCGGCCCGGCCCCCGCCCTGGCCGCCGCCGGCTGCCCCCTCGCCCTGGGCACCGACTGCCACGCCGTGGTCGACCCGTTCGAGGAGATGCGCGCCCTGGAGCTGGACGAGCGCCTGGCCAGCCGGCAGCGGGGCCGCTTCGCCGCCGCCGCCCTGCTCGAGGCGGCCACCGCCGCCGGGCACGCCGCGCTCGGGTGGCCCGGGGCCGGCCGCCTGGCGCCGGGCGCGCCGGCCGACCTCGTGACCGTGGACCTGGGCTCGGTGCGCCTGGCCGGGGCGGGCCTCGACCACGTGCTTGAGCGGGTGGTGTTCGCGGCCGGCGCGGCCGACGTGCGCCACGTCGTGGTGGGCGGGCGCACCGTGGTGGAGGCCGGCCGCCACCTGCTGGTGGGCGACGTGGCCGGCGAGCTGGCGGCGACGATCGGCGAGGTCCTGGCGTGACCCCCGCCGCCGGCAGCGGCGGCTCGGTCGCCTTCTTCCACCTGGGCCAGCTCGTGACCAACGACCCCGGGCTGGGGGACGGCTCGCTCGGTCTGGTGGCCGACGCCGCCGTCGTGGTGGAGACAGGCCGGGTGGCCTGGGTGGGTCGCACGGCCGACCTGCCCGAGGGCGCGGGGGACACCGCCGTGGACGCCGGCGGGCGCGCCGGCATCCCCGGCTTCGTCGACAGCCATGCCCATCTCGTGTTCGCCGGTGACCGGGCGGAGGAGTATGCCGCCCGGATGGCCGGTCGGCCCTACGCCGCCGGCGGGATCGCCACCACCGTGGCCGCCACCCGCCGGGCCACCGGGGCCGAGCTGGCGGCCACCGTGGACCGGCTGGTCGCCGAGGCGGCCCGGGCCGGGACGACCACGCTCGAGTGCAAGTCCGGCTACGGCCTCACCGTCGAGCACGAGCAGCGGTCGCTTGAGGTGGCCGGCGCCCGAACGGAGGAGACGACCTTCCTCGGGGCGCACGTGGTGGCGCCCGAGTACGCCGGGCGCCCCGACGACTACGTGGCCCTCGTGTGCGGTCCGATGGTCGAGGCCTGCGCCCCCCACGCCCGGTGGGTGGACGTCTTCTGCGACCGCGGCGCCTTCGACGCCGACCAGGCGGCGGCGGTGCTGGCGGCCGGTGCCCGCCACGGGCTGGCGCCGCGCGTGCACGCCAACCAGCTCGGGCCCGGCCCGGGGGTGCGGGTGGCGGTGGAGGCGCAGGCGGCGTCGGCCGACCACTGCACGCACCTCGCCGACGCCGACGTGGACCTCCTGGCCCAGAGCGCGACCGTCGCCACCCTCCTGCCCGCCTGCGACTTCTCGCTGCGCGCCCCCTACCCCGACGCCCGCAGGCTCCTCGACGCCGGGGTCACCGTGGCCCTGGCCACCGACTGCAACCCCGGGACGAGCTACACGACGAGCATGCCGCTGTGCGTCGCCCTCGGCGTCCGGGAGCTGCACATGACCCCCGAAGAGGCGCTCTGGGCGGCCACGGCCGGCGGGGCCCGGGCCCTGCGGCGCGACGACGTGGGCAGCCTGCGGGTGGGGGCCCGGGGCGACCTCGTCGTCCTCGACGCGCCGTCCTACCTCCATCTCGCCTACCGGCCCGGGGTGGACCTGGTGTGGGGGACGTGGCGGCGGGGCGAGCGGGCGGACGCCTGCGCTCGTCGGTGATCGGGCGCATCGCCGGCGCCCCTTCGTCGTCAGCAGTCGACCGTCAGCAGTCGACGGCGATGCGCAGTGCCGCGCACGCCTCGGCCAGCCGAGCGGACCCGAGCGCGCAGATGCGGCCGACGAGGTGGGCCTTGGGCACGACACGCAGGTTGTCGAAGCTGGCGGCGCACTCCTCGGGCATCCCGTCGTCGGGTCCCAGGGAGACTTCCGTCGGGATGTGCCTGACGGTGCGGGTCACGGGGGCGGCGAGCACCCCGTGCAGCACGGGGATGGCCGCCGACCTGGTCATGACCAGGAAGGGCCGACGGCCCAGCTGCTCGATCTCGCCCCACCACACCTCGCCGCGACGGGCCTCGCTCACCACGGCTCCTCGGTGATGGCATCTCGGAGCGAGGCGAGGGCGGCGTCGTGGTCGGGCGCGGCCGGCGGCGTGCGCCGGTAGCCGGCGACGATGGCCCGGTCGATCTGCCGGCGGCGCTCCAGGGCCGTGATGGCTTCGACCCCGGCTCGCACGGCGGCCGCCCGGCTCTCGTAGGCACCGCTGGCGACGAGCGCGTCGAGCTCTTCGAGGAGCTTCTCGGGGAGCCGGACTGCGATCTGCTCGGTCGCCACGGCCCCAGCATACCGTTGCGGGATGCATATTGGGATGGGGCGGCTGCTGCATTCGGTGATCGTCGGCCCCATCACCTCGACGGTCCGCGGCCTCAGCACCGAGGTCGGGCTCTCCGAGGCCGAGGGCGTACGCACGCCCTGTGTGGTGAACCTGGACCACCTCCAACTCGTTCCCCGAGCGAAGCTGGTGCGGCGTGTCGGCAGAGCGAGCCCTGGCACGCTGAGGGCAATCTGTGCGGCAACGGCCGAGGCGATCGGTTGCCCCACACCGTGAGCGAAGCTCCTGCGGGCGGCGGGAGCCGCCAGAATGCACGGGTGCCGAAGAAGATCCACCTGAGGCTGCGAGCGCAGCGAGCCAGAAGGGACCGAGGATGACGACCACCCCGGTCATCGTGGGGAGTGAGCGCAGCGAGGTCGGCCTGCCCGACGGGATGGCCCTGCTCCGCCAGGGGGCCGGCGCCCTCGACGCGGTGGAGGCCGCCCTGCGCCGGTGCGAGGACAACGAGGCGGACCACTACGTGGGGACCGGCGGCCTGCCCAACGCCCGGGGCGAGGTGGAGCTGGACGCCTCGGTGATGCTGGGCTCGTCGCGCGCCTTCGGCGCCGTGGGCGGCGTCCGGGGCTTCCCCAACCCGATCTCGATCGCCCGGGCGGTGCTCGAGCGGCTGCCCCAGCACTGCCTCCTCGTGGGCGAGGGGGCCGAGCTGTTCGCCGAGGAGTGCGGGTTCGAGCGGGCCGACCTGCTCACCGCCGAGGCCAAGCGCCTCTACGTGGAGGCCCTGGACGCGGCCGACGAGTCCGTGGAGGGCGAGGACACCCGGGCCACCCCCGGTGACCGCCGCTACCGGGAGACGACGCGCGCCCTCATGCGCCGGTTCGCCCCCCACGACGGCCCGTGGGGCACGATCAACGTGGTCGCCCTGGACGAGACGGGCGAGCTCTGCGTGGGCGTGTCCACCAGCGGCTACCCGTGGAAGTACCCGGGACGCGTGGGCGACTCGGCGGTCCCGGGGGCGGGCAACTACTGCGACGTCCGCTACGGGGGCGCGGCCTGCACCGGCCGGGGCGAGATGGCCATGCGGGTGACCGGGGCCCGGCGGATCGTGGACCTCCTGGCCGAGGGGGCCGACCCGGCGCAGGCCTGCCGGGAGATGCTGGCCGACGCCCGGTCCCTGCCGGATCCCTTTGCCGCCGAGCTGCGGGCCCTCGCCCTCACGCCCGACGGCCGCCACGGCGGGGCGTCGGGGCAGCTCGGCTCGGTCTACGCCGTGATGACGGCGGCGGGCGACGGGGTCGAGATCCTGCCCCGGCAGGTGGCGTGACGCAGGTGGCGCGTGCGGACAGGAGGTCCACGCCGTGAAGGTCTTCATCTCGTCGGACATGGAGGGCACGGCCGGCGTGGTCGACTGGGAACAGGTCCGCATCGGCGGTCCCGACCACCGGGCCTTCGCCGATCTCACCTGCCGGGAGGTGAACGCCGCCATCGAGGGCGCGATGGCGGCCGGGGCCACCGAGTTCCTGGTCAACGACTCCCACGGCAAGATGGCCAACTTCCGGCCCGACGCGCTGGCGGGCCGGGCCCGGTACCTGTCGGGGCGGCTCAAGCCCCGCTACATGATGGAGGGCCTCGACGAGAGCTTCGACGCCGCCTTTTTCGTCGGCTACCACGGGTCGATGTCGGCGAACGGGTCGGTGCTGTCGCACACCTACTTCCCGGCCGCCATCGCCGAGGTGACGCTCAACGACGCGGTGGTGGGGGAGTCGGGCATCAACGCCCTCGTCGCCCTCGGCTACGGGGTCCGGGTGGTACTGGTGACCGGGGACGAGACGACGGCGGCCGAGCTGGCCGGCATCTGCCCCGGCATCCGGACGGCGGTGGTCAAGCGCTCCGTCACCCGCTTCGCCGCCGACTCGCTCCACCCCGAGGAGGCGTGCGAGCGGATCCGCGCCGAGGCGCAGGCGGCGGTGGCGGGACTGGCCGGGGCCCGCCCGCCCCAGATCGAGCTGCCGGCGACGCTGGACGTCTGGTTCCACACCTCGGACTACGCCGGCCTGGCGGCCCGCATCGGGGGGATCGAGCGCACCGGTGACCTCACGGTCCGCCTGCACGGGGAGAACCCGCTCGCCCTCTTCGACACCTTCATCACCGCCGTGCTCCTGTGCCGGGGGTTCGTGGAGTAGGGCCGGCCGGCAGCGGCCAGCGGGGTCAGGGCGCGGCGGGCCTTGGCGCGCCGGGGGTCTTGGGGCGCAGCGCCGCCGCCGGGTCAGGACGCCTTGCGCCGCCGCCCCGACGCCGCTCCGACGGCCTGGAGGAGCTCGTCCTTCGTCATCTTGGAGCGGCCGGCCACGTCGAGCTCGGCGGCGCGGTGGAGGAGCTCGTCCTTGGTGAGGGACGCGAGGTCGCCCGGCCCCTCGCCCG
>JAJYVT010000066.1 GCA_021791845.1 Actinomycetes bacterium | reverse complement strand
CACCGGCCCGCCGGCCCGCCGGCGACAGCTCCGGCAGGGCCAGCGTGGGCGCCGCGCCCGCGGCCGTCTCCCGGCTGGAACCCCCTCGCTGGCATCCGCTTTCGGAGTGAGCGGCTCTGGGACACTTGGAGCTCGCGCGGCGCCAGGCCGGCTCACGCTGAAGGGGGGTCGTCCATGAAGCCACGATCGCTCATTGCCGAGGTGCTCGGCACCGCACTGCTCGTGTTCTTCGGGGCGGGCACCGCGACGATGTGCTTCGGCTTCAAGGTGACGGGAACGAGCGTCGCCGCCGGGGTGGTGATGACCGCGCTGGCGTTCGGCCTCGTGCTCCTCGTCCTCGTCTACGCGATCGGTCCGATCTCCGGTTGCCACGTGAACCCGGCGGTCACGATGGGGTTCCTCGTGTCGAGGCGCATGTCGCTCGGCGATGCGATCGGCTACTGGGTGGCGCAGGTCGTGGGTGGGATCATTGGCGCTGCCGGCCTGTACGGCGTCGTCCGCTCCTCACCGCTCTACCACGCCAGCGTGGGGCTCGGCGCCGACGGGTACGGACGGTCGTCGATGATCGGCGCCAACGCCGCCGGCGCCTTCGCCGCCGAGATCGTCCTCACCGCCGTGTTCGTGTTCGTGATCCTCTCGGTGACCCGCCGGGCGAGCAATGCCACCGTGGCCGGGATCGCGATCGGGTTCGCGCTTGCTCTGGTCCACCTCATCGGGATCCCCATCGACGGGACGTCGGTCAACCCGGCACGCAGTCTCGGGCCGGCGCTCTTCGTGGGCGGCTCCGCGCTCAGCCAACTCTGGGTGTTCCTCGTTGCGCCGCTCGTCGGGGGGAGCCTGTCTGCGCTCGCCTACCACTTCTTCTATCCCGAGGGCGAGGAGCAGGCATCAGTCGAGCCGGCCCCAGAGGAGCAAGCCGCGTAGCCGAGACGTCGCCAACCCGGCCGGCGGCCGCATGCTCAGGCCGCGGCCGACCGTCCAGGCTCCGTTCCGTCCGCCTCGACGAGCAACCGCACGTAGTCCTCCATCTTGTCGTAGCTCGACTCCTGGCCGTCGAACTTGGTCATGTGGTCACGGCCAGCCTGGTCACGGAACGCCAGCGTCAGCGTCAGCGTGGTGACACCGCCGGCCTCGTGCAGCGTGGCCGTCTCGACGGCCTCGGCGTCGGGCCACCCTTCGAACAGCCACGTGTCGACGATGCGGACCGGCGGCTCGATCTCCAGATAGGTGCCGCGGAACGAGCACTCGACTCCGTCGCCGGTCACGACCACCATGTGGTAGGCCCCTCCGACACGCAGGTCGACCTCGCACACCGTCATGGTGTCCTCGAACGGGGCGAACCACTTGCGGATGTGCTCCGGCTTCGTCAGCACGTCGAAGACGAGCCCGATCGGCGCGTCGAACGCTCGAGTGGTGACGATCTCGAGCGGACTCGGGAATTCGATCGTTGCCGATCCGTGCCGTGTGCGGTTCACGGTGTCCCTCCTTGTCCCTGCAGCTCTTTCAGATAGTCGTCGAGCCGGTCCAGCCGGTCGTTCACCATCCGCCCGTACTTGGCCAACCACTCCTGCACGGGTCGAAGGCTCGCGGGTTCCAACCGGTACAGCCGACGACGTCCCTCCGCCCGGCACCTGACGAGCCCCACCTCACTGAGCACCCGGAGATGCTTCGAAACCTGCGGCTGGGGCAGCGCGAGATCGTCCACGATCGCCCCGACCGTCCTCTCGCCTGTGATCAGCGCGTCCAGGATCTCGCGACGGTGCACATCGGCAACTGCGTTGAACACGTCCGACGTCGTGGAAGCTCGGGCCACGGCTCACTATATTCCGTTATCGGCATATGTCAAGGGCTCGGAGGGAACGGCCCGCCGGCGGCAGGCTGCGGGCGCTACCCTCCGCCTGTCCGCATCGGGCGGAGACGGGGTCGGATGGAGACGCGGGCCGGCCAGGAGCCGGGCCGGCCGGGGACGGGACCGGGCGGCGCCGGGACGGGACCGGGCGGCGCCGGGACGCGGCCAGAGGAGGGGTGTCGTGGCACACATCGAGGGTCCGCTCCATGCGGAGGCGGTCGGCCTCCCCGACGCCCCGCCCATGGTCTTCGTGCACCCCAACCCGATGGACGGGTCCGGCTGGCTGTACCAGACGGCGCACTTTTCGACCTGGTTCCGCTGCGTGACCGTCGACCTGCCGGGCTACGGGCGGTCGCCGAAGGCGAGCGACGGGCTCACCATGGTCGACCTCGCCGAGGCGTGCTGGGAGGCGGTCGACACGCACGCGAGCGCCGAGCCGGCCGTGCTCGTCGGGTGCTCCGTCGGAGGGGCGGTGGTGCAGCACATGTACCACCTCCGTCCCGAGCGCACCGATGCCGTGGTGATGTCCGGGTGCGGGTGGCGTGAGAAGAAGGACTTCGTGCCTCGCCGCGTGGCGGCGTACCGTGCCGGCGGGCTCGGCTACCGCGCCGACTACGCGCTCGAGTGCTTTGGCGAGTCCTTCCGGGCGACGCCTCTCGCCCGTTGGCTCGCCGACATGTGGATGGAGCGCAACGCGACGGCCGACCTCGACTCCATCCTGCGCATGTTCGCCGCCCTGGGCGAGCCCGACCCCGACTGGCTGGCCCGTGAGCTGCGGGCGCCGGTGCTCGTGATGAGCGGCAGCGAGGACTTCACCAACGGCCCTGCCCGGGCTCTGGCCGAACGGATCCCCGGCGCCGTGTTCGTCGAGCTGGCGGGGGCGGGGCACGCCTGCCAGCTCGAGCAACCGTGGACGTTCGACGCCGAGGTGCTTCGGTTCCTGCGTGCCAACGGGCACCGCGCCATGGTTGGGTGATCGGCGGGCGGCCCGTCGGCGCCCCGGCGGAGCCGCGCTGCTCAATAGAACCCGGGTGTCGGGACCAGGAACGCCTCGGAGGTGCCGAGCACGCGTCCCGTGCGGCTCAGCGCCTGCACCTCGAACACCTTGTAGGAGTGCTGCAGGTGGATGGCGGTCTCGAAGCCGCTGTCCGCCCGCTTCGCCACCGGTCGCAGGTGCGCCTTGGACCGTCCCGCCAGGACCCGCCATGCCGCCACCCCGGTGGCCCCGTTCCAGCTCGCGTACACGGTGGTCCTCCCGTGCGCCTTGCGCGCCGCGCCGCTCGGGGGTGTGTCGGGCTTGCCGGTCCAGGTATCGGTGAACAGGGCGCGGTAGCTGAGGTCCTTGCCGGGGAAGGCCGCGTTGAGCACCATGTGCCCGCCCTTCTGGTACTCGGAGAAGTACGGCTGGGATCCCCATCCCACCAGGACGTTGCCATCGGGGAGCAGTTGGGTGCTGCCGGTGAACGCCACGTCGAAGCCTGTCCCGTGGAGGTACTGGTGGACGAGCGTGGCCGTGTCCTTCTTCGTGTCGAGCTCGAGGACCAGCCCGTGAGCGGGCCCTCCGGGCTGGCCGAACGTGCCGTTGCTCATGATGGCGCAGCAGTTGTCGTCGAAGACCGTCAGGATGCCGGCGCGGCTCAGCGTCGCGTCGTGCTGCCACTCGAAGCGCGCCGTCGAGGGCATGGAGAAGCTGCTGTCCTTGCCGCCGAGGGTCCAGACGATGTCCCCGGACTTGATGTCGACGAGGTAGACGGCCCAGGTGTTGCGCAACGACACGAGCAGGTCGCCGTTGCCGACCAGCTGGACGGAGTTGCCGTGGTAGGCGTCCCAGGGGATCGTCCCCTTGGCGGGTGCCGGCTGGTAGACGGCCGACAAGGGGACGTGCTCGTACGCGTCCCACGTGAAGAGCAGCTTGCCCGACACCAAGTCGTACTCCTGCACCGCGAAGTCGTACAGCGTGCCGTTGCTGGCTCCGCCGTAGGCCGAGAGGTCGATGCCGCTCAGGGTCTTGTACGACGTCACCCAGGCGTCGTGCCCGGAGACCACGACGTCGTGAGGGCTGATGACCCAGCCGTCGGCTCCGACGAGGGTCGCCACCTTGCGATAGTGCCGGTTGACGACGACCACGGTCCCGCTGAGCGTCGCGCCGGTGTCGCTCACCACGCCCTGCCACCAGCTGAGGGCGGGTTTTCCCTCGTAGGTCTGCTGTTTGAGGTCCATGGCCACCACGTTGGTCGGGACCGGTTGGAACCACACCGGCTGGAGCCGGTCGTTGAGGATCAGCGGTCCGCTCTGGCCGTCCATCGGACCGGGCTTGTCGACATTGGGGAAGCTGGCGACGAGGAAGTCCCCCTTGGCCAGCTTGGCCCGTTGGGGCGCGTCGTCGACGTGCACCTTCGGCGGGTGCAGTGTCGGCGCCGACATGAAGCTCCAGGCGTCCTTGGTGGTGTACGCCCCGATCGGGGCGGACGCTCCTTGCGCGCCGGCCGACGGAGCAAGGGCGACCGGCGCGGTGACGCTCGCCACCACCAGGGCAGCGGTGGCGACGGCACGCCCTCGGAACGACGTTATGGCTCGGCTGTGGTTCATGTCCTGCTCGTCACACCCTTCTCTTCACTCCCCCCGGACCTTGGCGGCCGGTGAGGTGCCGAGGACGTGCCCCCGGCGGTCGAGCGCACGGGCGGCCACGAAGCGCACGTCTGTCGGCGCGGAGACGTCGATCGCGGTCTCGAACCCCGACCGTGCGGCCGTGCCCAGCTCGGACAGCGAGCCGGGCGAGCGACCGCCGAGGACCGACCATCGCGCCGTCTCGGTCGAGCCGTTCCAGCTGGCGTACACGTGCAGGCGCCCTCCGCTCCGCCGCTCGACGGCGACGGCGGGGGGCTCGGCCGGCGCTCCCGTCCACGGCACGCGGTAGGCCCGATAGGACGAGTACTTCTTGAACCGCCCCTCGAGGACGGGCTTCCCGTCGTGTCGGTACTGGGTGAAGTACGGCTGCAGCCCCCAGCCCATGAAGACGTCGCCGTCGGGCAGGAATTGCACGCTGCCCTGCGCGCCCACCAGCAGCTCCTCGCCGGGGTAGTGGTAGGCGTGCAGAAGGGTGACGTTCCTCGCCGTCTCTGTGACGTGGAGCACGAGCCCGGCGGACTGCTTCGCCTCCGGGGGTGGCGACTCGTTGTCGAAGATGCTGAGCACGTTGCCGGCGTGCCACACCACGTCGTGCTGCCAGGCGAAGTGGACACCGGGCCCAAGGGTGAAGTCGCTCTGCTTGCCGCCCAGTCGCCACAGGACCTGCCCGGTCGCCCGGTCGACCTTGTAGACGGTCCAGGTGTGCCGGGCCGACACGAGGAGGTTGCCGTCGGGGAGCGGGTCGATCGAGTTCAGGTGGACGGGTGTGAACGGGAACGAGGAGGACGGCTTGTACGTGCGGTAGGTCTCTGTGAGGGCGATGTGGTCGGAGCTGCGCCACTCGAAGACGAGCGCCCCGGTCGCCAGGTCGACCCCTTGGATCCAGGCCTCGAGCATCTTGGCGTTGGTGGGGCCGCCGACGGCGGAGAGGTCCCCTGTGACGACCTGGTACGCGGTGAAGTAGGCCGTCCCGTCCGGCGCGATGACGAACTCGTGGAGATCGGCCGGGATGCCGTTGGCGCCCCGGACCCGCGTGACCTCCCGGTACTGCGAGTCGAGCACGAGGTACTCGCCCGAGGCGCCGACGCCCCAGGGGGCCGAGGTCCCCTGCCACCAGGTGAGCACCGGCCGGCCCTGGAACTGCTGGACCCGCAGGTTGGTCGAGTAGTGGGGAGCCTTCCGGAACCAGATGGGCTCGCCGCGGGCGTCGACGATCAGCGGGCCCCCAGGCGTCACGAAGACGTAGCCGCCGGTCGCTCCGCCTGCCGCCCCGGCCCCGCCGGACACCTCCACGACCGGAGGCTCGAGGTCCGGGCGCGAGCGGAAATGGGCAAGGTCGGTTGTCCTCCGGTGCCTGGGTGCCGCCGCCTTCTCCTGTGCTCCGCACGCTGCGAGCACCGAGCCCGCGGCAGCCGCACCGGCGAGCGCGAGGAGGTGACGCCTGGAGCACTGCGCAGCAGTCATCGCCCTCGTGCGGTGCGTCCGCTCGTCCGGCATCGGTCAGCCGCGCGCGTCCCCCTCGTCACGCGCGCGGCTGACCGGTGCCGGATCTTCGAGCCGAGCGACCGGTTGCCACCGCCGCTCCACTGCGGGTGGCAGGGCCGTCCGGTCCCGAAGCGACGTGAAGATCGATGGTCCGGCAAGACACCGTGCACACGCTGGCTTGCTTACTGGGCCAACTGGAGGAGGTCGTCGAGCGAGAGCTCCTCGGTGGACGTGCCGGAGCACTGTGCGCAGCCGTCTTCCCCAGGCGGATGGCACCAGGAGACCAGCCGCCTCGTGCCGTGGTCGTTGAGGAAGACGGTGAAGCGGTCGTAGGAGTCCTCGAAGCGCAACCCGTAGTACGGGCGCCAGTCGGTGCGCACCCCGGAGAGCCCCGGCCCCTTGAGCTCGCGACGGAAGCGCATGCGGACCGGCTGAAAATGCCAGGTGCTGTGGCAGGACTCCAGTTTGATCGTCACCAGACCACTCGGGTCCGGATCGTCACCGGGCGCCCGCATGCTCGTCTCGTCGTGCTCGGGCTCATCCATCGTCCTCCACCTTCCTCTTCGTGCCCTGCGATCCGTTTCCCCACCTCGTCGGGTCAACGGCTCCATTGAACGCCGCGAATGTTGGCAGTTCGTTTGGAATGCCTGGGAAGAGCTTCAGGATTGGGCTGAAGGTGTCGGCGGAGGCAGTCGCCGAGGCGCGACGTTGCACTCGAAGCGTCGTGTCATCGAGGGCTGGACCAAGAGGTGGCGGCCGGGAGCTGCGACGGGCCGGGCCGGACCACCGCGCCTGTGCCGGCCGGAGGCGTCAGGGCTCGAGCGCTCCGTGGGGCGACTCGGAGGAGCGGACGTCGATCGGCTGTGTCGACCGTGCGCCGAAGCGCACCTGTGTCGACCGTGCGCCGAAGCGCACGACGCGGACGAGCCCGGTGGGCATGGAGAGGTAGCGCTGGCGGCGTCGACGGCGGTAGGCGGGCACGAGCGACGCGAGGAGCCGTTCGGCGCCCATCACGATGCCGACCAGTGCCATGACGACCAGGCCGAGCGCGGCGAGCAGCGCCGTGAACACGAGCACCGCCGCTGCGACGATCAAGAACAACGCCGTCCCAGCGATACCGGCCGGCCGGCGTCGACCACGCCAGATGTGCACGGACGGGTCCACGGTTCCAGGATAGCGACGCGGGGGTCGCAGGCGAACGGCGGTACCGTTGCCCGGGTGCGGTTCGACGGCAGTGAGCCCGAGCGCTGTGCGCGCTGCGGGTTCGACTCGAGACGGTGGCGGCGTCAGGACGCGTCGGCGGTGCTCGACCTGCTCGGGCTGTGGTGGCGCCTGGCCACCGCCGGCTCGAGCTTGGAGGAGCTCAACCGCCGCCCCGCTCCGGGCGTGTGGTCGGCGCTCGAGTACGGGCTCCACTGCGCCATGGTGCTGCCCATCCTGCGCCAGGAGATCGAGGGCATGCTGGCCCACGACCGCGCCGACGTGCACGATCCGTGCCCCGAGATCGACACCGAGGACGCCTCCCGGCCGCTGACGCTCGACCCGGGGCCGATCCTCGAGGACCTCCAACGAGAGGGAGCAGCCCTCGGCCGGCTCGCCCGCGAGTGCCGGGAGGGCTGGGAGCACGTCGGGCGGATGGACGACGGCACCTGGTGGCAGGCCGAGGCCACGCTGCTGCACGCCGTCCACGACACCACGCACCACTTCCTCGACGTGGCGGAGGGGCTGGTCCGGGTGGGGTCCGCCCTCCCCGCCGAGGCGACCGTCCGCTCGGTGAACGTCTCCGATGGCGGTCTCCCCAAGCTGGCGGTCGGCGCGGCGTCGGTGCTGGCCGGTGGCCTGGAGGGGGACCGGCACGCCGACACGGGACGCCACGGCCGCCCGTTCCAGGCGGTGTGCCTCTGGTCGAGCGAGGTGATCGCCGAGCTGGCGGGCCGGGGCCGGGCCATCGCCGCCGGCACCGCCGGTGAGAACCTGACGCTGTCGGGCGTCGACTGGCCCCGCCTCCGGCCCGGGACCCGGCTGCTGGTCGGATCGGCCCTCCTCGAGCTCTCCTACCCCGTCGGGGCCTGCCGCGCCCAGGATCGCCGGTCCCGAGGGGGTGACGCGGACCGGCGCGCCGTCGCCGAGCGCCCGGAGCAGGGCCGGTGGTACGCGTGGGTGCGCCGACCGGGCCGGGTCCGCGCCGGCGACCCGGTCGTGGTCTCCCCGGAGTGACGCCGCGCCGGGCGGAACGCCGCCGGGCGCCTACCGCCTGACGCCTGACGCCTACTGGCCGTCCCCTTGCGCGAACTCGAAGCCGAACCGGCCCTTCACGCACAGGTTGCCGCTGGTGACGTCGTGGTCGAGCGGCGAGGTCACCTTGACGATCCGGTTGTCCTGCACGTGCAGCTCGAGGTTGCAGCCGACGCCGCAGTAGGGGCAGACCGTTCGGGTCACCGTCTGACGGTCCTCGTCCCACTCGTCCCGGGCCCGGAGGTCGTGCTCGCTCACGAACATGAGGGCGCCGGTGGGGCACACGGCGATGCAGTTCCCGCAGTAGACGCAGGCCGAGTCGGGGAGGCCCACGTCGAACTCGGTGGAGATGCGGGCGTCGAACCCCCGGCCGGCGACGGCGATGGCGAAGGTGTTCTGCGCCTCCTCGCCGCACGCTTCGACGCACTTGTAGCAGAGGATGCACTTGGCGTAGTCGCGCACGTACTGGTTGTTGTCGCGCTTCACGGTTTGGGCCACGGTGGCGGCCAGGCCGACCTCGGGCGCCTCGTGGTGCCCCGCGTGCGCGCCGTCGCGCACCGTCGGGCCGGCCGCCGGACCGTGGCGATCGGGCTGCGCCTCGTACTCCTCGATCCAGCGGTGCACGTCGCCGCCGGCCGTCGACAGGTCGACCGAGGAGGCCAGCAGCTCGAGCACCATTCGCCGGCTGGTGCGGACCCGGTCGGTGCCCGTGCGCACCACCATGCCGGGGGCGACCGGACGGGAGCACGACGGCACCAGCGCCCGTGACCCCTCCACCTCGACCACGCACACCCGGCACACGTTCACCGGCGCCAGCGTCTCCAGGTAGCAGAGCGTCGGCACCTCGATCCCCGCCGCCCGGCAGGCCTCGAGGACCGTCGTCCCCTCGTGGGCGGTCACCGCCTCGCCGTCGATCGTGAGCTCGACCTTGCGGCGCAGCGCCACCGGTGCCACCGTCGTCATCTGTCGTCTCTCCCGTTCTCGCTGCCGTTCCGGCTCGCGCCGCCGCTTCCGCCGCTGCCGATGCCGCCGATGCCACCGGTGCCACCGGTGCCGGTGGGGACGTCGAGCAGGCCGCGGCGCAGGGCGGAGGTCACCAGGCTGCTGGCCGTCTGCCCCAGGCCGCAGATCGAGGCGTCGCGCAGCACCGCGTCCAGGTCGGCGAGGAGAGCGAGCTCGCTGTCGACCGAGTGCAGGGGGCGCCCGGCGGCCAGGCGGGCGAGCACCTCCTCCTGGCGTTGGGTCCCCACCCGGCACGGGACGCACTGCCCGCAGGACTCGTCCCGGAAGAACCGGGCCACCCGGGCGACGACGTCCGTGACGGCGACGGTGTCGTCGAGGGCGACGACCACGCCCGACCCGAGGGTGGCGCCGGCCTCCCGGGCACCCTCGAAGGAGAGCGGGAGGTCCAGGTCGTCCGGCCCGACGAAGCTGCCGGCCGCCCCGCCCAGGAGCACGGCCCGCAGCGGGCGGCCCTCGGCCACCCCCCCGGCCAGCTCCAACAGGGCGCGCAGGGGGGTGCCCATCGCCACCTCGTAGAGCCCGGGGCGCGCCACCCGGCCCGACAGGCAGAACAGGCGGGTGCCGGTGGAGCCGGGGGTCCCCTGCTCGGCGTAGGCGGCGCCCCCCAGGGTGAGGACCTCGAGCACCGAGAGCAGGGTCTCCACGTTGTTCACCCCGGTGGGCTTCTGGAACAGGCCGCGGTCGACCGGGTAGGGCGGCTTGTTGCGGGGCTCGGGGCGCAGGCCCTCGATCGAGTTGAACAGCGCCGTCTCCTCCCCGGCGATGTAGGCGCCGGCCCCCCGCCGCACCTCGAGGTCGAAGCGCAGCCCCGACCCCATCACGTTGTCGCCGAGAAGGCCCCGGGCCCGCGCCTCGGCCGCGGCGTGCTCCAGCCGCCCGGCGCCCGTCGGGTACTCGCCCCGCACGTACACGAACCCCTTCTCGGCCCCGGTGGTGAGCCCGGCGATCGTGAGCGCCTCCACCAGCGCGTAGGGGTCGTGGTCGAGCAGCACCCGGTCCTTGAACGTGCCCGGCTCCGACTCGTCGGCGTTGGCCACGAAGTAGTGGGGGCGGACCGGGTTGCGGGCGACGGCCTCCCACTTGGCCCCGGTGGGGAAGGCGGCGCCGCCCCGGCCGAGCAGCTTGGACGCCACCAGCTCGGCGATCACGCCGGCCGGGCCGAGCTCGATCGCCCGGCGCAGCGCCTCGTAGCCGCCGGCGGCACGGTAGGAGTCGAGCGAGGCCGGATCGACCTGGCCGACCCGCCGGAGCAGTCGGGTGTCCTCCGCGCCGGCCTGGGGCACGAGGGCGAGGGGGACCGGCAGGTCGGCCAGCTCCACGTCCGCCCCGAGGGCGACGAGGCGGTCCATGTCCCCGGAGGTGAACGGCGCCAGCGAGGCCCGCCCGCCCAGCGCCCCCGACTTCTGGACGAGCGCGGCCGAGCCGTGCTCGCAGTGGCCGAGACAGGGGCTCGGCTGCCAGGTCACGGCCGCCCCCGATCCGGCGTTGCCGGCATGCCCGGCCAGCGCGCCGGTCGGATCACCGCCGGACGCCGCCCGGCAGGCCACGTCGTCGCAGACGTGGACGACCACCGGCGACGCCGGCTGGAAGGTGAACAGGGCGTAGGCGCTCGCCACGCCGTAGGCCTCGGCCGGCGGCAGGTCCAGCCGCTGGCACAGGTAGCCGAGCGCCGGGGGGCTGATCCAGCCCATCCGCTCCTGGAGGGCGTGGAGGGCCGGCAGCAACAGGTGCCGGAGGCTGCGGGCCCGGGACAGTCCTCCGATGGCGACGTGCCCGTCGAGCGGCGTGCGCTCGCCCCCGAACCAGCCCGACTCGGGCGGCCCGAGGACGGCGTCGACGGCCGCCCGCTCTGCGGCGTCGGCGGGTGCGTCGGTCGTGCGGAGGTCCATCAGCCCACCGTTGCCGTTCCGCCCACCTGCGCCACCTCGCCCGGCTCCGTGCCGTTGCCCGCCTCGGTGCCGTCGGCCGTCCCGTCGGGCACCCGTGCCGCGTCGCCCGCCGGGACCGCGGCCGCCGACCGGGGGAGCCGGTCGACGCGCACGGCCGTCGCCTTGAACTCGGCCGTGCCCGACTTGGGGTCCCAGGTGTCGAGGGTGAGCACGTTGGTGTCGGCCTGGTCGGGGAAGTGCAGCGTCATGAACGCCAGGCCCGGTCGCAGCGAGCGGTCGAGGTGGACGGGCACCGTGATCGAGCCCCGCCGCGACGTCACCTGCACGGGATCGCCCTCGGCCACCCCGAGCGCGTCCATGTCCTCAGGGGAGAGGTCCAGCGTCTCGGGCCGCCGGAGCGGGGAGGCGTAGCCGCCGCTCTGGACGCCGGTGTTGAAGGAGTCGAGCCGGCGCCCCGTGGTGAGGCGGACCGGGAACTCCTCGGTCAGCTCGTCGAGCGGCGGTTCGAACCGGACGGGGCTGAACGGCGCCGGGCGGCCCCGCTTGGCCGGGTCGTCCTCCCACAGTCGGCCGTGCAGGAACAGGGTGCCGGGATGGTCCTCGTCGGGGCAGGGCCACTGGATGCCGCCGAGGACCTCCAGGCGGTCGTAGCGCATGCCGGCGTGCATGGGCGACAGGCTGCGGCACTCGTCCCATACCTCCTCGGCGCTCGGGTGCCCCCAGTCACGGCCGAGACGGCGGGCCAGCTCGCCGATGATCTCGATGTCGTCCCGGGCGCCCTCGGGCGGCCGCAGGGCGGGCCGCAGCCGCTGGACCCGGCGCTCGCTGGAGGTCACGGTCCCCTCGGACTCGAAGGCGGCCACGGCCGCCGGCAGCACCACCTGGGCCAGCTGGGCGGTCTTGGTGAGGAAGATGTCCTGGACGACGAGGTGGTCGAGCCCCTCGAGCAGCTGGACGGTGTGGTGGTCGTCGGCCTCGGACTGGGCCGGGTTCTCCCCCAGGACGTAGAGGGCGCGCAGGTCGCCCCGCTCCATCGCCTCGAACATCTGGGAGAGGTGCCAGCCGCGCGTCGGCGGCACGGTGGCCCCCCACCGGGCGTCGAAGCGGGACCGGATCTCGTCGTCCTCCACGTCTTGGAACCCGGGGAACTTGTTGGGAAGCGCTCCCATGTCGCCGCCGCCCTGGACGTTGTTCTGGCCTCGCAGGGGGACCAGCCCCGAGCCGAACCGCCCGACGTGGCCGGTCAGGAGGGAGAGGTTGCACAATGCGAGCACATTGTCGGTGGCGGTGTGGTGCTCGGTGATGCCGAGCGTCCAGCACAGCTGCGCCCGGCCCGCCTTGGCGTAGGCGTGGGCCAGGTCGGCGATCACCTCGCCCGGCACCCCCGTCAGGCGCTCGCCCTCGGCCAGGGTGAAGGGCTCGACGGAGTCGGCGAACTCCTGGAAGCCGGTGGTCGCCCGCCGGACGAACTCGGTGTCGACCAGACCGGACGCGATGATCTCCCGGGCGACGGTGTTGGCCAGCGCGATGTCGGAGCCGACGTCGATGCCGAGCCAGACGTCGGCCCACTGGGCCGAGGTCGACCGGCGCGGGTCGACGGCGTACATGCGTGCCCCCCGGCGCAACCCCTTCAGCAGGTGGTGGAAGAAGATGGGGTGGGCCTCACGGGCGTTCGACCCCCACAGCACGATGAGGTCGGTCTCTTCGATCTCCCGATAGGAGCTGGTGCCGCCTCCGGCACCGAACACTGCCGCCAGACCGGCGACGCTGGGAGCGTGTCAGGTGCGGTTGCAGGAGTCGATGTTGTTCGACCCCATCACGGCACGGGTGAACTTCTGGGCGAGGAAGTTCACCTCGTTGCTCGACTTCGAGCAGCTGAACATGCCGAACTCGGTCCCCCGGTGGGCGGCGAAGCCGGCGGCGGCCCGGTCGAGGGCCTCTTCCCAGCTTGCCGGGCGGAGGGTGCCGCCCTCTCGGACCAGCGGCTCCGTCAGGCGGGCGTAGTGACGAGGCATCGCGACCCCTCCTTTTCCATCGGTCGCCCTGGTGGGAAACCGAATCGTTGCACTGCATCGTTACCGCGCCCGAACCGTGGCGCAAGGCCTGCCGCCCGGTGCGACCGAGTCGGCGCCGGCGTCGGCGGTCTCAGGCGCCCGGGTGGGCGTGCCGCAGCGGGGCGCCGAAGAGCGGCGCTGCCAGGCAGACGTCGAACGCCCCTGCCCCCAGCGGGACCAGGCCCACCGCGGCGAGGGCCCACCACCCGGCCGTCTGCGAGGTCCCGAGCCAGGCACCCAGCCCGACGAGGACGAGCCCGGCGGCAACCCGGGCCAGCCGCCCGACGCCGCTCTCCATGAACCGGACGAATTGCATGGCACCGCACCTCCTCGACGTGCCCGTCGTGGGCACCCCGTCTGTGGCAACGACGCCTGCGGGCACGGACTTCCCGGGCAGCGGAAATAGAGCCGAAGGTCCCATCCGGGGCCGAGGGGGGGTGGAAGGCAGGAGACCCGGGGGTCGCCGTCAGTCCGGGGCCGTCCGGCGCGGGCGCTCGGGATCCGGCTTGGCTGCGACGCCGAGGTAGAGGTACCCGAAGGGCTCCAGGGCCCTGGGGCCCGAGAGCTGGTCGTTGCGGAGCCGGACGATGGCGAACCCGGCCTCTTCCACCAGCTGGGTGATCGGCCGGTCGAGGTGGCAGCCCGCGGCGACGCGCTGCTGCAGCGGGTCGAGCCGGCGCTGCCACGCGGCGACGGCGGGGGAGGGCGAACGGCCGTGCTCCAAGAAGTGGAACGTGCCGCCCGGCCGGAGCACCCGGAGCACCTCGGCGAGGGCCCGATGGGGATCGGGGATGGTGCACAGGGTGAAGGTGGACACCGCGGCATCGACCGATGCCGAGTCGAGGGGGAGCGCCTGCCCGTCGAGGCCGACCAGCTCGACCCGGAACCGCGCCGCGTCGATCCTCCGGGCCGCCAGCCGCCGGGCGACCCGGGACGGCTCGACCGCCAGCACCGTTCGCACCGCCTCGGGATACCAGGGGAGATTGAGCCCGGAGCCGAAGCCGATCTCGACCACCGCGCCCCGGGTGCCGGCCACGGCCTCCTCCCGGAGGCGGCGCACCTCCGGCGAGTCGAGCAGGACGTTGGTCGCCCGGGGCACGACCTCGTCCCGCCAGATGCCCACGGCCACATCGTTGCAGGCGGCGCGTGCCCGTCACCGGCAGCACCCATCGCGGCGGCGACCCACCGCGACGGGGCAGGATGGCCGGGAGGAGGACGAAAGCGTGAGCGAGAGCTTGGCGGAAGCGCTCGACCGGCTCGCCCGGGCCGGGTTCGTGCGCAGGTTCGAGCCGGACGGGGGCGCGCTGCGGTGCGCGTCCTGCGACGTGTGGGTCGGGCCCGAGCACCTCGTGGTGGAGGCAGTGGTCGAGGTCGCCCGGGGCGAGGGGGACGGGCACGCGACGCTCTACGCGCTGCGCTGCACCGGTTGTGGCGCGAGCGGGGTCTGGGTCGTCACCGACCCCGCCGCCGCCGACCCGGTGCTGCTGGAGGCGCTCGGTGGGGCGCGGTCGCCCGCGCCCGGCGACCGTCTCGTGGCACCGGACGGCTCGTAGCCCCCCGGCCTCTCGCCTGGCGCCGGCCTCTCGTGCGCCCCCGGCCCCCCGGTCCCCGCACGAGGGCAGTCGGGCGGTCAGGTGGTCAGACGGCCAGGTCGCGCCGGTCGAAGGCGTACAGCGCGTGCTGGAGGTCGGCCACCCGCTTGACCGCCACCATCGCGCCCTCGCGGATGATCCCCACCCGGTCCGCCACCCGGCCCACCTCTGACAGGACGTGCGAGGAGAGGAACACCGTCCTGCCCTGGGACGCGGCGGCGCGCATCGACTGGTGCACCTGGGTCTGGACCAGCGGGTCCAGGCCCGAGGTCGGCTCGTCGAGGATCAGGAGGTCGGGGTCGCCCATCATCGCCTGGACGAGGCCGACCTTCTGGCGGTTGCCCTTCGACAGCGTCCGGATGGGCCGGTCCACCTCCACCTCGAACGCACCGGTCAGCGACTCGATCGCGCTCCAGGTCGGGCCACCTCGCAGATGGGCGAAGTGGGTGAGCAGCTCCCGGGCGGTCAGGTTCTCGTAGAGGCACAGGTCCCCGGGCAGGTAGCCGATCCGGCGCCGGAGTTCCACGCTGTGCGCCCGGACGTCGCGTCCGAACAGCCGCACCGATCCGGCATCGGGACGGATCAGGTCCAACAGGAGCCGGATGGTGGTGGTCTTCCCGGCCCCGTTGGGCCCGAGGAAGGCGAACACCTCGCCCTCTTCGACCTCCAGGTCGACGTGTGTGACACCCCGGCTCCCACCGCGGTACCGCTTCGACACGTCCTCCAAGCGGATCGGCGGGGGGTCCGGTGCCACCCGGTGATCGTGCCTCCCACCTGCTCGTTCCGACCAGGGCCCTTGGTCATCTCACCCCTTGCCATAAGCGTGCCTTGGATCTGCATCAGGAGGTCGCCCCTTCCGGCCCGCCCCCGGCGCGCCGACACTGGCCTCCGAGAGGAGGTGGGCGGTGGAAGCCGTGCACGACATCGAGACGGAAGCGGGCGGCGCAGGGGCGGCGGTGCTCGCCCCGTCCCCACAAACCGGCATGGCCGAGCGCGTCGTCGCCCTCCTGCCCGGCGTCCTCGCCTCGGTCGCGCTCGCGGCGGCGGCGACGTTCGTGGGCGGGCTCGCCCCGGTGGTGGGGGCGCCGGTCATCGCCATCGTCTGCGGGATCGTGATCGCCGTCGTCCGGCGGCCCTCGGCCCGCTTCAAGCCCGGGATCTCCTTCGTCTCCAAGAGCGTGCTCCAGGGGTCGATCGTCGTGCTCGGCCTCGGGCTGTCCCTCAGCCAGGTGCTCTCCACCGGCACCCGCTCCCTGCCGGTGCTGGTGGGGACGCTCGTTGCCGCCCTCGGCGTGGCATGGCTGGCCGGGCGGTTGCTCCGCCTGCCCGCCGACCTGGCCACGCTGGTGGGCGTCGGCACCGCCATCTGCGGGGCATCCGCCATCGCCGCGACCGACGCCGTCATCGACGCCGACGAGGCCGACGTCAGCTACGCCATCGCCACGATCTTCACCTTCAACGTGGTCGCGGTGCTGCTCTATCCGACGCTCGGTCACGTCTTCGGCTTCTCCCAGCGCACCTTCGGGCTGTGGGCGGGCACCGCCATCAACGACCTCTCCTCCGTCGTCGCCGCGTCCACCACCTACGGCCACGCCGCAGCGTCCTACGGCGTGATCGTGAAGCTCACCCGAACCCTCGCCATCATCCCCATCGCCCTCGGCCTCGCCGCCCTGCGTGGCCGACGCCGGGAGGCGGTGGCCGAGGGTCGGATCGAGGGGCGGACGGTCCGCCGCCGCATGGACCTGCGCCGGGTGCTGCCGGTCTTCATCGTCTTCTTCGTGGGCGCCGTCGCCGTCAACACGGTGGGCCTCGTCCCGGCCGGCTGGCACCACTCGTTGTCGAACCTGGCGACGTGGATGATCACGGCGGCCCTGGCGGCGATCGGGCTGTCGACCGACGTCGGCCACATCCGCCGGGCCGGGCTGCGACCGCTCGTGCTGGGTGCGATCCTCTGGCTCACCGTGGGCCTGGCCAGCCTCGGCCTGCAGGCCCTGACCGGGACCCTGTGACCGGCGGGGCCGGTCCCTACGGCGGGGCCGGTCCCTACGGCGCCGTCGGCTCGCGAGGGAGGGGCGGCAGCGCGCCGCTGACCTCGGCGATGCCCTCGGCCACGGCGTTGTCGAGCGTGACGAACGCTTCCTCGCTCAGCCCTGACTCGAGCATCCAGCGGGCGGCGGCAACTTGCTGCACGATCGAGTCACCCGCCTGCGCGGCCGACCGCTGTGCGTCCCGGAGCTCCTCGATCTGCTGCGCCTGGAGCCGGCGGTCGGCTTCCTGGAGGTCGGCGACCGAGCTCAGGTGGCCGACGAGGCCCCCCACGATCGCCATGGCCAGCAGCGGGCCCACCCAGCCGCTCATGTCGAGATCGCCATGGCCGTGGACCGCTTCCAGCACGACGAAGGCGGTGATGCCGAACCCGGCCATCACGGCGCCCCCCCGACGCCCGAAGCGCAGCGCGCCGAGGGCGATCGGCACCACGTACAGCAGCGCCACCGCTTCACCGGCCCCGTAGTAGAACCAGCGCAGAGCGGTCACCGTCGCCAGGAGGACGGCGATCACGGCCACCGACACGAGGCGCGACCGCGGCACCGGGACCCGAGACAGACGGAGCCCGGTTGTCCGGTCCCCGGCCGCAGATCTTCCAGAACCTCGCATCGGACCCCTCGGGCTGCTCACGCCGTTACCGTTCCCATGTAACCGCATGGCGAACGTTCGTGCCAGGGACCTTTGTCCCCGTTCTGGTCCTGATCCGCTCGGGCACGCGATGGCAGACTGTCGCGAGCGCGCCGACCACCGAGCGTCAGCCGGCGCCCGTCGCGCCGCCGCACCTCGCCCATGCCCCTGCCCCAACCCCATCCGGACCTCCCGTCGCTCGACCTGTTGGTCAGCGTGGGAGAGCTGGGCTCGATCAGCGCCGCCGCCGCCGCGCACGGG